>NZ_JAOCBT010000030.1:0-61619 GCF_029840045.1 Pseudomonas sp. GD03903 | reverse complement strand
ACCCATAGCGGACGTTTCCCTGCTTATCGAATCGGCAACAGCGCCCCAAAGGCTACAAAGAATCCACCACACACCCGATTGAATCGCCGCCCCGCTCGCGCCAACCAGGGACGAACGCGATTGGCGGCGCTGGCCACACCGAATTCAACCGCAAACTCCACCACCGCGTAGGTCAGTGCCATAACAACCGTTTGGAGCAGAAGATTCTGATGCGGATCGATGAAGGGTGTGATGAATGCAGTGAACAGCAGCAATGCCTTGGGATTGGAGATGGCGGACAGTAGTCCCTGACGGAACAGTGACAGTTGGCTCGAGTTTGAAAGATCTCCCAAGGAAAGTGTCACTGGTTCCGAGCGCCAGAGATTGACGCCCAACCAGATGAGGTACAGCCCACCGACAACTTTCAGAACTGTCAGCCAGAGCATCGATGCTTTCAGCAGAGCGCCCAGGCCAAGCACGCACAGCGCGATCATGGCGATGAAGCCGAGGACGCCGCCGGTGATTGTGAACAGCGTCTTGCGGGTGCCATGAAGGGCGCCGTGGGTGAGTACGAGCAATGCATTGGGGCCGGGAACCACCGAGATGCCGCAGCAGGTCAGCAGGTAAAGCAGCCAGGTATCGAAGTGCATGAAATCTCCAGGATGGATGCAGCAGGCGGCATGCCCATCAATCATGCAAAGACATTGGCTGGACGAAAAGCGCATATTCTGGCAATCAGCTATTCGTTTTTCGAATTCAATGGGAGCGGCAAATGTCGCCTCGAGACCTACAGATCGATTGGCTCAAGTGCTTTGTCGCAGCGGTCGATTCGGGCTCTCTGTCCAGCGCCGCCGCCGAGGTGCACCGCTCTCAATCCGCAGTGAGCATGCAGCTCAAGAAGCTCGAGTCTGCGCTCGGTCGGCAGGTGCTGAGCCGGGGGCCACGGCATCTTGAATTGACTGACGACGGCCAGACGCTGTTGGGCTATGCACGCCGGATGCTTGCATTGCATGCCGAAACACAGGCGGCCTTCTGGGGAGAGGAGTTGACGGGGAGAATCCGTCTAGGCGTTGCAGAGGACTACGCGGCGCACTACCTCACGCCGGTCTTGAAACGTTTTGCACCACGGCACGGTGGCGTCGAGATTGAGTTGACCTGTGAACAGTCGACCGCGCTGATACCCCGTGTGATGAGTGGTGACCTCGATCTGGCATTGGTCTCGCGTGACAGCCCTCGGCGCGGGGCATTCCTGTTCCAGGAGCCCATGGTCTGGGTGGGCTCCGCGCAATTCGACCTGTGGCGGCGCGATCCCTTGCCCATCGCAGTGTACGAGTCGGCCAGTCTCGCGCGCAGATGTGCCGTGGACTCTCTGGCCAGGCAGGGCCGTCATTACAAGGTCGTCTATAACAGCTCAAGCTTGGCGGGCCAGATCGCTGCTGTGGAGAGCGGAATTGCGGTGGCGGTGCTTACACGCTGCACCGTTCCGCCCCATCTCCAGATTCTAGGAAGAGAGCACAACCTGGGGCCGCTAGCGTCGATGGACGTTGCTGTCTATCGCAGCAAGGCATCGCAGGGTTCCAAGGCCGTAGACAGTCTCAGGAGCTTCCTGATTCGAACGCTTGCCTCATCACCAAATGATTGACGCATAGCCCCTCAGCGTCCGCTACTGGCCGTTTGCGGCAGAGTCACTACCATGCGCTTCTCCTGCCCGGGACAGCGCAGTTAAGCCCCCGGCTTCGAAGACTCTGCATCGGTAAGTGACTCTTTGATTGGCTGGCGTTACGCGCGAAAAATATCCTTAAAACCTCGCTTTTTTGCGGGCCTTAACGCCTTAGCTCAAGGGGACAGCGCGCTGGAGAAATTCAATTTGGTCACCGATCGTCCGTTCAAAAGCGATACCCACGTAGATGTCGAAGTGTCCTTCGTTGTAGAGCTTGATCTCCCCTTGCGGCGCCCTGCGCGCATGGCGAAGGGTTGCCTTTGCAGGCGCCACCGTGTCGGTCTCACAAACGCAGAAAAGCACTGGGCAATTCAGGCTCGGGGTTTTACGACCAGGAAAGTAAGTCAGGATCTGAAGAGCAATCCGAGCCGCAACGTAGTTGGGGAATCGCTTGGCTTCTGACTCCGGTACCAGGTTGAGATATCCGCTCTCGCAGTCGGGCGCAGACATCATCGCGGTAGTGCCAGGCTTACCAGCAAGCGCAATGGTCACCGGTGCAGTGCCGAGCCAAGAGCCAATCTTGTCTCTGAGGGCACGTACGGTCACCTTCATAGACGTCAAGGGCGGAACGGCCATGCTGGATGCCATGCCGTCGGTGAAGGGGCATTGAGAAATCACAGCAGAGATTTTCTGGTCGTCTGCTGCAGTCGCGATGACATGGCCACCGCTAAATGACGTGCCCCACAGAATGACCTTGTTTGTATTCACATCGCTGCGGGTTCTCGCAAACGCCACAGCTGCCTTCCAGTCCTGGAGTTGCTTGTTCACGTCCAGCAGTTGTCTGGGTTCTCCCTCGCTTCCACCGAAGTGCCGGTAGTCAAATACCAAGCAGGCGTAACCGAGCATGCAAAAGCGCTGCGCGTAGTTATCGAGCCCCATCGAGCGGGTGCTTCCAAGGCCGTGAGCCATGATGATGATCGGAGCGGGACGCTTCGATTCCGGCAGATACAGCCAGGCATCGCAGCGGCTACCGCCAGACAAAAACTGAACATCAAGACGTTGCATAGCCAAAGTCCTTTGAATACCTATTTGGTGTCATCAGCGCTGCGGCCACAAAGATGGTGGCCAGCAGCCGCTAGAGAGTGCTTGGGGAGGTCAAGCCGATTTCTGGTCCAGCTTACGCAGTCGTTTCTGCTCGTCGGCCAGGGCGCCTGCCAAGGTCTTGTCAGTCATCCAGCGCATTAAGCCGCTGGCTTTCCGGGCCATTCCACGCAGGAATCGGGCTCTGAATCCTGGGGTAATCATGAACTCGCGCTTACGGAGGCCTTGCAGAATCCCGGCTACCGCCTGCTCAACGGTGAGCACACCGGCAGTGGCATTGAGTGCCTCGGTTACCTTACTGCCGTGTTGGCGTTCGTGATCCAGCAGAGGCGTGGAGATCTCACCGGGGCAGATCACAGAAACATCGATGCCGCAGGGCTTCTGTTCCAGTCGCAGTACCTCGGCGAGACCAACGACACCAAATTTGGAAGCGCCGTATGCAGCCTGGGTGTAGCCACCGATGATGCCTGCCAGTGATGCAACCAGAGCCAAATGCCCACCTGGTTTCATGTAACGAAGTATCCCGGCGGCGAAGTTCCGGCTGCCTATCAAGTTGATACGAATAACCAGCTCAAAGGTCTCTGCAGGCAGCTCTGTGAAGAGCGCGGTACGTAGGATGCCAGCGGAGTTGAACGCGAAGTCCGGAGCACCAAAGCTGGCGACAGCGGCATCGATTGCGGAGTCCACGGAAGCAGCCTGCGAGATATCGACGGTGAAGACTTCGACGCGTTGGCCTTGCGTGAAGCAGCTACGGCGCAGGGTTTCCAGAACGGCATCGTCAACCCGAAGATCGAACAGCGCCAGGCTCGCTCCATCATTCAGAAGTGCTTTCGCAATCTGCAGGCCGATGCCACTGCCGGCGCCAGAAATGAATGCGACCTTCGGAGCGCCTTTGATCCATGTAGTCATTGGTGACCTCTCAAGTATGTAGGCGGCGAGCAGACAGCGGCTGCCCGCCTGGTTGAGGCGATTGAGCTGCCGGGCTGTTACTCACCGACCACAATCAGTCGCTCACAGGTCTGGCCTTGAGCGGCACACAAGGCGCGATACCCAGTCAGCATCTTCTTGGCATCGAGGATGTTGATGACGTTGCCCTGGTCATCGATGTCGATGTTGCTACCGAAAATAGCGAACCAAACATCGGCGTCTTCTTTGGCGTCTTCAGCAACACACAAGGTGTGAAGCGAGTGAGCAGGCTCGAACAGGTAGGCACCCGCCTTGTTCACCTTGTCGGCGTACTCTTTGTAGAACCACTCCCCGCTCAGCGTGACGGCGAAAACAGGGCCGGTGTGATAGTGGGTGTTGACGCCAAAACCAGGCTTCATCCGATTTCTTGTGATCCACAGGTTCTGGTTCAGATCCACATGCAAGAGCTGGATCTTCGAGCCGTCCGGCAGGTTGATCCAGGGCAGATCAGACTCCAGAAGCAAAATCGCTTCACGGGCATGCTCACGAGGAACCAGAGGGGCTTCTGCCATGGCGGCAAAAATGCTCATGGCTGCAGCGGTAATCTCACTCATCGGATATCTCCTGCTTTTTGTTATTTGCTCGGTACGAGCGGAACCCAGGCGCAGCCTACGAAGGCGCTGCCCAGTGGAAACCGAGGCGGGTGCTTGAGAAGAGGCGTCGACCAGCTCTGTGCTGGTCCGCGTATTGAGCTGAGAGAAGTTGCCAGGACGATGCATGTCTTGACCCAACGCTATTTATTGGAATTGTTCTTTATTCCAATGTTGTAACCGACTCCACTGTTAGAGTAAATGCAAATTTTGTAGCGTTGGTGTAACCGGCGTGCCAGCTGACAGGCTATTGGCCAGCGAGATTCGGGGATATGAGAAGTCCAGACACAAGAACCCATCGTCCTAGAGCGCTTTTAGATGCTCGATGGCAGAGAAAGGATTCATGCTAGGAGGTGGCGGAGCCTGGGAGAGGATTGAGCCGCTTGTCGGCAACGCTGTCGCGTGAGTGGAAAGTCGAAGTTGTTAGGAAGAAAAGTAAGGCTCTACTCAGCGTTGCATCGTAAAAAAGGCTGGGTGCCTCCCACCATCGAGGCTCCCAGCAAAGAAACTCATGTCACTTGGCTGCGGCTTCTTGCTTCGCTGCCATGATCATCGCGGCCACCTCATGGTCTTTGTACTCCAGGCTCTCGACGACTTTCCGGAAGAAACGTGGAGCATGGGCTACCAAGGAATTGCTCTTGGGCACAAAGACCATGTCAGAGCGATTTTCAAGGCCGCCGATGATGCCGCTGACAACATCTTCCAGCGCCACCATCTTGAAGATGCCTGACTTGTTGCCCTTCCAGATTTTGTTCCCAGCGCCACTGTTGAAGGCCTGGTCCATCATCGGGGTATGGAAGAAGGTCGGGTGCACGCTACCCACGCCTACGTCCATATGCCGAAGCTCCAAGCGGATGCTGTTACAGATGGCCCATACAGCGGCCTTGCTGCCGGTGTATGACGCTTGAAGTGGTGACTGGCTGAAGGCTGCCATCGATGAGATCGCCATCAGGTAGCCCTTGCGTTTAACTACGTGTTCCACGCCTGCTCGGAAGGTGCGCCAGACCCCATTGACGTTGATGTCGATGACACGATCAAAAGTATTTGGATCACCACAAACGAGAGGCTCAAACGCGGTGATACCGGCACCGGCGATCACAATGTCGATGCCACCAAATAGCTTCGCGGCTTCGTCCATCGCGGTCTGAATGCTTTCCATGGAGCGGACGTTCACTTCCCAACCGTGGGCATTAGCACCCAGCTCCTTTGCCTGTTCCTGCACCGCGTTCAAATTCATATCGAACAGTGCAAGGTGAGCACCCTTAGCAATGAGCGCTCTGCAAACCGCAGATCCGAGCCCACCGGTAGATCCTGTGATAGCGACAACACGACCGTCGAGAGAGTAGCCAGACATTCAAAATTTCCTTAGTTCAACGGTACAACACGCTGGATGAATTCGATTTGGTCTTGAATGACCCGCTCGAAAGCAGAGCCCATGTAGATATCGAAGTGGCCTTCTGTGTAGATCTTGATCTCCCCGCGCGGAGCTTTTCGGGCGTGGTAGTAGCTGGCCTCATACGGGGCCACTGTGTCGGTCTCACAGAGACAGAAAAGGACGGGGCACGTAATCTTTGGAGTCTTTCGCCCTGGGGCGTAGGCCATGATCTTCAGAGCAATGCGAGCCGCCACGTAGTTGGGAAAACCCTTCGCGCTGTCGGTGGGCACCAGCTGGAGATAGCCACTCTCACAATCGTGTGCAGTCATCATTGCGACGGAGCCAGGCGGGCCGGCGGTAGGGATCATCACTGGGGCCAAGCCGAACCAGGAGCCGACCAAGTCCTTGATCGCTTTGCCGGAGATTTTGAGTGACGTTATCGGATCAACGCCCTTGCTGGAGGCCACACCATCGGTGAATGGGCATTGCGAAACCACCGCCGCGACTTGCATATCTTCCGCAGCAGTTGAAAGCACGTGTCCGCCGCTAAAGGACGTACCCCACAGGATCACCCGCCTACCATTCACCTCTTTCTGAGTCCGAACGAAGGCCACAGCAGCCTTCCAGTCCTGAAGCTGTTTTTTCACATCCAGGAGCTGGCGGGGCATACCCTCGCTATCGCCGAAATGCCGATAGTCGAATACCAGGCAGGCGTACCCTAGCTCGGAAAAGCGCTCGGCATAGGCATCAAGTCGCATCCTTCGGACGCTTCCCAAGCCGTGAGCCATGACGATAATCGGAGGTGGGTTTTCGGATTCCGGGAGATACAGCCAGGCGCTGCATTTGGAGTCCTCAGAAGGAAACTCGACGTCGAGACGTAGCATAGGATGTACCTAAATTCGTTTTTGTTATTTGATATCTTTTAAGTGACTCTAACGTTGGACTTAACTCTAATCGCAGGGCGTGTTACAGTCAACAAATGACGACGATTACCCTTACCCGTACCCAACGCCGCGCCGCAGATATGCGTCGAAACCTTATTGAAATCGCTGAAGAGCTCCTGATTGAAGGTGGAGCGGCGGCGGTTTCAGCTGACGAAGTCGCCAAGAGAGCGGATGTCTCTCTGCAGACGGTTTACAACCGCGTGGGTGGAAAACCTGCGCTGCTGGTAGCTATTGCAGAACGGGCAATGGAGGAAAATCGTCGGTATGTCGATCGCGCATACGACGGTAAGGGCACGCCCATGGAGCGCGCTTCGCGTATCTGTGAAGCATATGTGGGCTTCGCCTTCGAGCGCCCTTACCAGTTCCGGATCCTTGCCAATCCACCAGAAGAGCCTGAAGCAATCGCTCGCATCGGGGCTATGGCTCACGAGCAGGTCGCTCATCTGACCGCAATAATTCGGGATGGCATCGAGGGTGGTTGGGCCAACCCCAATCTGGAGCCCGAAAGTGCGGCCTACGCTACGTGGTCAATGATGAATGGCGTGCTGAGCCTGGCTCTGCGAGATGACGCACTGAAGCCCGCCAGCATTAGTCGAGAGTCTTTGGTCAAAGCCGCCTTGGTGATCATGGGTTCAGGAACCAACATTTCAGTCGCCTCGCCGGTCGGCTAATTCAAAGCAGAAGCTACGCATACCCCCTGACTTGGCGTATCAGCACTTTGAGTGCGCCGACACGCCAGTTCAGAAGCCCTCGATGAACTAGAAATTCACCCCAACACTCAGCGCGACGAAGTCTCGATCGCTGTTTATGTTGTAGTCCCCGCCGAAGAAGTTCGTGTAGCTAAGGCTCGCGGTGTACGCGTTCAGGTATTCCGCGTCGATACCCACACTAGCTGCCTTGGTTCCTTCCGTGAAGACCGGGCCGTTACCGTCCACATCATGAGACCAGGCCAAGTTCGGCTTGATGTTCACTCCTGCAATCACGTTGTTGAAGTCCCAGATAGCGCGTGCGCGATAGCCCCAGGAGTTGGTGGTATAGAAACCGTGGGAGCCATAGCGTTGAGCAGCCAGTGAGGTTTCTGGAACGCCATAGATAGAGTCCCGGCCGAATCGATTGTCGAAATCATCAGTCATGGCACCGATACGGGTAATGCCTACTTCGCCGATCAGAGTGAAGCGGTCAGCACCCATCGCTTGGTCGAAGAAGTGAATGAAGGTCGATTGAGCCTGCGTGACTTCCTTGCGCTGGTACCCGTGATAGTCCTTACCCGCTTGTGCCAGCGCCACAGCTGGATCGAAGCCGCTTGCTAGGAACGGGTTAACGACATCAGTTACCAGGTGAGCAGTCAGATCGACAGTGTTCACCTGCAGAGGCATGTTGGGGCGGTAGCTGATCTCACCACTCCAGGCGGTCCCGGTAGGGAGCGTGGTGTTGAAGCTCACTCCGTAGAGGCGGATGTCCTCCGGATACTCCAAGAAGTAATTCCCTCGCCCCAGCAACATGGGCTGGACAGCGTTCAGGCCCAAAGGACCTGCCGCCGCAGCTAGGGTATCCAGCACCCCCTGACGGTCTGCTGTCTGAGTGCTCACGATCGGCAAGCGGCTGTGATAGTTCATCACGTAGGCTGCGTACTCTGCTTCGTCACCCTGCCAGCGCAGCGAGACACCCCATTGGCCCGAGTCCCTGGCGTCTCGGTCCGAGCCGCGAGGAACGACAAGCCCTTCCTGCTCGACAGTAACGCCTGGAAGCAGCCCTGCTGCCGAAGCAGCTTGGATTTGCGCGATCGAGTCGGGATCGAGGATGTTGTAGTTGCCGTCACAGCCATCCTGTACCACGTCCGTGACGGAAAAGAACGTTCCACAGTTATCGAGAACGGTCTGGTCCCACTCCAGTTGCACGAAAGCTTCAGCGGAGAAGTTGTCGGTAATCCCTTGGGACATGAAGAACATGTTTACCGGGATCAGCCCCTCTTTGATCTCAGCGCCAGGGCGGCGAAAAGCAGATACGTCGATCGGGTTGATCGAGTTGATGGAGTTGCCGATGAACGTGCTCTCACCCCAGCTCACAACCTGCTTGCCCAGGCGTACGGTGCCTGGGTTACCGAACAGCAAATGGTTGTGATACACGAAGGCATCCAGCACTTCGGCCCCCGAAGACTTGGCGCCTTCCTTGCGGTTGTGATCGCTAATGTCTTTGAACTGGCGATCTTCATCTTTCAACTCGAAGTCGTACCAATATTTACCTCGCGCGAAGACACCAAAGTCGTTGTACTTCAGCTCCACATCGTGGATGCCTTTGAAGATTTTCGAGAAGGTTTCGCCCCGTTTGAAATTGAGCCGGCCATCATCGTTGGTCTGGGTAAAGCCGTTCCCACCGTTGGCCATGCCAATCAGGTCTTTATCAGGCTTGGCAGTTCCCCAGCTTGCGCCGATAGAGAGTGATGAGTCGAATTGCCCTTCGATTTCGCCAACATTGAAATTAACCGCTTTCGCGTCCAGGGAAATCATGATGCTGGCGGCAAAGCCGACTGGGACATAAATCAATTTAAAAGCGATGGGGCTGATTTTTTTTGTCATTATTAGCTCCGAATATGCTCTTCTGGTGCCTTACGACAACAGGTTTAAAGATCGGCAGAATATGGGTGCAGGCGTATTTAGCCTGCACCGTTTTATTTATCGGACGCCTGCGTTCCGCAGGGCATTTGGGGTGAATTCTTTGGCGGACATTTCGTCGCCAAATATCACACCATGCTTTTCCTCATTCTTCAGGCCGACGGCCACGTACCGTCCAGCAATGAGGTCGTTCAGCGTTTCGAACGCGTAAATGGGAACTTGGGCACGGTATTGCTGCGATAGCATTGCCTCACCGACACGCCACAGTTGGCCACGAGCGTCGTATTGCTCAGAAAGCGCAACTTGCCAGGAGTCCTCATCGATATAGAAACGTCTCTTCGCATAGACGTGACGTTCGGTGGGTTTAAGATCTGCTTCTACTTCCCACACTCGATGAAGTTCATATCGAGCCAAGTCTTGGTTTGGATGACCGGCCTTGATGATCTCGCTGTATTTGAGCGAAGGAGATTCAAGCTTGAAGTTGTTGTAAGGAATATAAAGCTCTTTCTTGCCAATGAGTTTCCAGTCGTAGCGATTAGGCGCCCCGTTATACATGTCGAAGTTATCGACGGTAGTGAGGCCATCAGTTGCCGTACCTGGACCGTCGTAGGCAACTTGTGGTGCACGACGTACGCGGCGCTGGCCCGCGTTGTACTGCCAAGCCATTCGGGGCTGACGAACTTGGTCAATGGACTCGTGAACCAGCAGAACGTTGCCGGCGAGCCGTGCCGGAGCTGTTACCTTCTGGGTGTAGTAAAGAAGCAGGTTATCCGCAGCATCCTTGTCGATGTCCTTGAGGCCATCAGGGAAGCCAACGGTGTCTTCAAAGCGAACGATTGAGAACTCACCGTTAGCCTGTGGCGCAACCTGCACTACGTTTCGGCGAATGGTGCCGCCGCGGTAGCGCGTAATGTGGTTCCAGATGACTTCGAGGCCGTTTTGCGGGATCGGGAACGCGTAGTAGCGCGTGTCGGAGAAGTTCTTCAACCCGTTGCCCCCCTCGATGGCTTCAGTTTTGGAGGCACTGGTCTTGATCAGGTCGTAGATGCGATCTGGCAGCGCGGTGGTTCGATGGCTGGTGTAAACCGGCATCCGGTACGTTTCGGGATAGCGCTGAAACATCGCTATCTGGCCGGCAGAGAGCTGTGCTTTGTACTGATCCAGATTCTGAGCGGTAATGGTGAACAGCGGCTTTTCGTTTTCGTACGGGTTATCCAGGAAGCCATCAGCGCTTTCCTTTCCCGCGTCCTTCGACAGGCCGCCTTGCCACTCGGGAATAGTGCCAGCCGCATTGCCGGCTCTCTCCGAACCCATTGGCGTCAGATCTTTTCCAAGCCTTGCAACCTGATCGGCGGGTACTGCCGCCCAACCTGTTTGTAGTGCTAGCCCCGCCGCTACACATAGCGTTGAGAGTATTACTTTATTCATCGATTTTGCCTTTTGTTGTTGTGTTATGAACAAGCGACTACTGGGCGCGTGGCAACTGGCACTGTTCCCTAGCTGTATTAATGTCGCGCCGCACTGGTAATTTTCTGGATTTAATTAATTCCGCAGAACGTAAGTCATGGCAGTAACTTATAGATTTTTGTGGCAGAGGTTTTAGAGGCCAGTGCTGTGTTCTGCTGCACTTGATAAAGAAGGTAAAAAGCTCGTACTGAATCGACGTTGTTCTTCATCGCCACGATCAATGATGGCTGCTCAACCGTCTGGGCACTCGATTGCTCAGCACCTGGTAGGTAGGTGGGTGATTTAGGGGGCAATGAGGTCAGGTTTTGAGCCGCAAGATGAATCGTTGCAGCCATCAAGAGGGCCCCGAACGGTAGCCACGTAGGGCCTGAAATGCCGGATACCTGAGCCGCGGCGATGCGGCCAGCCGTAGCTGATCCCATGAGGCATAGGCCTTTGGTACTCATTTGAAGATTCCAGCTAGACATGAGCTGACCCTCATTCTTGTTTTGTTGGAATCTATTACAACGTTGGAGTAAGGTCAAACGGTAGGGGGTACTCCAACGGATTTTGCCGCTAGCAAGGCCGGTTGGAAGCGGGCCTGATGCGTGGCTTCCTCCTGTGACCGAAGGGGCCAACCTATTGAAATGGATCGCCTTATGAGGGCGCGTCTCCCGCGCTCGGATCTGCATCGCGCAGGGCACTATTTTGAAGATGGTTAGTGGCTAATCACTTTTGATGATGGGATGAAGGAGGTGGTGAAACGTAAAAGCGGGGTATGCCGAGCAAGCAATTGCACGATCTCAACGGCCAAGGCCGGAAAACAATTCCAATCAGAGAAGAATGCGAGCTATGAGCAAGATAAAGTTGTTAGCGGACCAACCCGTGGTGATCCAGGTTATTGCCGTAGTAGTTATGCCAGTTATATTTGGTGTTATTACTGGTTATTCACTTTCATGGTCACTGTATTTGTACTTTGCCCTTATCTTGGCCAGTGTTGCGGGAGGGATCGCAGCAGGCTATGAGCACAAGAGGGCATTGAGCGGAATGCTTCGAGTTGTAGTCGGAGCCTCCCTGTTCGCATCGGGCATAGCCCTGGGTGATTGGCTGTCGGAAGCGCCGGCCTTGCTTCCCCTGCCAGAGTTGAGCGTGCTCCTCATCATCAACGTCATCGCCGGTGGCGTGCTTGGCTCGATCGGTGGCGCATTGCGTGGTCGTGCCCACCGAAAATCGCTTCTCCAAGTCCGATGAACCAAGCGCTGCTACCGACGCTGTGTCGGTAGCAGGAGCATGCTGCGGCCTGGTGGATGCGCCTGATTGAGCCGAGTACCAGGACTGCCTGGTTTAGGTGGTCTTCTGCATCGCTCCAACGAGCTCGCTGGTTTTGACGATCTCATGGGCATAAGTCGGCCCATTCAGCTCATGGGCCGCCGTCATCATTTCTCGTTTGAAGGCCGCGGTGGCATCGCGTACCAGGGTCACGTGATAACCCAGCTCCATGGCGTAACGTGCGGTCGACTCCACGCAAGTATTGGCAAGCAAGCCGACGACGATGACCTTGCTGATGCCTCGTTGCTTGAGCCGGAAATCGAGGTCGGTGTTGGCAAAACCACTCTGCGCCCAGTGTTCCTGGACCACGATGTCACCAGGTTTCGGAGCGAAGTCTGGATGCCACTCGCTACCCCATTCGCCGTTCACGAAAATGGGCCGCTTCATCATCATTTACTGAGTTGGGTTGGGGTGACACCAGCACTCGTAGTCCCCCGCCTGCCAGCGACGGTGTGGAACCACTACTACCTGGATCCCGACCTCACGGACGGCCGTGTCGATGGTGCGCAGGTTATTGAGCAGATCGACCTCTTCTGCGACCTCTCGAATGAAGGGCCAGACCTTCCCTTCCTCCGATAGAAAATCGTTGTAAGGATCGATCAGCAGCAATGCAGTCGTATGTTGATCGTAATACAAATTGGGCATGATTGGCTCCTTGGCGCTGTTGGCTAAGTTCGTTTGTATGTAGGGCGGTTGTAGCCTTTACCGCAGACACGGGCGATCCGGTCTGCGGCAAAAACTCGGTTTAAGAGGTGCTGAGCTTCAGGAAGTCTGGCGCTCGGCGCTCGGCAAATGCGCTGAATGCCTCACGCGCCTCGGCCGTTTGAAGGCGCCTGCTGAAGACTTCGTTCTCAACGAACATGCGCGCCGTGAGAGCAGCCGGATCACGCATCAGTCTTTTGGTTGCCATTAGCGATCCGGCTGGTTGTCTGGCGATCCGTTCGGCCACGGTGCGCGCCTCAGCATGCAGGCTGCTCAGTGCAACAACGCGGTTTGCCAGCCCCCATTCGACAGCCGTTCGAGCGTCCACTAATTCGCCCAGCGCAAACAGCTCGAAGGCCCGGACATAACCAACTCTGGCAGGCATCAGCAGGCTTGAGGCGGCCTCCGGTACGAGAGCGAGATTGACGAAGGGAGCAGAGAGCAGCGCGTTATCCGCGAGCAAGATAAAGTCGCAGTGCAGCAGCAAAGTAGTGCCCACCCCGACAGCCCTTCCTTGCACAGCAGCGACCAGGGGAAGACTGGAGTTGGCCAGCGCACGAAGGAAGCGCCCGACGTTCTGCTCATTCAGAGATGACCCCGGCTCCGCGGCAGCAAATTCACCGACATCGTTGCCGGCGGTGAACATGTCGCCCTCGCTTTGGAGGAGCACGACTCGAATACTCGGATCGTTCTCCGCTGCCTCAAGCGCATCCGCCATTGCCCCATACATGCTATCGATCAGCGCATTTTTCTTGTCGGAGCGTGCGAGCGTGACAGTTAAGATTCCGCCGCTCGAGTCGGTCTTAATAAGCTCATCAGGCATGATTGATTCCTTGGGTTTGTTGGGCTTTGCCTATCCCGGTTTCTTTGGCTAGTCGTTGTCTCTATCGCAGGCACAGGGTGTCCTGGCCTGCGGTGAGAGCTCGCCTGAAGTCGAGACGCCTGTGGTGATTAACCGAGCGTCACTTTGGTGGGTGCTCGTGATCACATGCGGTCAGCTGATCCACCAGGTTCTTCAGCTCCCCAAGGTGATGGTTGTAGAGATGCCGTGGAGTTGCCCCGTGCTGGTTGCATAGGTAGGCAGCTGCACCAACGGCAATGCCATGCTGAGAGCCGTTGCCCATGGTCTTGGTCGAAGATCCGGCGACGTGCGTGACGCTGATGTGCTTGCCGGCCATCAGCAGGTTGTCGATGTTGGCCGAGTACAGGCAACGGAATGGAATGCCATACGCCTGCTTGTCGCGCATGTCCCAGATCCAGTCTTTCAGGCGGAAATCGTATTTGCCCTCGCCTGGTCCCCACGCGCAGTGAATGCAGAAGGCTCCGTCATTAGGAACCAGTGCATCGGGGAAGCTGGTGTGGTTACGGATGTCATTTTCCGAGAGCACATAGTCGCCGCGGTAACGTCGGAACTCGCCTTGTGCTGCAACGAACGCCATCCATTCAAACTCAAGGTTGGCGTAGTTTTCCGGCTCGAGATTCTTGACGTTCGAGAACGTGCCGTAGAGTGCCCGCATCAGGTAATCGCGAATCAGCTCACCGTTGGTGTAGGGGTCAAGCCACTGGCCGTATTCCCAGAAGTGGGTGGCAGGGAAGACATCGGCTTTGCTACCGAAGCGGAACTCCGGTGTGCTCGGGTTCCCTCCGGCCTGGGGCCCCGGTGCATTCTCTACTCCGGCCTCCAACAGCTGGCCGCTCAAATTCGCGTAGTCCTTGGACACTTCGATTGCCCAAGGCACCTCGGGGAATGAAACCGGGTGATCAGCCATGCGCGTGCGGAAGAACAGCGTGTTGCCATGGTGCATCTCATCGCCGACTTCAGGCGCATAGGGCTCGTCGAATTCTGCGCGAGACTCCCGGCCAAACAGTGTCAGTGCGCCGGCCAGCACGCCGAGGATGGCTGTACCACTGGTATCGATGAAGACGGCGCCGGTGATTCTGCGCTCGTGGCCACCGCGAGCCTGGACGGCTTGCACGGCAGTGATGTTTGCGCCTTCCTTTTCCACACTGACGATCCGGTGACCGAGGAAGACTGTGGCCGTCGGCTCGGCTTCCAGGAGCGACAGCGCCGCGATGTCACCATTGGCCGAGCGTTGCGAAAGCTCCTTCAGCAGTGCGCCTTGTGAGCCTCGAGGCATCAGGCCGATTTCGTTACTGGCGTTACCTCCGAGCACAGGCCGATCATGGATCAGGGCAACGCGCTGACCGAGGCGAGCCGCAGTCAACGCGGCAGCACAGCCAGAGATCCCACCGCCCACCACGACGACATCGTAGTGGCCGACTTCCAGTGGCTGCTCCGGCAAGCCCCGAAGTACCTTGCGCCAGGCAAGACTGACAGCGTTGACCTCGTTGGGTGGAGCAATACCGTCGGCAGATAGGTAGATCGCATCACAGCGACCATCAAAACCAGTGAGGTCATGGAGCGCCAGTTTTGTCGGTCCCTTGCCCAATGCGACCTTGCCGGCTGATTGCCAAGACCAGTCCTGGTCATTGGCACCAAACTCGGTATCCAGCACTACATCGTTGATCGAGAGAGTGAAGCGGCCGGGGTGGTACGACGGCACCCAGTCTTTCGCTCGCACCCACACCTCGTATTCACCTTCGTGCTCGACGTTGATTGTCGTTGTGGCATCGCCGACAGGTCTGCCAAGGCCATGAGCCAGTAAATAGGGCGAGCCCATCACGGTCTCAAACTGGGAGTCGAGAACCCAGCCTCCATAGCTTTCGAAGTCCTCGGCTTCGATCAGGATGTTTATCGAGGCTTCGTTCGTGTTGGCTGTGTTGTTCACGTCTCTAACTCCCTACCGGTTTAGGACCAGGGCGGCCGCCTGCAGCCTTCCGCTCGATTGGGCGCAACCCTAGACTTCGCTCAACAACGCAACCGAATGCGGTTGCTGGCAGTGACTATATTTTTTATAGTCGAACAGGTAAAGCGCCGTGATAAAGGGCTATTCATGAAAAGAAGCACGTTGGCCGACCGGTATTGTTCGATAGCAAGATCCAGCTCCGAGCTCACAGACGCTTGGTCCTTTGTGATTATCAGAGAGCTATTCCTGGCAAACATGCGTTTCGACGGTCTGCAGGCGCAGACCGGGATGTCGCCGCGCTCGCTCACCTTGCGCCTAGCCGACCTGGCAGAGGCTGGAATTATCAAGCGCGTCGCTTATCAGCAATCACCCGCGCGTTACGAGTACCGGCTGACCAGCAAGGGCAAGGAGCTCTGGCCTGTAGTCATTGCTTTGAAGCAATGGGGAGATAAATGGAACGGACCTTGGAATGATGACCACCCACCACTCACCCTGCATCACAAAGACCATGGGCATGAGTTGGAGCTGGGGTTCATCTGCAAGGTCTGTGGTGAGCCGGTAGATGCTCACTCCACTGAAGGAACCATGTCTCCGGCAATGACGGCAGAACGTGAGCAACTCGCGTCCGACTATCAACAAGCCATACGTAATAAGCGCCAGGGCGTTTCCTAGATAGGATCCTAGTTGCCCTCCCAGTGCGGGAGGGCTCCAAATAAGCACACGAGATATCACCATGAAAGAAGCTGTAGTCCTCTCTACCGCCCGCACACCAATCGCTAAGGCGTTCCGCGGCGCCTTCAATAATCTCAAGTCGCCAAGTATGGCCAGCTACGCAATCCGTGCCGCCGTCGAGCGCGCCGGCATCGAAGCTGCCGAAATTGAGGATCTGGTGATTGGTACTGCCATGCCTGGCGGTACTGCTGGTTGGAACCTAGGGCGTATGGCCGCGCTGGCCTCTGGATTGCCACTATCAGTAAGCGGGCAAACCATGGATCGCCAATGTGCCTCCGGCCTGATGGCCATCGCCACCGCTGCAAAACAAATCATCGTCGATGGCATGGCTGTGACTATTGGTGCAGGTCAGGAGCAAATCAGCCTCGTGCAAAATCGCCACATGGAATGGTCTTTCGCGGAACGTGACGAACTGGTGACGCGCCATGCTGAGCACGCTTATATGCCGATGCTGCAGACGGCCGAGCTGGTCGCCAAGCGCTACAGCATCAGTCGTGAGGCCCAGGACGCTTATTCTCTGCAGTCCCAACAGCGAATCGCTGCAGCCCAGGCAGCCGGACTGTTTGCCAACGAAATTGTCCCGGTCACCGCGACCAAGCAGGTAGTAGACAAGACCTCCGGCGCAGTCAGCTACGAGGAGGTGGCGCTGCATCTCGACGAAGGCAACCGTCCGCAAACGGTACTAGAAGACCTGACAAGGCTCAAACCGGTCATCGAGGGCGGCTGCATCACCGCCGGTAACGCCAGCCAACTATCCGATGGAGCAAGCGCCTGTGTACTCATGGACGCTCGTTTGGCCGAGCAACGTAACCTAGAACCACTGGGAATCTACCGCGGAATCGCTGTGGCCGGCTTAGCCCCTGAGGAAATGGGCATTGGCCCTGTGTTAGCGGTACCGAAACTCCTCAAGCAGCACGGTCTCAGTGTTGATGACATCGGCCTGTGGGAACTCAACGAAGCCTTCGCCTGTCAGGTGCTCTACAGCGCAGAGAAACTCGGCATCGACCCGTGCAAGCTAAACGTCAATGGCGGCGCTATTGCTATCGGCCACCCCTATGGCATGAGCGGCGCTCGCATGGTCGGCCACGCCCTCCTGGAAGGTAAGCGGCGCGGTGTGAAGTACGTTGTCATCACCATGTGCGTCGGCGGCGGCATGGGCGCCGCTGGACTGTTCGAGGTGTTTCAATGAGCCCGTCGAATAAATTCTCTCTGGCTGGCAAGGTCGTTCTCGTTACAGGTGCTTCCAGCGGTATTGGTGCACATCTGGCGCGCGTAGCGGCACGTTCCGGCGCTCGTGTGGTCCTCGCTGCCAGGCGAATGGATCGACTTGCTGAGGTGCAAGCCGACATCGAATTTGATAACAACCAGGCGTTCAGCGTGGCGCTCGACGTCACCGACCGTTCTAGCGTCGAGGCAGCCTTCGATACCGCCGAAGCATCCTTCGGTGTGGTCGACGTAGTGCTCAATAACGCTGGTATCGGAAATGGCCAACGCGCTCTGGAAATCAGCGAAGAAGACTGGCGTTCGATGCTCTCGACCAACCTGGACGGAGTCTGGCGAGTGGCCCAATGTGCTGCTCAGCGCCTAGTTAAGGCAGGTAAGCCGGGCAGCATCATAAACATCGCCTCAATTCTCGGTTTGCGGGCCGGAAGTGGCTACAGCCACTACAGCGCAGCAAAGGCGGGGGTTGTGCAACTGACACAGTCGCTGGCTCTAGATCTTGCGCGTCACAATATTCGCGTTAATGCCATCGCCCCTGGCTATTTCAAGACCGAAATTAACGATGGCTACTTCGACAGCGAGAAAGGCCAGACCTACATCCGTCATGCGGTCCCCATGCGCCGCTTGGGCAATCTCACTGAGTTGGAAGGCCCATTCCTTCTATTGGCGAGCGAGGCGGGAGCATTTGTCACTGGCAGCACGATTGCGGTGGACGGAGGGCACCTGGTCAGCAGTCTGTAGGGGGTGGCGACGGCATCGTTTTCGCGTTGGGAAGCTTGCCAAGCTCATCAAATTGCCACGGCAGGTAATTGATTGAGCGTCTTCTATTGGCCGTTCTCTGCCGGTCGCCGCTTCGGCGTGACAGGTCAAGTCGGATGCAAACAGTGGTCAACACGGATGCAATTGACTGGTCAGCGGCAATGCAATTGGGTGGTCAAGTTAGATGCAGTTTCGCACCTGACAGCCAGCGTCTCCATGCCATCGGACCTATCTGTTCACACCGATGGCACGGGCCTCCCTTTTAGTCGTTTACGGCCAGTAATTCTTCCAGTTGATCAACGACCGCTTTGGCGTCGTCGTCGCTTCCGAGTTGGGCCACCCCGACGCCGTGCGCGAGCCAGAACTCCTTGCTTTGCAGCTTTTCTACGGCTCCTCCGCGTGGGATTAGCAGAAGAGCGCAAGCGGGTTGGTAATCGAACCAGCGCAAGCTGTCATGGTAGATATGGGCAGAAGCCATGCCGTCGAGAATCCCTTCGCGGCTGGTCCTGTACTTTGCATCGAGCATCACGAGCTTGCGTCGGTTCCCTGACTCCAGCGTAATCGCGATGTCAGGGAAGCGCCGTTTTGAAAGGCTGGAGAAGCCGGCATAGTTCTTTTTGTCGATCGCTGGGCATCGGACCTGAAGCCAGACTTCCAACGTGAAATCCGAACCCTTTCCGCTCCAGCAAATACAGTCGTCACTCTGTGTCGGATAGTGGCCATCCCACTTTAGAGTGGGATAGCGTGAACGCAGCTGCTCGACGATTTTGATATAGCACCAGCGCTCGTAGATCTCCCAGGATGGGCTGATCCACAGGCTCTCTTCGCCTGTCGTTCCCAAGACCCCGGGCCTTAGGCTATGCCAGCCGAAACGGTAAGCCCGCGCATAGATAGGGTGGGCGGAGATCGCATTGAGCCCGGCGGCAGTGATTCGCTGAGTACTCAGGTGGCAGAAGGGCTCCATTCGCTGCTGGCGCCGCAGTGCTCGGTACAGGCCATCGAGGAAGGTGATACGCCTCTTTAAGCGTGGTGCTAGCTCCGATCGGGTATCGGAGCGGCGCTCCGTTTCGGCAATACGTTCAAAGGCTCGAATCGTCTGGCGACAGCGAGACATTACCTTGACAAGTATCGCTCCAAGTACCTGATTTGCAGGATTGTCTTGATGCTCAAAAACCGCAGCGACTTCGAAGCTGGCTTGCGACGAGGGCAGTGTCACGCCCTCCGATCCCAGAGTTATCGTACGGCTCCTAAGAGATGCTCGGACCGCGGATGGCTCTAAGCGCCTCACCTGGTGCGCGCCTACTACAACGCGTTCTCGGCGAAGCCTGGTAAGGGGGCGCTCGGTCACCTGTCGGAGTGCGGCAACTAGTGACTCTCCATAGCGCCGAAGCCGCGCGTACTGTAGATGAGGGTTTGAATCCTCGCCGTCCGTGCCTATGGAGATCTGCGCGCTCTCTGTGCCGAACAGCAGTTTCGCGTCGAAGGCAACGATGTCTTCCAGCATCTTTGTAAAGATGTCTTTGCCGAGCTTATCGCTGCTGGGGGCGACATCCAGACGGTACTGGGCGATGATGTTGCCGCTCAGGTTCGTTAACTCAGCCGAGACCTCACCTGCAAAGAACCCCGGCTCCCAAAGCCAAACGACTTCACCTTCATGCAGCTGCTCGGGCAGCAGCGCATCGTCGATGTAAAGCCGATGCTCTGGCAGCGCTCGGAAACGGTACAAGCCCCGCTCATCAAATCCTGATGAGGGCTCGCCCGGGGTAACCGATATAGCTACGTTTTTTTCGTTGTAGCAGTGAAGGCTCGTCATGCTTAGCGCCAGAATCGGGCTGAGCCTAGGTGATGAAGGTCATCGAGCATCTCCGTCACCTTGGCTTTGGACGCTTCCAACTTGACGTTCGTCAGCACCTTAAGGACCTCTTGGAATACCTTCTGCAAACGCGGACTGTCTTCGCCGCGAAGCTTTGGAAGAACCTTCGCGTAAACAGCATGATCCAAAGCTTGGTTGAAGGAGATAACTTGTCCGTTGGCTGCCTCCTGGAGGTAGCCGATGACGTCGTGAAGAGTCCGCCAGCCGAAATGCAGGCGCATGGGCCTGAGTGCCTGGACGAGCTCTGTCAGTAGCGAGCGCACTATGGTGATCTGTTCTGTTGGTAGCGACGTTGTCGCCCAGCCTGGGAATGCTTCGACATCGATATCCCAGAATTCGATTACCGCCGCTCTGTCGAGCACTTTGTCACTCAAGCCATGAGTGGTCTCGTCCATGTTGACGGTGCCAATGATCAGCAGGTTGGCGGGGTAGGGGATGGATGTCGGTACGTCACTGATGCCGTCTCCCAGTGCATGGAGCTCGATGTGATCGCCTGTCTCCATCGCTGACAGAAGAGGAGCCAGATATTGCTCCGGATGCGACAGATTCATTTCGTCCAGGATCAGCGTGTAAGGGCTAGCGGGGTCAGCGCTGGCGCGTAGCAGGAAGTCCAGGCAGGCCGTACGCACATACGTGTCGGCCTCCAGTGGGTTCACATAGCCAAGTAGGGCCGAGGGATCGTGCCAGCCGGGCTGCACTGGCACGATGAGCAGTCCCTCATGAGGATCTTGGGTTTGCTGCCAGAGGCTCAGCGCGTATCCCCGAGCCAGTTGTGTTTTGCCCGCTCCACTGAGCCCAGTGAGGACGGCCAAATGGCGACGGAAATGGCTCCAAAGTCCCGCATCAAGCTGCGCGATGAGCTCCGGTGGAAATTGAATCTCTGGAGCAAAGCCCTTGATAATTTCCATCAGGGCCGGCCGGCTAGCTTTGACTGACGAAGCCGCACGGGGAGCCTCGAGATCACCGGGGCCTGCGGCAATTGGTATTGCTTTCAGGGCACCCGGAGTCCAGTGAATGCGTGCGACCCACTCTTCGCCCCTGTCAGTCAGACGAAGGAGCTTTGCCCCATCTAGTTCAACCAGGGCCAGGGAGCGAAGCCAACTTACCAGGGCGCTCGGCGCGAAATTGCTGGTCCAGCCGGGATTGACTTGGCGTAGCAGGTCATTCGCTTGCTGGGTGGATAGAGGTGTGTGTTTGAGCGTGAGCAGCAGATTGTCGAAGCCAAGGATGCGAGTGATCATCCAATCGATCACTTCATCTGGCTCGCCCGACTCCAGGAGGGCCTCGCCGCGGGGAGTAAGTTGTAGATCGGTTCCCTGTGCGCGCAGAACACCCCATTCGGCGATCAGTGCATTGAGCTGGGTACTCAACGAGGACTTCTTGAAGGCGGGGTTCAGTGATTGAAGGTGTTGCATGAAGTCTTCGCGCGTACATCCTTCTCGCGCAAATTCAATCATTGCCAGTATGGTGGCAATCCCTCCGCCAATCGAAAGCAGCCCACGGCGCCGACGTTCTGCAGGTAGAGGGTTGAGCAGCTCCTTGCCCGTTTCCGGGTCGGCCAGCTCTGTAGATTCTTGTTCCGGCCGTTGGACGTATGTCACGTACAGCAGCCAGGGCAGGGTCATGCGCTCCACGCCGGCGGTAGTGAAAATGTCGGCGGCGGGACCAAGCACGTCATCAAGACGGTCCAGCACCTTGCGATGAAGGAGCTGGCGTGACTCACCTCTTTGGGCGGCCCCCATTGCGCTCGCGAGCTCTCGAAGTTTTCGGGAGTGACCGATGGTGGTGAAAAATCCCGGGCAAAGCACTGCGAATACGCGGTACATCTTGAGCTTAGGAAAACGCTTCACCAGCGGTGTGATAGCGGTGATCAGAGCGTTCCAGGTTTCGGTGACAAGCAGCTCTTGTTGAGCTCTTTCAAGGCCCGGGAATCGGTTTTTAAGCCGCCACAGCTGCTCAATCACGCTGGTGTCTTGGGCGACCTTGGAGATATCGACCTGCCCCATCCCGGTAGACGTGACCTGCTCGCTATCCCACAGATTGCGTTGGAACCGCTCGCTGAAAAAGGTTGGCTCGTCGACGTCGCGAACTTCCTGCAGCAGTGTGAGCAGGCCTGCTACCCAATCTCGATTCCCTTTTTGCGTTAGGGTTTGCTGCAGGATTGTGTCGCATGCTTGTTTCAGTTGAGCGTCGTCTTTTAGATTCAGGACCATTGAGGAGCCATCTCCTTTGCTCAAAACGGCGGAGTCGTTACAGGTAATGGGTGGGGCTAGCCGACTGGGGGATCAGGCGAATTCCTGGAGCTTTTCGTGCTCCTCTAACACCTCGTCAGTCACGTGACGAGCTCGATTTCCGCGCCCGCTAGGTTGCATAACCACGCGAATGGACTCTTCCATTGTCATCGTGTTGTCATCGGTGTCTTCACCTATTACATAAGTACGCGAGAACGGGGCGAGGGCCTGGGCGAGTAGTTCGATCATGGTCGCGCGGTCTGAAAGCTCTTCTTCATCGAGCTCTAGCATTGAGGCCATGATCGAGCAGTCGATCATCGTGGCAGGGAGCCAATCGCAGCTGGACGAGTAGCCGACACACCACTTGACGTTCGTGCCCTGCATAAAGACCTCGATGGTATCGGTGTCCGTGCCGGCGAAGCAGGATCCCAGCATGATGCCGGTGATGTTCGTATTCTTGGAGTGATCTCCGATTGCGAACAGAATGTCCTCCAGCTTGACGCCGCCCACCTTGCCTTTGTTGCCATGCGCTGCGATGTAGATAACTGCGTTGTTGAAGCGAGCGCTGCAAAGAATTTCGAGGGCCCGGTCGAAGCTACGCTTGTCATAGAAGTTGGCGTGAAATACCTCGGTGTCGCCTGCTAGCTTGGCAATGCCTTCGACAAAGGGCAGTACGCTCGTGCGGTTGCAGTCACCGTCATCCAGCCCCCAAGGGTTTTCAAGAATCAGGATGGCTCGGTTGGAGTAGTGGTGTCTTGGCATCGTCTGGCTTCCTTGTCAGGGGCCTGAGGCATCAGGGAAATGTTCGATATGGGGAGGAGGTCAGGAAGAGGACCTGCCCTTTTCCTGACGGTGGCAGGGCGTGTTTGGGGCTCAGCCGAAGAGTGCTGCCTTGGTAAGGTCTGGGTCGGGATCGTTATCGTCGGCTAGGGAAACCAATTTCGTGAGGGTGCGAGCTAGCGCCTCGTACTTACCCCATAAGACGAGCATGTGTTCGAAAACCTGGCCGATGGCATCTTTCGCGTAGAGAGGAAGCCCTTCTACATCCACGTAGTCATAGATTTCGTGAAGATGCTGCCGCTCAAAATGCTCGTCAATATTCGACTGTTGCTCGAGGAGTAGGTTGTAGCCGTCGTAGCACTCGTCTCGTAGCTGATCCGCATACTCACGGAAGTCTTGGTCGTCTACACCGAAGTGCTCTCGCAAGTGCTCTGGGATCTCTTGCAGGCTACGAAAGCGCTTGCGTTGCCCATCGCGGCGGATTTGTGAGGTGAGCCAGTCTTGTTCGTCGAAGGTGTTACCTTCTGGGAGAAAGCCGCACAGAGTGTTGGCGCTTTCCGCCTCGTCTACGCACTCTGAAACCGCATCGATGATTTCGCCTATGAATGTGCCGGCGAAAAAGGGTTTGAGCTGGCTCTGAAGGTCGCAGAAGTCCCTGAGGTGCTTGTAGTAGCGAGCAGCAGTTTGGTTCGCGTGTTCTCGGTCCATGAAAAAAGCTCCCAGGGCTTTACAGGTGTTTGAGGGGAGTTGCGCATCCTTGGCTCAATACATTGGCACTGCGCCGCATTGAGCTCGATGCTACCCAAGTGGATGGCTCTGTGCCATCTCTCCTTGGGTCAAGCTCGACCAAAGATCAATGATGCCCGGAGTTCTTTAAGAACTGCTCTAGGCGTTCTTTGAGGATTTCCTTCCTGTTCGCGATGCGCACATCCAATGAAGGAGTCTGGCAGTTAGGGCAGCCAGTGAGCCACTCCGGGGGGCGTACCCTGCTGTCTCCGCTAGGAAGATAAGTCTTCTTCCAAGAGCAGTAACAGCAGGTAAGGGTGAAGGGGTGTGGCGGTGAAAACATGTCTGCATCCGTGGCCGTCAATCGATAACAGATTGGCTGCTTTGGGCGACAAGTTGTGTCGCTCACTGAAGGTGCTTCACAGCCAAAGCCCGTAATTGAGCTAGGGCGTTTGTTTGCGAGGACAAGGAGAGTGCAGGCGCTCTACTGAGAGAGCGCCTGATAACTGCAAGTATCGGTGCGGGTGGGATGCGGATTGTCAGCGGTACAACCAGGGCTGCAGCTCATCAAGGTTCGCCGCGACTATCTGCTGCGCAGTCGCTTTGGTGTGCAGCTTTGTAGGATCGATCTGATAGCGCTGGAGCACGTATTGAACCAGTGCGCCGCGGGCTTCAATCACCAGCTGGCCATCCTGCATGCCGTAGTCGGCCTCGATGATGCTTCGCTGCTCAGGCTTAAGTCGCGAATCGGGTTCGACGATGACCGGAACGAGCGTGTTCCATCCAAGGTCGTCTTCTCGGGCGTGTTCAGACGGGTCATCCATTAGCTCTGGGATACCACGGAAGCGGCTCAACACAAAGTCACGATAATCGCGGTTCTTCTCGCAGTAGGCCCGGACGTGCCAGCGTATGCCGGTGTAGATGAGTGTATGAGGTGCTATCAGCCTGGTTTCACCACTCGGGGTGGTAAAGGACACGTACTCGCACTCTAAACGTAAACCTTCCCGGCAGGCTCTGAGCAACGGGCGTAGCACTTCGGGGCGAACTGTACGATCGGGAACGCTCAGGACTTCTGTGTGGGCATAAGCGAGCGCTAACCCCTCGACGTGCGGGGCACGCTCGTGGTTTTGATTCAGCAGGTGTAGGTAGGCGCTGGCACTGTCGTCAATGAACAAGGGCCTGAACTGCTTACTCGGTACGTACCCTTTCAGATGCTTGTCGTATGTCAGATTTTTGGACGCATGCTCATTGATGTAGGTATTGATGTCCTTTGACGCCTGCTGTCGGCTGATGCCAAAGCTCTGCATCAGATGACCTGTGGTTAGCCGTCCCTCCCACCAGACCACGGTCTCTATTAGCTTATAGCGAAGGGCCAGATCCCAGCGGACTGACTCGATCGACTGCTTACGTTTCATTGGCTCTCCATGTGCTCGAATTGTTTACCTGTACATGTAAACATTCTAGATATAGCTTGGAAAGCTACATATCGTGAGGGTGTTATAGGCCGCTGCGGGAGACTGGCCCTCGATATGGATTTTCTTACCTTGCTCTGGGCTGTTGTGGCCACGTTGCTTTTCCTGGGCTTGCTGGGCACCGGCTTGGTCATGTCTTTCTGGGTGCGCTGTGACCAATTGGCGGAACAGAAAGCCAGCCTCCAGCGACAACTGGAGATTGAGCGCGCAGATAGAGCTGACTTGGTGAGCAACCTGATGGAGCTACAGGCCGCCCTGCGAGCGGAGAAGTTTCATGTCGAGCAGCTGCAGCGCAAGATCCAACTGTTGCAGTTGCCCTTTGGCCACGGTTGCTAACGTGTCGGAGGCGAGAGGGGCGCTGATGAACGTTGACGCGACTAGCAGTCACTTGAATAGAGAGCCGCGAGCCTTGAATCAATCGTGGCTTGAGGGCAAATTGACACTATTGGGATGTTGGGAGGGAGTTATGCAGCAACTGACTGCGGCGCAGGGAGCATTCGAGTTGACGTTGCTCAACGCCGAGTGCGCCAGAGATCAATTTGATGATCTGGTCATTGAGGGATTGAGCCTCGGTATTCCGGCAGAGATCATGACTCGCCTTGAGGCGATCTGGTCTACCACAAGGAAAATTGCTGGGGAGGTAATCACTGTCGGCAGGATCGTAGTGAGGCAGATTCTGGCATTTATCAAGGCTCATCCTGGAATTGCCATCGGCGTGGCCATAGGGGCTGCTATCGGAGGCATAACCGCAGCGATTCCTTTCATTGGTCCTCTGCTCGCGCCAATTACAACCAGCGCTGCAGTGCTGATGGGGGCAGCTGTTGGGGCGACCGTTGATTCGGGAAGTCCCTCTTCAGATCCTTTGGTAGCGGCGATCCAGCTCGCCCGCAAATTCTTTGAGTTCATCCAATCGGTCTTTCTGGCAGTCAGAGACCATTACTCCGAGGTTTGAAGCTCGTCATGGATGACTACATCAGGAAGGTTCATCGGCTACGGAAAGCTGTTAGGGAGTGGGTGCAAGTTGAAAGCGCCACTTCGGATCAAGATGCAACGGCCGTATCCGAAGAGCTAGCGGCCATTGCCTCTGAGGATCCTAAGGTTCGAGCGGCCCTCGATAAGCTTAAAGGTCGAGACCGAGTTGGCGTGATGGGAGAGGGGGCCGCACTTCTCGGCGGCGCTGGCGCGGGAGCAGCATTGGCCGGAAGTGCTGCTAGCATGGCAGGCGCGACCACATTGCTAGGCTCTACAAGCCTGGCGAGCCTGCTAGGAGGTGTGTTCGTTACGACCACTCCGATTGGCTGGGTGGTCGGGTCTGCTGCAGTGGCGGGAGCCGCTGGCTACGGCATTGCAAAACTCATTCGGTCAGGCAGTAAGCAGGATCAGCTAAGGGGTGAGCTGTCTGGTCGTCTAGCTACTAGGCTGATTGAGTCACCTCGGGATATTGCTGATAGCGAGCTTGAGGTGCTGCTAGCCAGCGCTCTCAGAGTAGGGGCGATCACGCCAGCTTCTGGTGAGAAGATGCGAGCTCTGATTCATGCCGGATCGCTAGCCCCTGATTTGGCATTGCAGCGTGTTAGGGACATTTTGAACTCCCACCACGAATGATCGAAGCTGCTAGTTGATTACCCCTCCAGAGCTCAACAAGGACGTATGCGAATGAATAAGCCGGCCACGGTTAAAGCGCTGGAAGATCTAGGGCGTATCAGGCTTTCCACCCACTTCTTTATGCGCGATTTCCTCTACTCGGAAATCAGTCAAATTGAGGGTATTCCAAACATCCCCGACTTTCCTGACCGTGCTATCGAAGCAGGTCGGGGGCTTTGTGAGCATCTGCTGGAGCCGTTGCAGAAAAAATTCGGCCGGATAGTCATTCGCTCGGCTTATCGATCGCCTTTGGTGAATGGCAAGGGGGCAGAGAATGGTAACCAATACAGCTGCGCCGCAAACGAGAAGAATTACGCCTCGCACATTTGGGATTATCCCGATACAGAGGGCTATCTAGGCGCCACGGCTTGCATTGTGGTGCCTGCCTTGCTGCCCTGGTACGAGCAAACAAGCGACTGGACTCCGCTGGCCTGGTGGATTCATGACAATCTGCCGTACGCCAGTCAATTTTGGTTTCCAAAGCTCGCTGCCTTCAATCTGCGCTGGAGCGCAAACCCGGCGACGCTCCCAAGCATCAATACCTATGTTCTCAATCCGCATACTGGGGACCGGACTGCGCTAGTCAAGGACGGTGTAGCTAGATGCAGCCTTGAAGAGCGCAAGCTCATCGTTGGTCCATGGTTGGCCAGCCTCAAATAAACGCGCTCTGGAAATTGACGGATATGTGGGGAAAGCATTAACAGACTGCGGCGGAGTGACTCCAAAACCATTCGAACCTGCCTGAATAGTTGACCTGTATGAACACCCAATATTGGTGTGTCTAGTAGGGCGACATATCCTGCTGCTGTACCCGCTGGATGCGGGTGAAGAAGCCCGCCGGTCAAGGATGACCAGCTCGACGGGCCTGAGATCGACTTCGGCAGAGGAGCTGGGCAATGGAGCTTACCGCACATGCCACGCAACGTTGCAGTCAGCGCGGAATCCGCATACAGCAGATTGATTGGTTAATTGCGTATGGACGCCACGTGTGGAATCGAGGCGCTCGTGTGTACTTCTTCGATAGGGCGCATTTCCGGCAGATGCTTTTCAGCCTGACGGCATCAGAACGTCAATTGGCGGAGAAAACGCGCAACAGCTATGTCGTGGTGAAGGGTGATCAGGTAATCACCGCGGGTCATCGTCAGCCGGTGTTTTGCGCCAACAAGCCAGGCAGTCATCATCATAGGCGTATTGACTGGCGGCATGGCGCATCTCGAGTGGCGTGAATCTGTATGCCGGCGACAGCGGGCTGGGTGAAAAGTTCTATTTAGGAGCTCCGCCGGTCTTTACCCACGAAAAGCAGGTGGATATTGTGAGCAGATTCATATTTTGCTCGGCCCTTAGCTATGTCGCGCGGTGAGAAAGCGAGCAAGCAGGATGCGCTGAAGGTCGCTGTGGTGAAGAGTTAGACCATCACAGGGAGCTTTGAGAGATGTGGTCGGAGCTTTATGCCTCGTGACAAAAATGGATTGCAGTTGAGAGGGCGTCATGGCGTTTAAGGACAAGGCGGAGCTGCGTGCGTTTCTGGAGATGGAGGCAGGATCAATATCTCACTTGCCGTCTTCGTCTCGGCGTGGGGAGCCCTCCGCCAGCGCTGAGGAGTACGCTCGAGCACTCAAAGAAATCGAGCCCCGCATCTCTGACGGCCAACGTCGCATGCTAACGGGCCACGCTATAGCCCCAGAGCAGACTCTGACCATGACGCAGCTGGCCGCACTGATGGGGCAGGTCAATTTTCAATCTGCCAATAGTCAGTACGGTCGCCTCGGTGGAATGCTAGTTGCGTCTCTTGGTGTTCCAAAACCTAAGTGGCTGGTCTATGCCATTGCGAGCTTCGATGACAATCCGGAGTCCGGGAAAAGGCGTGCGCGTATGCATCCTGAGCTGTCCCAAGCGCTTCTGCAGTTGGGGTGGATAACGCAGCAGGATTTCGGTGGCGCGATTACCGGCCAACCAGGCAAAGGGCAGGGGCCGGTTTCCGGAGTTCACCAAGTCTCGCTCAGGGCTCAGGATGTTATTGCAGCACTGGAGGGTGCAGGTTTTAGTCGGCCCGAACAGTCCGGTCTCAAGGTGGTGCGTCTGTCGCATCCAGCTCTGACTATGCCTGTGTTCGTCAAGCAGAGCGCCAGTGAGACGCCGCTCGTGCTACACCCGAAATATGAAGAGCATCTCTCTAGCTGGCTGAGCATCCAGGGTGTGGAGAAAGGCCAAGCGCCTTACTACCACAATAGCAATCTTCGCGGATTCCCTAAACGGAGAAATACGGGAGCCACGGATATCAGCTACGGCATTGATTTAGGGTTTCTGGGCTTAGGTGCGCTCGATGAGTTCATCAGGCAGCTTCTAGACCAGACGGGAGCTGTGGATGGCGCGCCAACAACGCCGAAGCCTTTATTGCCACAGTGCTTCTCAGAGGAATTGCCTCTGACCGACACTGAGCGGGAGGCTTTGATCAAGGCGCGAATTGGCCAAAACGGTTATCGCGAGGCGCTTTTGGCGTATTGGGGTGGCTGCGCGGTTACCGACTGTTGCGTACCTGAGCTACTACGCGCTTCGCATATAAAGCCTTGGCGTGCTGCCAGCTCTAGTGAGCGGCTGGATCCGTTCAACGGCCTTCTGCTGACTCCGAACCTCGACCTGGCATTCGATCAAGGCCTCATCAGTTTCGATGAGGACGGGCTCATCCTGCTTAGCAGCGATTTGGATCCTGCCAGCATTAAGGCACTTCACCTCACGCCCCAACTTTGCTTGCGCCAGCTCGAGACGCGTCATCGCGGCTATCTAGCTTGGCATCGTGAGCATTTATTCAGAGCCTGATGATGTTGCTCTCCCCTTCCGGCAGCGCCGCTCTCAGTTATCCGCGTTGGTTTGGGGGGGAGAAGGCGCTACCTGTTTTTGAGTATGGCAACGGGATGGAGCTCTGGGTATTACCTTTTGACTTGGAAAACGACTACCTGATGGGCGCAAGCTCTGCCTGTATCCCTCCTTGCTGCGCAAGCCTAGGTCGGACGAGTGTCTGTGCATCAAAATGACGATACTGGCAAAAAGCACTGAGCACGGCTTTACCCGTGTTCAGACGATGGATACGGTGACGGACATTGCATCATGGCAGGCTGTGGTATCTCAGGGACGGCCGATCCTCAGCGTTTCCGCGATCACGAACGCTGCAGTTTCAGCCCTCGCTCCACATCTGTACCCAACTAAATCAGTGCTTCGCGCTCTTGAGGTGCGCAGTGCATAAGTTTTTTCCCGCAATCAGCCAACTGATTGTTGCGGTGTTAAGGAGTTAGAAATGACTGCAACTGCGGAAGACAGCAACTACCGCAATATCCCGGAACCAGGCCAGCTAGTCGAAGTTAGACGCCGGCAGTGGGTAGTGGCTGAGGTGGACGCTTCCAAGTTGGGTAGCGTGCAACAGCATGCTGTCACGCTGGCTTCCATCGATGAGGATGCTCTCGGCGAAGAACTCCAGGTGATTTGGGAAATCGAGCCAGGCGCGCATGTCATCGAACGCGCTGGTTTGCCCGCCATCACTGGGCAGGACGATTCCGATACGCTGGAAGCTTTTCTCGATGCAGTACGCTGGGGTGCCGCTACCAATGCTGATCGTGGTTTCGTCCAGGCACCGTTTCGCAGTGGTGTGAGCCTGCAGGACTTCCAGTTGGATCCGCTGGTCCGTGCGATCGACATGGCGCGTGTCAACTTGCTGATCGCCGACGACGTAGGCCTCGGTAAGACCATCGAAGCCGGCCTAGTCATCCAGGAGATGCTACTGCGTCATCGAGTCCGCACTGTGCTGATCGTCTGCCCCGCGTCGCTACAAGAGAAGTGGCGTGTCGAGATGATGGAAAAGTTCGGACTGGAGTTCCGGATCGTCGACAGCACCTACATAAAGGGGATGCGGCGTGAACGTGGAATCCATGCCAATCCCTGGACCTCGTTCCCACGCCTGATCACGTCGATGGATTGGGCCAAGGCCGGCGATGGTTTGCGTGCCTTCCGCGATATCCTGCCGGCCAATGTCAGCTATCCACGCAAGTTCGACATGTTGGTCGTCGACGAGGCTCACAACGTTGCGCCGTCGGCGAGCGCTCAATACGCTATCGAAAGCCAGCGTACTCGTTTCATCCGCACCATCGCTCCGCATTTCCAGCACCATCTGTTCCTGACTGCGACGCCGCATAACGGCTACACCGAGTCCTTCACATCGCTGTTGGAGCTGCTCGATGATCAGCGCTTCGCCCGCAACATCATGCCGGAAGAGAAGCAGTTGTCTCAGGTGATGATCCGCCGCCTCAAGAGCGAAATCACCGACAAGGATGGGAACCTGATTTACGCACAGCGCAAGCTCGAAGCATTGCCCATCGACTACACCGCCAAAGAAAGAGAGATCCATCGCAAGCTGCAAGAGTTCTGTGCCAGCAGGGAATCTGCGGATGACGAGTTGGGCGGCGTGACCGGCGCATCTTTCGTCAACCAACTACTACGCAAGCGCTTGTTCTCTTCTCCGGCTGCCTTCGCGTCGACCTTAGAAAAGCATGTCGCGACCTTAGAAAGTGGCGGAACTAGCAAGGGGCGGACGGATTTGTCCGAGCGAATCTTGCTCAAGGCTATCCAGCGTGCCGAGGAGGATTACGCCAACGATGCAGACGTCGAGGTCGCGCAGCAAGAGGCCGTCGAGGAAGCCACACGCCACTCGCGCCCGTTGAGCGCAGAAGAGCGCATTCTGCTGGATGAGCTTAGGCACTGGGCCCAGCAAGCCATGAATCGAATCGACTCCAAGGCCGAAGCGCTGCTCGATTGGGTCGATCGGCACCTGAAGACTAATGGTGCGTGGAACGGTAAGCGCGTCATTCTCTTCACCGAGTACCGCACCACACTCGACTGGCTGCATCAGATTCTGGCGACTCATGACTTGGGTGGCGATCGCCTGATGATCTTGCACGGAGGTATGGATCACGACGATCGAGAGCAAGTGAAGGCAGCATTCCAGGCCACTCCGGACATCTCTCCCGTGCGCATCCTGCTCGCCACCGACGCTGCTTCCGAAGGTATCGACCTGCAGAACCACTGCAACTACCTCATCCACCTGGAGATTCCGTACAACCCCAACGTCATGGAGCAGCGCAACGGTCGTATCGACCGCCATGGCCAGCGCGAGAAAGAGGTGGTGATTTGGCACCCGGTCGATGCTCGCCAAGACCAGGATGCTGTCGGTGGCCACCAGGACGATATCCTGCGTGCCTTGCGCAAGCTCGACTCCATGCGTGCCGATATGGGAAGTGTGAACCCGGTGATCGCACCGCAAATGTCTGGGCTCATTGAAGGTGCGCTGCGTGATCTGGATACCCGACTGGCGGACGCGAAGATCCTCCAGGCCCGCGGCTTCGTTCGGGCAGAAAAAGACCTCGCCAACCGAATAGCCAAGCTGCATGAGAAGTTGGTCGAGACTCGGGAGGACTTCCACCTCTCTCCTGAGCACATCCTGAAGGCGGTCGAAACCGGCTTGGCGTTGGCCGAGAAACCGGCTCTCAAGCCGCTGACGTTGGCGGGGATCACGCCGGGTAGAGTCTTCGAGCTGCCGCCCTTGGGGGGCGCCTGGGAGCGTTGCCGTGAAGGGCTGGAGCATCCATTCACCGGCAAGATCCGCCCGGTGACATTCGATCATGAAGTCGCCAATGGGCGAGATGATCTGGTGCTCATCCATCTCAATCATCGCTTGGTGCAGATGTGTCTGCGTTTGCTGCGTGCCGAAGTTTGGGCGCAGGAGGACAACAAACGCTTGCATCGAGTGACGGTGCGAGCGCTGCCTGACGATCGTCTCGAGGCGCCTGCGGTCGTGGTCGTATCGCGTTTGGTGATCACTGGCGGTAATCACCATCGTCTACATGAGGAGCTGACCTTGGCTGGAGGCTATTTGCGCGAACAGGGCTTCAAGCGTGAAGAAGGCGTCTCCCGAGTACAGTCCTGGTTGGGCGACGCGCAGCCGTGTCGGCTAGATGAAACGGCGTTCGACATGTTGCGCTCTCGTTTCGCCACAGCTGAAGAAGCCATTCAGCAATCCGTCGGAGCACGCTCACGCAATCGTCTCGAGTATTTGGACAACACCCTGGAGACCCGTAAGAACAAAGAAAAAGCAGACATTCTCGCTGTGCTGGATGAGTTGGATAGCGCCATTCGCAAGGAGCTGGGTAAGGATGAGTTACCTGAGCAGTTCTCTTTGTTCAGTGAAGATGAGCGGACCCAGGTCCGCCGCGACAACTCTGCCCTGCAAGCACGTCTCGCGCGTATTCCTGTGGAGCGGGAAGAGGAGGCTGGGGCCATCGAAGTGCGCTATGCAGAACCACAGGATCGCACCTTCCCGGTAGCCGTAATTTTCATCGTACCTGCATCGCTAGCCCAGGGAGGCCGCGTATGAACCCCCTCGATATTCACGATGAATGGTTGTCGCTGATCGAGGTCTCCGGTCCTTTCCTCGCCACGCCGGTACTGAAACGAGTCTTCTCCACGGGGCTAGCTGCAGTCGAACCGCGTGTTCGAAAGTACCTGCGGCAGGCTTATGACGAGTGGTGCGAAGCTCGTGACAATGACGACCCCAGGTTCACCGAACTGCATCGCGCCTGGATTCACGAGGTGCTCGCTCGCGGCCTGGAGTACGACGAGTCCGATAGCGGTGAGCTTCTACTACGAGGTGAGCGCATTCCTTCGGAGCAGCGCGTCACTCTGCCGGAACACGGTGTCACCTTGTGGCCTGACTATGCGTTGGTCTCGGGCGGCAAAAGCCGGCTGCTCGTGCAAATTTATTCGGCGGGCACGGATCTCCAGGCCGCACTGAAATTGGATGGCTGGTCCGCCAGTCCAGCCGAGCGCATGGAGCGGCTTTGCCGGGCCAGCGGCTGTCGCCTTGGTTTGGTCACCGATGGTGAGCGCTGGATGCTGGTCGATGCTCCCGTTGGCGCTGTATCGACCTTCGCAAGTTGGTATGCACGCCTCTGGGGGCAGGAGCCGCTGACGCTGCAGGCCTTCCTCACCCTATTGGGTATCCGGCGCTTCTTCGGCCCAGACGATGAGACCTTGCCCTCGATGCTGGACGAGTCTCTTCAGCATCAGGAGGAGGTCACCGATGCCCTGGGTGAACAAGTCCGCCGGGCGGTCGAGGTGTTGATCCAGGCACTGGGTAAGGAAGACCGTGAACGGTCAGGGGCGCTGCTGCAAGGTGTCGAGCCGACCGAGCTCTACGAAGCGGGCCTGACCATCATGATGCGTCTGGTGTTCCTGCTGTCGGCCGAGGAGCGGGGGCTCTTGCTGATGGGAGAGGAGGCGTACGAAAGCAACTACGCCATTTCCACTCTGCGTATACAGCTGCGCCAGGAAACCGAGGAGGTGCTGGAGCGGCGCAACGATGCCTGGTCACGGTTACTAGCGACATTTCGCGCGGTGTACGGCGGCATCGAGCATGAAATGCTGCGCCTTCCGGCACTGGGCGGTTCGCTGTTCGACCCGGATCGTTTCCCTTTCCTCGAGGGGCGCGCTAAGGGCTCCTGCTGGAAAGAGGACTCCGCCCGCCCGCTACCGATCGATAACCGTACCGTGCTGCTCTTGCTGGAGGCGATCCAGCAGTACGAGGGGCGTACGCTTTCCTACCGAGCGCTAGACGTTGAGCAGATCGGTTATGTCTACGAAGGCTTGCTGGAGAGGACTGTTGGGCGAACCGAACGGGTGACGGTGGAGCTGACCGGTAGCAAGGGAGCGAAGAAGACCCTGTATGGATTGGAAGAACTCGAAGCTCTGCGCCGCCAGGGTAACGAGGAGTTGGTGGATGCGCTTTCTGGTATCGATGCGATCAAGCGTAGCGTAGGAGCTATCCGCAAAGATCTTGAACGCTCGGTCGATGCCGCCCTGGCCAGCCGTCTGCTCACAGCTTGCGCTGGAGACGAAGAACTGCGTGATCGTGCTTTGCCGTTCCTCAATCTACTACGCACTGATCCTTGGGATTATCCGCTTATCTACCCTGAGGGGGCCTTCATCGTCACCATGGGTAGCGATCGTCGCGAGACAGGTACGCATTACACCCCTAAATCGCTCACCGAAACGATTGTCACCGAAACCCTCACCCCCGTGGCCTATGCCGGTCCGGCGGAAGGCAAGCCTCGAGAGGTGTGGAAGCTCAAGTCTCCCACCGAGCTGCTCGAACTCAAGGTCTGCGACCCGGCTATGGGCTCAGGTGCTTTCCTAGTGCAGGCTTGTCGTTGGCTGGCAGACCGCCTCGTCGAAGCCTGGGGGCAAGTCGAGGCCTCTGGTGAAGCGGTAAGCGTGGACGGAGAGGTTCTGGAAACTCTAGCAGGGAAAGAGCCATTGCCGCGCGACTCCGAAGCCCGCACAGCGATCGCACGCCGTCTCATCGCCGAGCGCTGCCTCTATGGTGTGGACATCAATCCGCTCGCAGTCGAACTCGCCAAGCTCTCGATCTGGCTGGTCACTCTCTCCAAGGGCCGCCCCTTTGGTTTCCTGGACCACAACCTTCGCTGCGGTGACAGCCTCTTAGGCATCCATCGATTGAATCAGCTCACCGAGCTGTCGATGAACCCAACTGGAAAGGGGCAACATCGCCTTTTCGGGCAGAACATTGAGCGTGCGGTGCGCGATGCCATTGAATTACGGCAACAGCTGCGTGCGATGCCGATTCTGGACATACGCGACGTCGAGGCGATGGCAAGGCTGGATGCCGAGGCGCGGCAGAAGCTGGAAGTGCCGGAGCGCATTGCCGATGCTTTCGTCGGCATCGTGTTGGCTGTAGCCGATCAGAGATCCACCAATGTCAGGCTGAATGCCCTCGCCATTGAGGCCGATCGCATCGTAGACGGTGACGTGGCGGCTCGAAGCGCGTTAGGTCGCAGGGCGACACAAGATCTCGCTACGGACGCTCCGAACGGAAATACGCGAAAACCGTTCCATTGGCCGCTCGAGTTTCCAGAGGTGTTCGCACGCGAGTGCGGTGGTTTCGACGCCTTTGTCGGCAACCCGCCTTTCAGTGGAGGTCGTTTAGTAGGCCGGCGTTTCGGCTTGGCATATCAAGAATACTTGAAATATGTGCGTAACGACGTCGTCGGATCTCCTGATCTTTGCGCTTATTTCTTCCTTCGGGCATTTGGGCTGATCGGAAACCACGGGTACTTAGGGCTGCTCGCGACCAAATCAATCTCTGAGACTGGTTCCAGAGTAGTTTGCCTTGATCAGATACTTGAGAAAGGGGGCACCGTTTATCGCGCACTTCCCCGCTTCGTTTGGCCTGGAAATGCATCGGTAGTAGTCTCAATAATTTGGATTTCTCGCAATTTATGGAAAGGAGAAAAAATCCTCAACTCTCGTTCGGTGGCGGCCATCGATAGTGGGTTAGATGAGGACTTTCAACTCCAGCGACCCCAAAAACTTAAGGCACTTAAGGGGCGATTTTCTGAGGGGCAAAATGTCATGGGGCGGGGGTTTGAGCTCACCGCTGAAGAGCGTGACACTTTATTATTCGATGAGCCAAAGTCTGAGCGGGTAATTGTTCCAATGTTTATTGGTCAAGATCTTAATACCATGCCGGAGCTTAAGCCCTATCGATGGGTAATTTACTTTAGAAATTGGTCTGAGGCCGAATCGAGAAATTATAAAGCGGCTTTTGATAGGGTCGAAAGGCTAGTTAAACCTTATCGCGAGTCTTTGACCGGACAGATCCACCAAGACTGCTTCTGGAAATTTTGGGATTTGCGCCCTCAGCTTGTTGAGGAGCTTGAAGGAAGAGAGAAAATTTTGGCTTCTGCAATTACGTCAAAATTTATATCTTTTCGTTATGTCCCAACAGGTTACGTTTTTAATAAGCGTACAAAGCTTTACTACTTCGATTCATGGTGGGAGTTTGCGTGTCTGCAGTCGTCTCTCCACGCCGTGTGGTCTTATTGGACTTGTGGCATGATGGGGTCGTCGACAATTGCATACTCGACATCTGAGGCGCTTGAAACTTGGTCAATGCCAGACAGTGGCCGCAGTTCTGAGCTTGAAGACCTTGGCGAACGCTACCACGTGCTTCGGGAAGGACTAATGAATAGTGAGTCGATCGGGCTCACTCAACTCTACAATCGCTTCCATGATCCACTTGATTTGGAACCGCGTATTCAGGCTCTCCGTGCCCTACATCAAGATATCGACCTGGCTGTACTGAGAGCCTATGGGTGGGAAGATTTGGAACTTGGGCATGACTTTCATCCTGTTCCCTACCTGCCGGATAACGATCGCATCCGATTCACGCTTTCGGAACGCGCTCGCCTTGAAGTTTTGCGAAGACTGTCCGAACTGAACCACGAGCGCTATGCGCAGGAAGTCGCGCAGGGCTTGCATGGCCGAACGACCGGACGCATCGCCTCTCGCTCGTCGCAGGGCCCTCGTACCACCAGCTCCGAGCCCGTCCAGCCGGCGTTCGATTTCGATGCGAGTCCGTCGCCTACCTCCTGCGCTAATGGCCCAATCGCCGAAGTTTTTGGATTCCTCGAAGCGCATAGGGGCTGGCACGCCAGAGCTGACATCTTGGCTGGTACTAATATCAGCGACGCTCAATGGAAACTGGCCATTGATGATTTGATCACAAGTGGCAAGGTCGAGCGTCAAGGTGAAAGGCGCGGTGCCCGTTATCGGGTCAGGCGAGAGGGGGATAATGAGTAGCATCCCTCTCGTATCGAGAATAAGAGCTTTGCCGTATTCAGTGAAGAAGATCCGAACAAATAGGACTTGTATATGACCAAACCTACCGAAGATCGCGCACAGGCGAGCCCGACCAAACAGTTCTTCGTATCGATGCTGACGCGCGACATTAGCCTTGCCGACGCTATCCTGGATTTGCTCGACAATTGCTTGGATGGTGCATTGAGGCTTGTTCACGGCGACCAGGTCGACTATGCCAAGCATTTCGTGAAGATCGAGATCGCTGGAGATCATTTCTCCATTGCCGACAACTGTGGCGGAATCCCTCGTGATGTCGCCAAAAACTATGCGTTCAAGATGGGCCGTGAGCCTGACGACGACCGTGATTCAGATGCTGAAACTATCGGGATGTACGGGGTCGGTATGAAGCGCGCCATCTTCAAGATGGGACGTAACGCTTTGGTGCGGACGCGGCATGGCGAGGATACGTTCGAGGTGCCGATCACTTCGGAATGGCTTGACGCAAAGAACTGGGATCCCCTGCCGATAAATGAGCCGAGCGAGGCTAACGAAAAACTCGACGAGCCCGGTACTACCATTCTCGTTCAAGAGCTTCACGAAGGCGTCGCAAGACACTTTGGCAACGCGGCTTTCGAGAACGAGGTGCGTACCGCGATCGCTGAGCACTTCACGATGTTCCTCCAGTGGGGGCTCCAAGTGGAGCTCAACGGTGAGCCTGTTCTGCCCGTTCGGGTCGAAGTGCTCGTTACGGAGGATGAGGACAGTCCCGCCCCTTACGTTTTCCAGAAGACGATAGATGATGTGCTCGTTTCCATTACCGTCGGATTGAACACTTCCAAGAGTCTTAGCGATGACGATGAAGATGACGTCGGCTTCGAAGGGGATCGCTCATCTTCTACCTCTGGTTGGACGGTGCTCTGCAACGATCGTGCAGTCATTGTTGGTGATAAGAACCGTTTGACGGGATGGGGAGACGGTATTCCGCTCTACCACCCGCAGTTCTCCATAATCACGGGGATCATCGAGTTCAGGTCGCATCGTGCTGACAAGCTTCCTGTCACCACGACGAAGCGCGCCCTAGACACTTCATCGAACGTCTGGTTGGAGTCCCTCGTCAGGATGAAGGAGGGTATGCGGATATGGATCTCCTACACCAACCAGTGGAAGAACCACCCACGTGCCGATCAATCCCGCTACTGGGCAGATGCTCGGCCGATGCCACTTGGCAAGGTTATAGCGGCTATCGAATCACGCAAACTCGCCAAGAAGCCGGACGGCCACATTGAATTCAATCCCCTGAAGGCCAAAGTGCTGCCAGTGCCGGAAGAGAAGAAGCCTTCTTCCCGAAGAATAGTGTTCTCCCGGCCTATCGAGGAAGTGCGTCTTGTCTCGAAGATGTTGTTCGATGACCAGGAAGAAAAGCCAGGCATCGTTGGCGAAGCTTGCTTCGAGATGCAGCTGGTGAAGGCTAGGAAGCAGGGAGACTGAGCGATGAGTGCCGGTTCTTCTCTTCCTTATAAGTTGCGGCCCAACAAGGCTGTGGATCGAGAGCTCTTCCTGTCGCTGCTGATGCGGCTTGCTCCAAGATTCGGACTTGAAAAGTACCACTACGTTGGCCTGGGTGGCCCATTCCTCGAAGACTTTCGGCTGGTCCACGCACGATTGGGCATCGAAAGAATGACCTGCATCGAGACCGAAGAGGAGGTTCATAAGCGCCAGCTTTTCAACCGTCCGATAGCTTCAATCGAGTGCATTCATCGCGGCCTTGAAGACTATCTTGACGAGACTGATTTCGACTCGCCCGCCATCATCTGGTTCGATTACACGGAGCCTAGTGGCATCACTTCGCAGATTGAGCGCTTCGCGCGAACGATCGGAACTGTGCCGATAGGGAGCATTCTACGCGTTACCCTCAACGCCAATCCGGCATCGTTGGGCAGGCCAGATCCGAAGGATCTGTCCGTCGAGGTCGATGGTGAGGTTTCGGGGGATCGGGCACAGAAGCCAACGATCCAGGAGTGGCGGCTCGCGCGCTTCAAGTCGCGTTTGGGTGGGCTCTTTCCAAGTGGGCTGAGCGCTGACGGTATGAACTTCAAGAGCTATGGTTCGAGTCTGCTTCGGGTACTCAAGCTGGCGGTCGACAGAGAGGCTCTTAGCTTCAAGGACCGACAGATCGTCTGGGCGTTGGCTACTCACTACGCTGACGGTCAACCGATGGTGACGGCTTCACTCGTCGTTTGCCATCGTGATGACGAAGCAACCGAAGAGCTGATCAAGAACTGGGAGTTTTACTCCACGACCGATGTCCCGCACCGGCTGGATTTACCCGCTATCTCGACGCTTGAGCGCTTGACGATGGAGTCTGTGGAGGAGCCACAGAGGATAATGGGGTTCGACCTGCCGCGTTCCGATATGGGGGAGGATCCATTTGGTGTTTTCAGAAAGTTCTACAGGATCTATCCGCATTTCTCGCGGGTAGAGCTATAGGGCGGGAGTGGGTATGAAGATCACCCGCATCAAGCACTATGACGCGCTGATGCTCGGGGCTCAGGTGGCTTACTCGGCCTACATCGAGAAAACTAAGGCGTCCGATAAGCTGGAAGATATCGTGAATGGGGTTTGAAGAATGAGCATGGAAGAGATGCTGCAGAACAGCGCCCCAGAGGCTTGGATAGTCGTCGATCGTGGCTTGGTGCGTGACGCTCGTTTGGCCGATAAGGTTGTCTATCTGAAGGGGGGCCATACCGCGTTGCGCGAAGGGGCGTGGGTACTGGTTTTGAACCCGGCCGGCGGCATCGTACGTGTCGGTCATGTCTTGCGTATCCGAGTCGATACGGAAGGCACCGCGCTGTACTTCGACAAGGTCAAGACGATAGTGCCTGTGGTAGGGATCGGCAGCACCGGTTTGCTGCCTCCGACCGTTGGAAGCGTCACACGTGCTCCCTGGACCGAGTTCGCAGAGGCTATCCCTCGTGCATTGGGCGTCACGCTCGCCGACATTCCGCTGATCGAGAACGAAGCTTACATTCGAGAGCTTTTGCAGTACGCCATCATGGACGACCTTTTGGGGCCTGCCGGTGGCCCGGAGGAGCTCATCGTCGATATGAGCGTTCGCGATCGTTACCTCGTCGGCAAGCTCGCGCCGATGGAGAACTCAGAGCGCGGTGAGGATGTGGCTCCCCCCGAAGAGAATGAGGAGGGCGAGCCTGCGGATCTGGAGCCGAAGGTCCAGTCGAACAAGGTCGACTCTCCCCAAAAGACTGGTGGCGGTGATTCCGAAGCGGAGGAAGAGGTGGACACGGCCTCGAACCAGTCGCTCGCACCGTCGAGCTTGGGGTTCACTTTTTGCGTCGACGGCAATGCGGAAAGCCTCAAGGTGGTGGTGAGTTGGGGGCGCTATGAGCGCTTCGAGTCCGATGATCCTGCTCATGCCAAGGTGGTCAAGAAGGCGGTACGTGACGCCGAGGGGCGGGTGATCAATACCACCGAGCAGGTTCTCAAAGCCAAAGTCTGGCGGCGCAAGCCTTCCGGCGGGACGTTTCAATTGGCGCTGAAGGATGGAGTGATCTCTCCCGTAATTCCGGATTCGGCCTGCCCAGAGGTGCGGATCCAGGGCACGATACGTTCACCCAACGAGAAGGGTGAACGCCTGGTTACGCTGTTTCTGGTCAACAGCCAGATAGAGCCGCCAGAAAATCGTGATACCGCCTGGGTGTTCCAACCGGAAATCCTAGTGCGTGCCAGTGGCGAAAGCGCGGTGAAGGATATTTTCCGTCGCCGCCCCGCTCTGGAGGCGGATGCTGGCGCTGCGGACGATGACGATTTCCGCGAGCGCTTGGCGCTGGAGATGATCTATCGAGATCGGGTCGAGTTCGCAGTGGGCCATGGCGTCGCAGTGCATGCGGTGGCGGGCCCAGATGTGGCTAGGGCGGTAGAGCTAAGCACGGCGGTGATGCCGCAGTACGAAGTGCCCGTCACTGAAACGCCGGGCTTGGATCCGCAGGACCGGCCAGCGATGCGCAGATTGGTCGACGAAGGTCTGCTGGATATGAAGCGGCTGGCTGATCTGGAGAAAGGCGAGCTCGTCGCTGCACTCGGGATACTGACCGAGGACTATTCGGCATGGATCGACGATCAGCGCGCACGCATCGAAATCGATACGGCCGGCTATGTGCAGCAGGCCGATGAGGCGCTGAGCCACTGCGAGTCGATCCTGGTTCGTCTGCATGAGGGCGTGGGGTTGCTGGCGACGGATGACAAGGCCCTAGCAGCCTTCCGTTTCGCTAACCGAGCGATGGCGATCCAGCGGGTGCATAGCGCGTTCGCTTTGCAGCGTCGTCGAGGACGAACTGTCGAGCTAGGGGAGTTTGATGTGCCTAAGAACCGCTCCTGGCGTCCCTTCCAGCTGGCCTTCCTGTTGCTATCCGTTCCGGGGCTGACCGATCCGAAGCATACGGATCGCATTCAGCCTCTGCAGGCCTATGCGGATCTGCTCTGGTTCCCTACGGGCGGCGGCAAGACCGAGGCCTATTTGGGCGTGGCTGCATTCACCATGTCGATTCGCCGCCTGCAAGGGAACTTGGGGGGCTACGATTCATCTCGCGGGCTGGCAGTGATCATGCGCTACACCCTGCGTCTATTGACTTTGCAGCAGTTCCAGCGGGCTACCGCGTTGATCTGCGCAATGGAGCATATTCGTCGTGAGGCTCTCGCCACGGGCGATAAGTCACTTGGCGAGAGCGCATTCACCATCGGCCTTTGGGTCGGCAACAAGGTGACGCCAGGTACCACGGAGGATAGCCACAAGTTCATCGAGGCCATTCGTACCCCGGGGAGAAACCCTACCGGAATGGCTTCGCCGGCGCAGCTGACAGGTTGCCCGTGGTGCGGGACGGAGATCGACCCGAAGAGAGATATCGAGGTCGACAAGATAGCTGGGCGTACGACGATCTATTGCGGCGACAAGCTGAGTGCCTGTGACTTCTCTCGTGGCCGTTCGAGCAAGCAGGCACACCCTGGTTTGCCGGTGATGGTCGTGGACCAGGAGATGTATCACCGCCCACCGTCGATGATGATCGCCACGGTGGACAAGTTCGCCATGATGGCGTGGCGTGGTTCGGTACGGAACCTGTTCGGTCGGGTATCGAGGGAGTGCTCCAGGCACGGATTGCTCTGGCCTGGCTCGGAGTGCATTACCGGTCACAAGTCTGTCCCGGGTAGGGCGGCAGCTGCAACGGTCAAGGCAGTTTCTCCGGTGCGGCCTCCGGATCTGATCATCCAGGATGAGTTCCACCTGATCAGCGGTCCCTTGGGGACCATGGTCGGCCTCTATGAGAGCACGGTCGATGAACTGTGTACCTGGCAGTTGGATGGTGAATCGATCCGTCCGAAGGTGATCGCCTCCACCGCTACCGTGCGTAAGGCGCAGCAGCAGGTCAACAACGTCTTCATGCGCCAGGTCTCGGTGTTCCCGCCCCATGGCTTGGACGTCGAGGACAACTTCTTCTCGGTGCAGAGGCCTATCGAGCAGAAACCCGGCCGGCGCTATCTGGGAATCTGTGCTCCGGGCAGCTCACGGCCGGCTATGTTGATCCGTGTCTACACGGCAGCGCTGACCGCGGCTCAAGCACTGTTCGATCGATTTGGCAAAGCCGCCGACCCTTACATGACCATGGTGGGCTACTTCAACTCGTTGCGAGAGCTGGGTGGCATGAAGCGTCTGGCCGAGGACGACGTGCAGACTCGTGCGTACCGTGTACAAATGAGCATGGTGCAGCGACCTGGTCTGGCCCAGCGCAGCGTCATGAATATCCGAGAGCTGACTTCTCGGGTTTCGAACCAGGACATTCCAAAGTATCTAGATCAGCTCGAAGTGATGTTCAAGTCCGAATGGGATCCCGAGAAAGGTAGGTACGTGACCAAATGGGAGGAGGGCGATGCGCGTGCCATCGACATCGTGTTGGCGACCAACATGCTGTCGGTCGGTGTTGACGTCAACCGGCTGGGCATCATGGCCGTCAATGGTCAGCCGAAAGGGACGGCGGAGTACATCCAGGCGACCAGCCGTGTGGGGCGTCAATTCCCCGGTCTGGTCTGTACCGTCCTGACGTGGGCTCGCCCGCGTGATCTCTCGCATTACGAGACCTTCGAGCATTACCACGCGACCTTCTACAAGCACGTCGAAGCGCAATCGGTCACTCCGTTCTCGCCGCGTGCGATGGATCGAGGTCTGACCGGGGCGATGCTGTCGCTGATCCGCGCCAAGAGCGAGGAATTCGCGCCGAACGAGGGCGCACAGAGTCTCAAGCAGCCGAACCAGGCGGAAATGCTGGATGCCATGAGAGTGTTGGAAGCGCGAGCCGACAACATCGCGGAGGCTCCTGCGAAGAAGCTCGCTGGCGATATGCTCAAGCAGCGGGCGGATCAGTGGGTAAATGAGGTGATGCAGGGCAATCGCATCTTGGCATACGAGAAGCGTGGGCCAGAGAAGGATCTGACCTTTCCCTTGATCAGGGCGCCTGGAACGCACACTTGGGATAACTGGACGGTGCCCATGTCGATGCGTGAGGTCGAGCCTGGCGTTCGCTTGGTCATGAACTCGGCGAAGATCAAAGATGATATCCAATGGAAGCCTCGCCCCGCGGCGGCTGATAAGGACGAATGAAGATGGCGCACGAAAAGACTCCCGTTGGCTCGGTACGACCCAGCCAACTGCTGTGGACCTACGGTCCTGGTGCCCTCGTCGACTTGCCGAATCTGTCGGTCGTGACTTCCGGTATCGACGTCTGGGAAAAGGATCGTTGCCACCTGGTGATCGAGAATCGCCTGCTCGCCGCAGTGCAAAAAGCGCTCGGTCCTCAGGTCGAATCGTTACGAATGCCGCCGTTCACCAAGAGTGAGTCGGTGGATCCTTTCTCTGCCGAAGCCAGCGTCGGGGTTCCTGTTCGTCCTTTTCCTCGCTGGTTGCGCTGTGTGAAGTGCGGGCTTCTTTCTCCCTATGACAGTGGTTTGTTCGAGCTCAAGGAAAGCCGGTACCGCCCCGAGGCGACACGTTTCGTTCATCAGGGCTGCCGAGGCTCCAAAGGGGATCAACCCGCTAAGGATGCAGATGCCGTCCCGGCACGTTTTCTTTTGGCTTGTAAGAACGGACATCTGGACGACTTCCCTTGGCAGTGGTTCGTCCACAGTGGGCCCAGCGATTGCAAAGGCACGCTGCGATTCTTCGAAAGTGGTGCTTCCTTACAGACTGAGAACCTTTGGGTCAAATGCGACACGTGCGGTGCATCGCGCAATATGGCTCATGCCTTCGGGCAGCTCGGTAAGGAGAACCTGCCGGGCTGTCGTGGACGGCATCCTCATTTGGATCAGTTCGAGCCGGATTGCGATGCCGAGCCACGGGCCGTGCTGTTGGGGGCAACCAACAGCTGGTTTCCAGTCTCCTTGTCTGCGTTGGCGATACCTCAGGCAAAGGATGGTCTGGCGCAGCTGTTGGAGGATGGTTGGAGCTTCTTCAGCGATCTGGAGTCGCTCGATGAGGTTCCCCTGACCATCAAGCTGTTGAAGAAGACTGGCTCATTGCATGGAATCGAACAGTATTCCGCAGAAGACATTTGGGCAGGCATTGAGGCTCATCGTTCTGGAGATGGCGAGAGTGTCACCGAAGCTGACATCAAAGGCCCCGAGTGGCGGGTGCTGATCGAACCGGTGCCAGTGAATGACTATCCGCACTTCTTGTCCGAGGCAGTGGCCGTTCCTCAGGGTTTCCAAGGCAAGATCGCCAGGGTATTGCTGTTGAAGCGTCTGCGCGAGGTGAATGCCTTGCTAGGCTTCACGCGAGTCGAGGCGCCTGACGACTCGGGCGGCGGTGGGGCTGGACCCATCCAGGCACCGCTGTCACGTGCGAAGCCCGATTGGGTCCCCGCGAATCAGGTGCACGGGGAGGGCATCTTCCTTCAGTTCGACGAGCAGTCGATAGCTGAGTGGGAGCAGACAGCCGACGTTCAGGCTGCCGACATGAGGCTGCGTGGAGGGCACAAAGGTTGGAGAAACGCCCGCCATCTCTGTCCTCCGGATGACGGTTATCCAGGTGCCCGCTACGTGATGCTGCACACTCTGGCGCATCTGCTGATCCGAGAGTTGGCGTTGGAGTGTGGATACAACGCGGCCAGCATCAAAGAGCGGATCTATGCCGAGGTGAATGACGATGGCAGCCAGTGCGGCTTCATCATCTACACGGCCGCTGCGGATTCTGATGGTACCTTGGGTGGATTGGTCGAACTGGGCAAACCCGAGAACCTGGAGCGCCTACTGGTTCAGGCTTTGCGGCGTGCGCGCATTTGCTCCTCCGATCCCCTGTGCGCGGAGCATGATCCCCGGAAAGACCGTAGTTTGCATGCAGCAGCGTGCCATGCCTGCTCCTTCGTCGCGGAGACATCGTGCGAGTGTGGCAACCGTTATCTAGACCGGACGATGGTCGTGCCGACTTTCGAGAATGCCAAAGCGGCATTCTTCCCGGATGCTTGAGATGCGAGAGCTACTGGCAGCGGCGTCCGAGTTGGTTTCCATAGTCTCCTATGACCGCGTAGCGGCTTTGGCGGCGAAGGTCAGAGGAATGCAAGTCGCGAAGGCAGGCGATCTGAGGGCGGGACCACTGTCCGCGAAGGCCGACAACGTGCTCAAGGGGCTGGTCGGAGCCTGGAAGGCGTCGACCATTAGTGGCGAGACGCTCGCTGCAATGCTCTTGGCCGCTGCGCATGCGTTTCGTCATGCGGAGAGTCGACAGAGGGTCGAACTGGTGTGGACTGGGCCGACGACCGAGCTCGTTCCTGCTCGGCGAACCGAGCAGGCTTTGATACAGGTGATCAATACCGCTCAGCAACGGTTGTTCATCACCAGTTACGTCGCGTACGACATCGAGTCGATCGCCAGGGCTCTGAAGTCAGCGGCAGAGCGTGGCGTGAAGATCGAGTTTCTGATGGAGCTCTCGAGCGCTCAGGGTGGCAAGGTCAGCGTCGACCCTATCGGTAACCTGAAGAAGATCGTCCCCGATGCGCTTTTCTACGTCTGGAAAGACAAAGGTGCTGCGTTCGTCAATGGCAGCGTGCACGCGAAGGTCGCGGTGGCGGATGGAGTGTATTGCTTCATCACCAGTGCCAACCTGACTGGATACGCGATGGACCAGAACATGGAGGCTGGGGTATTGATATCTGGCACTTCTTTGCCCGAGCAGCTTCATCGACATCTGGAGGCGTTGGCGATTACAGGTGTGGTCATGCCTTTTGGTGGATGAGGGCTTGTCCAACTTGCGGGTCTGATGCTCTTGTAGTCACGGTTCTACTTACATTTATTAAAGGTCAGCCATGCCATGCGTGAAGAGCTTGTCGAGATGGCGTACTTTGAAACTTACTACTACGCGAACATTGTTCATAACGTTCTTGATAACCCGATGGGATATCTTCGTAACCTGAATAACTGGCACGAAGATCGGGAGATTGGATTATTTTTACAGCCTTTCCCTAAATGGAGCGTATTGCACGAGTTTGCGCAGTTCATTATTGAAGAGCTCATGTATGAGAGGATTGGCGACGTCGCTTCCACGGCTGCTCTGAGCAATTCAAGGAGCCAGTTGTGGGTCGATCAAGCACTTAAGCACCATGGTATCCAGATCCCTGGATTCCAAAATTGGTTAAAAGAAAAATCTGTTCTGCTGGAAGATGCAACGGAAGATCATATTTTCGATTACCACCAGGATCTTCATCTAACGGGGGAACTTGATGAGCTGCTCACCCAGCTTTCTAACGAGGTATTCTTTATTCTCTTCGGCAACAGGGCTCTGCTTGCCAAGCTAAATGCCTATGTGTCAGGCGTAGTTCAGGGTATAGAGAAGGCTGACTTGGAGCCTGAGCACTCTGCGCTATTGGTGAAGGATGGCGTACCAACCCGTGCTCATATCCCTGAGTGGGTAAGAAGAGCTGTATTTTTCCGTGATCGCGGAATGTGTGCGTCATGTAACAAAGACCTGAGCGGGTTGGTGACAATAGCTACCCCAAAACATTTCGACCATATCGTTCCCCTTGCGGAGGGAGGGATTAACGATGTAACGAACATGCAGCTTCTCTGTGATGCGTGCAACCTCGTCAAAGGCCGAAAGCTGGTTAAAACATCTAGTAGATACGAAGCGTGGTACACGTGAGTTTCAAATGAATTTAGGGCGGTTGATTTATTAAGAGGTGTGCTTGAAGTAAAGCTTGATTAGTTAACCAGAGAGGCTTGTGGTTAGCGGATACTTCGATAATGGGAGGTATGGCGTTGCGAGGTGACATCATGCGCGCGGTCAAGCGTGCCCACACTGGGCCGGAGATCATCGTTCGCCAAGCGTTGCATGCTCTGGGGCTCAGGTTCCGTCTGCATCGACGAGATCTCCCGGGTTCGCCGGACATAGTCCTGCCGCGATTTCGGACGGTGGTCTTCGTGCATGGGTGTTTCTGGCATCGACATCCTGGCTGCCGCTACGCGAGCACGCCGAAGACTAGGCAGGAATACTGGCTTCCCAAGTTTGGGGCAAACGTTCAGCGTGATGCAAAAAAAGAAGCCCAGCTACGAGAGCTGGGCTGGCGTGTATTGGTGATCTGGGAATGCGAAACTCGCAAGCCTGCAGAGCTTGAGGGGCGAATCAGGCGGGAATTTCCTGGCGCCGGTTCTGCTCGTACCTCTCGACATGGCGCATGAGACTTTCACCGATCACTTCACCCAGTCGGACCGGTACGGCATTGCCAATCATCCGACCCACTGCTTTGAACGTGATGTCTTTCGGCGGCATGAACTCATAATCCCTGGGGAAGGACTGCAAGATCGCCGCTTCTCGAAGAGACAATGCGCGGGCCTGCTCGTAATGACCAAATCGACCATTACCAAAGCCATAGCAGAGTGTGGTCATCGTGGGGCTCGGCTCATCTCTCTTCATTCGGCCATAGACGCTGGGGTAGGTTTTGCCGCTGGCCTTGCGGTGGCATTCTGCGACGAGGTGCGGTGGCCAATCCCGCCATGTACCTCCTTCACGAGAGTGCAGGATTCGCTGGAGATTGATCGGGGTCAGCGTAGCGGCGCGATGCATCGGATCATCCGGGTCGCAATCACCTGCTGCGATTCGGGGTAAATCACCGATCATTTCCATGACGCTGACAGGTGCATCACGGTGAGTGGGCTCAATGAGTTTGATCGGACCGAGCCTCGATGCCAGCAATACATGGCGACGCCGGTGCTGAGGTAGACCGTATTCAACGCAAGCCACACGGTTGGCCCACACTTTATAGCCCTGCCGCTCAAGGTTTTTCACGAAGTCGCCATAGACCTTGTGCTTGGTCACGTCTGGTACGTTTTCCATCGTGACCAGCTCCGGCTTGACCTGCCGGATCAGGCGCGCAAAATGATAGAGTAGTGGCCACTTGCTATCACTGCTGGTGTCCCGCCCTTGGTTGTAGGTGGAGAAGGGTTGGCAGGGCGCGCAGCCAGCAAGCAAGCGGTAACGGCCTTCGACTCTCGGGTACCAGGCGCTCAATTCCCTCTTGGTGAGTTTCTTGACGTCTTTGGCCACGAATACTGCATCATTGTTGACTTCGTAGGCGTGCTTGCACTGGGCCTCGATGTCGTAGCCGGCGTGGACGTCGATACCGGCATTACGCATGCCAGCGGTAAGGCCGCCAGCGCCACAAAAGAGGTCAACTGCATCAATCATAGGGTGAATCTTCTTCAAGCGAGGCGCATTTTAGTCACTCGAGGTTTCAAGTCGAGTGTCGGTTCTGTCGGGTAAGCCCATCCATCCTGGATGCGGAACATGACTTCGTCTTTTAGGAAGACATGAGCCGGATATTCGGTGATCTGATAACCCAATAGACTGACGACACCTAGCTCGAGGTACTCAATGAGCTGGACTTCCCAAACGAAAACACCGTGCTCGGTTTCAAGCTCGAACGGGGTGGAGTACTTCACCCAATCGTTGCCGGAACGCTCGCCGTCGTTGCTCTCAAGCTCTTCGATACCCTCGGACAGAAGGGGAAATTCTTGGCCATCCACCACGTAGCTGCCGTCGGTGCAGATCTCGATCCAGTACATTTCTAGTCATCCTTGGCATCGGTTGTGCGAGATCATCGATCACGTGACGCGTCACGTCAATTGTCAGGTTGCGATCGCTGCTTGGTGGCTAAGTGCCATTGAGGCCGCTAGGGTGCTAGTGAAGCCGTCCTCCATCGACAGGATGGTCTCTGCAGTGATAGCTGCAAGTGAGCGTGCCATGTTGTTCCCGAGAGAGAGATTCCAGGGCATCCGTCCAGATATTAGTCGTTTAGAGGCTGCGAGAGTTGCATTGGATCGGGCTGTCAATGCGGAGCGTTCGATGCGGTGGTGCTTGACTCTGTGGGGGCGCTTCGTCCGGATGCGAGATGGCTATCGATGCGTGCATTGCGAGTCTTCGCAAGGTATCCAGGCGCATCATATTTTTCGTCGTGCCACTTTTCCGGATGGGAAGTACGAGCTGGGCAACGGAATCACTCTTTGTCGAACATGCCATAAATCCTTGCACGTCCAGTTCAATGGGCGGCCTCTCGATAGAGAGCCGCTCAACGAACGCGGTGGTGACGACCAGGATGAAATGGCTTATCTCTACGGTCGCCTTGATGTCGATGCTGACGACCGAGGGCTCGATAAGGAGCGCTTCTATTTCATCAGCGACCGGATGTTGGAGTACTTCGTAGCGATGCAGGGATACGAGCCGCTTCTTCAGGCCGTACAGGCAGGGGAGACGAGTCGAATACATTTTGCGCACTCCATATGGCGGAGCATGTCTGAGCATTTCTATCAGACTGTCTATGGTCAGATCCTGGGTGCTGCATTCTCTACTGACCAGTAAATCCGACCTTTCGCCATTTGTTTATGCGACCAGTATGGATGATTTCATATGGAAGGGGACGCGCATGAGTTCTTTCATCCTGCTCGCGCTATAGGCAAGTAGACTCTTCCGATTGTCGGAGTGGATTCCGAGAGGCCGCTTTTAGCGGACATGGTGGAGCCGCTTGCTGTACTGAGGTACTGGAAAGATAGTCCTGGCGGCCTTCATTTTTAGAAATTTGGCTTCGGGCGTCGGAGTGCGATTGGAGGAGCTCAAGGCCCGCCACTTGGGGCGGTCTTTACGGCTACTTAGGTGGTCGAGGATGTACTTAGGATTGTTTCTAATTTCTCCCCGAGAGTCCGCCAAGCCTCCGTTTTCTCTTTCGCGTAGTCGTGATGCAAATAGTGCCGGCGTACCTTGGATCCACCCAGCAAGTGGTTTTGGCAACGATCAATGATCTCTAGAGTGATGCCTAGTTCCTGCATCATGGTTGCACCCGTGCGGCGCAAGTCGTGCGGGGTCCATTCACCTTTGGTGCCCTTGCTCAGCACCAGTGAATCGTCATGGTGACGGCCGGTAAGAGGTTTGCTGCGGTTCTTGAAGCGGCACTGTCGATCACCGATTAGTTTGCTGACTGTTTTGGTATCGACATGGCTATTGCCATCCTTGCTAGGGAAGCAGAACGGTGTATGGCTGGTTTCTTTATGCAGCCGCTTGAACTGCTCAAGGGCAAAGGCTGAAAGAAAGACGTGGTGATCCTGGCGCTTGCCTTTATGGCCCTTGGTTGCTTCGGCTGGGATGAACCAGGTGCCTTTTTCCAGATCCACATAGCGCCATTCTGATTTGAGCAGCTCGCCGATACGGCAGAGGGTGCTCAGGCAGATCCAGACGGCGCATTGTACGCGCGGATTGACCGGGCGGATGCCGGAGTATTTCTGGCCCGCAGGGAGGGCGCCGTAGTCGCGCTCAAGGCGGGCGAAGATGTCGCGTAGCTCGCAGATTTCGTCAGGAGAGAGCAGGCGATCACGCTGTTCCTCGTAGTCGTGGTCGAGCAGTTTGTCGACCTCTACCAGGTCGGCCGGGTTGCCGTCTGCCATGAGAGTGCGCCATGGCTTACGTTTCTCTCCCCAGCGCAGCATTTGGCCGATGTCCTTGCTGCGGATCACGACAGTGCGGTTCAAGCCGCGGGCTTTTACTGACCGTAGGACGTTGAGCAAGTCTTTCTCAGTCAGGGTGCGCAGAGGCTTCTTGCCAATGAGCGGCAGCACGTCCTTGGTGAAGCTGCGGCGCAGTTCGGCGTTACCGTCCTGGCGTGATACGCCATCACGCATCCACTCCTCAAAGAGGTCGGCGACTGTCTTGTTTTCTGCGGCCTGACGTTCAGCTTCGGCAATGGTCGCGGCGATGGCGGCCTGGGCTTCGATCTTGGCAGCCTTACGGGCAGCGGTGGGGTCGATCCCTTTGGCGGCTGTCGCTTTCACTTCGTCGCGTTCGGCCCGAATCTGCGCCAGCGACTTCTTGGGCCAGCTACCCAGGCGATGATCGCGCTTGGTGCCATCCAGTTTGAACTCGTAGCGAAACATGACAGTGATGCCGCGTACGCCAGCGCGAACCTTTGCGACCAGACCGCCGTCTTCACGCAGTGTCTTGCCGTCGTCGGCCGAGGTGAGCGCTTCCAGTTGCTTCGCCGTCAGTTTTGCCACCTTCTACCCCTTGCCCGTTTCGGTCGCTTTGGAATTTTGCCCCACTTTTGCCCCACCGAATCGCTTGGCTGTCGGTGGATGCTCATGGATCTTGATGGACGCTAATTTAGCCTGTATGCCCCGTATTTACTAGGGTGTAGGCGATCCATCGGTGTCCACTAGCGTCCATGTAAATCCATGAAATAAGCGCATGGGGTGCAAGGGGTCGAGTGTTCGAATCACTCCGTCCCGACCAAATTATCAATGAAAAAGGCCAGTCGGAAACGACTGGCCTTTTTCATTGGCCTTGTTAGGCGGGTTACATTCTAATTGCCATTGCTACACAGAGGTGGTGCTCGCTCAGGTCCACCAGCTTCATCTGCCGCACGCACGACCCTTCCCGCTAAGTACGTGGAAATTCATAATGGCCATGTTTTACTAAGGGCCAAATGAAGATTGCAGAGCATCCGCAATGAGTGAGCAAAAAATCGAGCAGGGCTTTATCGAGAAGCTAGTTGAGCTCAAGTACACCTACCGCGACGACATTACCGACCGCGCCTCGCTGGAACGCAACTTTCGCGAGAAATTCAACGCACTCAACCGCGTCACCCTGACCGATGGCGAGTTCGCCCGCCTGGTCGACGAGATCGTTACCCCCGATGTGTTCACGGCTGCACGCACCTTGCGCGAGCGTAATGCCTTCACCCGTGAAGATGGCACCCCGCTGAACTACGCCCTGGTCAACATCAAAGACTGGTGCAAGAACAGCTTCGAGGTGGTCAACCAGCTACGCATCAACACTGACAATAGCCACCACCGCTTCGATGTGCTCATCCTCATCAATGGCGTGCCGTGCGTTCAGGTCGAGCTGAAAACCCTGGGTGTCAACCCGCGTCGCGCCATGGAGCAAATCGTCGAATACAAGAACGACCCCGGTAACGGCTACAGCAGAACCCTGCTGTGCTTTCTGCAGATGTTCATTGTCAGCAACCGCGGCAACACCTACTACTTCGCCAACAACAACGCCCGGCATTTCTCGTTCAACGCCGATGAACGCTTCCTACCCATCTATCAGTTCGCCGACGAGGCGAACAAAAAGATCACTTATCTCGACCGCTTTGCCGAGACCTTCCTCGCCAAATGCACGCTTGGCCAGACGATCAGCCGCTACATGGTGCTGATCGCCAGCGAGCAGAAGCTCATGATGATGCGCCCGTATCAGGTCTATGCGGTCAAAGCCATCGTCGAGTGCATCGAGCAGAACTGCGGCAACGGCTACATCTGGCACACCACCGGCAGCGGCAAAACCCTCACGTCCTTCAAGGCTTCCACCCTGCTTAAGGACAACCCCGAGATCGAGAAATGCCTTTTCGTGGTCGATCGCAAAGACCTCGATCGCCAGACCCGTGAGGAATTCAACAAGTTCCAGGAAGGCTGTGTCGAGGAGAACACCAACACCGCTGCGCTGGTGCGCCGGCTGCTGTCCGATGACTACGCCGACAAGGTGATCGTCACCACCATCCAGAAACTCGGCCTCGCCCTGGATGAAAGCAGCAAGCGCAACAAGCAGCGCAAACGCAACGACCAGCCCACCTACAAAGAGCTGCTGGCACCGCTGCGCGACAAACGTATGGTGTTCATCTTCGATGAATGCCACCGTTCCCAGTTTGGCGACAACCACAAGGCCATCAAGGAGTTCTTCCCCAAGGCCCAGCTCTTTGGATTTACCGGCACGCCCATCTTCGAAGAGAACGCCACACGGGTAAAAGTGGAAGGCGAACAAGCGTCTTACCAAACCACCGATGAGCTGTTCGAGAAGCAGCTCCACGCCTACACCATCACTCACGCGATCGAAGACGCCAACGTGTTGCGTTTTCATATCGACTACTTCAAGCCAGAGGGCAAGAAAACGCCCAAGCCAGAGGAAGTCTTGGCCAAGCGCGCCGTGGTCGAAGCCATTCTGGCCAAACACGACATGGCCACCGCTCAGCGCCGTTTCAATGCCATTCTGGCCACGGCCAGCATCAACGACGCCATCGAATACCATGGACTGTTTGCCGAAGTGCAACAGGCCAAATGCCAAACCGACCCGGATTACCAGCCGCTGAATATCGTCTGCGTGTTCTCGCCGCCAGCCGAAGGCAATGCCGACGTCAAACAGATTCAGGAAGACCTGCCGCAAGAAAAGCAGGACAACGAAGAAGACCCGGAAGGCAAGAAAGCCGCGCTCAAAGCCATCCTGGCCGACTACAACCAGCGCTATGGCAGCAACCACAGCATCGGCGAGTTCGACTCCTACTATCAGGATGTGCAAAAGCGCATCAAGGACCAGCAATGGTCCAATGCCGACTACCCGTATGCGCAGAAAATCGACATTACCATTGTGGTCGACATGCTGCTCACCGGCTTCGACTCCAAGTACCTGAACACCCTGTACGTGGACAAGAACCTCAAGTACCACGGTTTGGTCCAGGCTTTTTCGCGTACTAACCGTGTACTGAACAGCACGAAGCCCTACGGAAACATTCTGGATTTCCGTCAGCAGCAGGAGGCGGTCGACACCGCCATTACCCGTTTCTCTGGTGAGCAGAGCGGCAAACCGGCCCGCGAAATCTGGCTGGTGGACAAAGCCCCTGTGGTGATTGAAAAACTCCAGGTTGCCGTGCAAAAGCTCGACGACCTCATGCGCTCCCAAGGCCTGGCCTGCACACCGGAAGACGTACACAACCTTAAAGGCGACGACGCTCGCGCCGCGTTTATCGGTCGCTTCAAAGAAGTGCAGCGCCTGAAAACCCAGCTCGACCAATACACCGATCTCACCGCCGACAACGCCGCTGCCATCGAACAGATTCTGCCGAAGGAAAGCCTGCTGGGCTTTCGCGGCGCCTATCTGGAAACGGCCCAGCGCCTCAAAGCCCAGCAGGAAAAGAACGACAAAGACGACGGCGGTAACAACGAGATCGTGGATCAGCTCGATTTCGAGTTTGTGCTCTTCGCCTCAGCCGTGATCGACTACGACTACATCATGGGGCTGATGTCGCGCTTCTCGCAGCAAGAGCCGAGCAAGCAGAAGATGAGCCGCGAACAATTGATCGGCCTGATCCAAGCCGATGCCAAGTTCATCAACGAGCGCGACGACATAGCCGCCTATATCGCCACCCTCAAGGCTGGCGAAGGCCTGAGCGAAAGCGCGATCCGCGACGGCTACAGCCACTTCAAGCAACTCAAGGACGCTGCCGAAATTGCGGATATTGCCAGCCGGCACCTGCTCGCCCCAGACGCCCTGCAAGCGTTCGTAGATTGCACTCTGCAACGCATGATCTTCGACGGCGACCAACTTAGCGACCTGATGGAGCCGCTCGATCTGGGCTGGAAAGCCCGTGCCCAGGCGGAAGAGGCGCTGATGAAAGAGTTGTACCCCCTTCTTAACAAACGTGCCCAAGGCCGCGAGATTTCAGGACTGAGCGCGTATGAGCAGTAAGCAACAAGCAAATGATGTGATGGAAGAGAACAAATCGGCATTAGTGCCGAAGCTGCGGTTTCCGGGTTTTGATGGATCGTGGTCTTATGACCCTCTTTCAAAAAACCTCAAGGAACACAGAATCAAAAATACTGCTGGCCGTGACGTTTTCTCGGTTTCGATGGAGTACGGCATTGTCAACCAGATCGAGCTTTTAGGTCGTAGTTTTGCTGCTGCTGATACTTCGCATTACACCATTGGGCGACAGTTTGATGTGGTTTACACAAAAAGTCCGTTGAAAGCTTTCCCATTTGGCATTGTGAAACAATGCAAGTTTAATGGTGAGGTGGCGCTCTCACCGCTATACGGAGTTTTCACCCCGAGCAACCCATATTTAGGTTTCTTGATCGAGGCCTATTTCGAATCGCCAAATCGATCAAAAGACTTCCTCGCCCCTCTTTGTCAAAAAGGGGCCAAAAATACACTTCAGATTACAAATACCACCTTTCTATCTGGCCGTTTGCCGCTTCCGACGCAATCAGCTGAACAGCAAAAAATCGCCGACTGCCTAAGTTCGCTGGACGAGCTGATCGCCGCGCAAGGCCGCAAAGTGGATGCACTCGAAATCCATAAAAAAAGTCTGATGCAGCAGCTTTTCCCCCGCGAAGGCGAAACCCAACCCCGCCTCCGCTTTCCTGAATTCCAAAACGCCGGGGAGTGGGAAGAAAAAAAGCTTGGCACCGTTTGTGAGATTCAACGCGGCAAGTTCTCTCATCGGCCACGCAACGATCCGAGGTTTTTCGGTGGGCAATATCCCTTCATCCAAACTGGTGACGTTGTTAAATCAGGAGGAGGGGCGGTTATTGCGAGCCAGTCATTGAACGAAGAAGGCTTGGCCGTTAGCAAGCTTTTCAAACCGACGATAGTATTGGTTACAATCGCCGCAAACATTGGAGACACAGGGTTACTTCAGACTGAAGGATGTTTCACCGACAGTGTTGTCGGGCTCATTCCAAAAAAGAACGTCACACCCGTGTTTCTCGAACTTATCATGCGGGGTCAGAAAGAGTATCTGAACAAAGTCGCGACTACTGGCGTGCAGAAGAATATAAACAACGAAATCCTGCGCGACGTCAGTGTTCTGTTGACTTCCGTTTCCGAACAACAGCGCATCGCTGACTGCCTCACCAGCCTCGACGAGTTAATCACCGCACAAACCCAAAAACTCGAAGCTCTCAAAACTCACAAAAAAGGACTAATTCAGCAGCTTTTCCCCACAACGGAGATGGTTGCGGCATGAGCGAGAAGGCAAAGATTCACCGCTATACCAGCCTGCGTGGGCTGGTCAACCGCCTGCGGGATGACCTGAACGGCGGTGGCCAGGATTTTGTGCTGCTTTACGCCTACAACGGCACAGGTAAAACGCGGCTGACGATGGAATTCAAAGACGCGGGTAAACGCAAGAACAAGGGCCAGCCCGACACTTTGTACTTCAACGCCTTCACCGAAGACTTGTTCCGCTGGGACAACGACTTGGAGCACGACCGCGAACGGCGGCTGCATATTAACCAAACGTCGAAGTTTTTCCGGGGCCTTAAAGACCTGGCACTGGATGAGCGCATCGCGTACTACCTGCGCCGCTATGCCGACTTCGGCTTCGACATTGACTACCAGAATTGGACTGTCAGCTTTAACAAGGGCGAGGATGACGCCGCGCCTCGGCATATCAAGGTGTCGCGAGGTGAAGAGAATATCTTTATCTGGTGCGTGTTCATGGCCATCTGTGAGCGGGTGATCGACGGGGCTGAGTCTTATCAATGGGTGGACTACCTCTATATCGACGACCCCATCACCTCGCTGGACGACAACAACGCGATTGCGGTGGCCAGCGACCTGGCCCGCTTGCTGCGCAAGGCCGAAGGCCGCTCCCGCGCCGAGCCTGACGCCGCAAATAGCCGTGGCGCGCCTGATGCTGCGCCACGGCTGATAGCAGCTTCGATCAAAGCAGTGGTGTCTTCACATCACGCGTTGTTCTACAACGTGGTGTGCAACGAACTGAAGACCGAAAAGCACAGAAAGTACCTCCTGCAGCGCCCCGAGCGCGGCAACGCCTACACCCTGCGGGCCACGGACGACACGCCGTTCTTCCACCACGTTTCCATTCTGGCGGAGCTGAAGAAGGCCAAAGACAGCGGCATGCTCTACACCTACCACTTCAACATGCTGCGCAGCATCTTGGAGAAGACCGCCACCTTCTTCGGGCGTGACGACTTTTCAGCCTGCATTCACGGCCTGGACGATGCCGAGCTGTTTGCCCGCGCCCTGAACCTGCTGAGCCACGGCAAGTACGACATTTACCAGCCCAGCGAGATGGTGGACGACAACAAGCGGCTATTCGGGGAAATTCTGGATGCTTTCTTGAGCCGCTATGAGTTCACCCTGCCCGAGGTTTTTGCACAGCCTGCCTCGAAACGACGTGGGGCTGCCCAAGCATGAGTGAACTGACCCGCTCCTATGCCGATATCAAATCCATCCTGACGCGAGCTCGCAGCCAAGCTAGATATCTGATGAACGCCGCCAAGCTTTGCGCCAATAGGCTGATTAGCTCGATTACCGGCGCATACTACCCACGATGAAGAATTGATTGCGGAGATCGAGCGCGAGAAACGCTTGATCGGCGGGCTCGACAGCGAGCTCCCAGCCGCCGAACCGGACGACGACAGGCCATGATCGAACAGAACCAAAAACAACTTGGTAATACTCTCTGGGCCATTGCCGACCATTTGCGTGGGGCGATGGATGCGGACGATTTCCGCGACTACATGCTGTCTTTCCTCTTCTTGCGCTACCTCTCTGATAACTATGAAGCGGTGGCCAAGAAGGAGTTAGGCAAGGATTACCCCAGTGTCGAAGGCGAAGACCTCCGTGTGCCGCTGGCGCTCTGGTATGCCAACAACCCGGATGACATCACCGAATTTGAAAAACAGATGCGCCGCAAGGTGCATTACGTCATCCAGCCACAGCACCTGTGGAACAGCATCGCCAATATGGCTCGTACCCAGCACGGAGAGTTGCTCACGACGCTGCAAGCGGGTTTCAAATACATCGAAACTGAGTCGTTCGAAAGCACCTTCCAGGGCCTGTTCTCTGAAATCGATCTGGGCTCTCCCAAACTGGGCAGAACCTATGTCGACCGCAATGCCAAGCTCTGCACTATCATCCAGAAAATCGCCGAGGGCCTGGCCGAGTTCTCCAGAGACATTGATGCCCTGGGCGATGCCTACGAATACCTGATCGGCCAGTTTGCCGCTGGCTCGGGCAAGAAAGCGGGCGAGTTCTACACCCCGCAACAGGTGTCCGACATCCTGTCCGCCATCGTCACACTCGACAGCCAAGACCCCAAGACCGGCACCAAGAAACACCTGGAAAGCGTGCTGGACTTTGCCTGTGGTTCGGGCTCATTGCTGCTCAACGTACGCAAGCGCATGGGTGCCCATGGCATCGGCAAGATTTACGGCCAGGAAAAGAACATCACCACCTACAACCTGGCCCGCATGAACATGTTGCTGCATGGAGTCAAGGACACCGAGTTCGAGATTTACCACGGTGACACCCTGAGCAACGACTGGGACATTCTGCGTGAGCTGAACCCGGCGAAAAAACCTGCGTTCGACGCTGTGGTCGCCAACCCGCCTTTCAGTTACCGCTGGGATCCCAGCGAAGCCATGGCCGATGACGTGCGCTTCAAGAATCACGGTTTGGCGCCTAAATCTGCGGCGGACTTCGCCTTCCTACTGCACGGCTTTCACTTTTTGAAAGACGAAGGCGTGATGGCCATTATCCTGCCCCACGGTGTGCTCTTCCGCGGCGGCGCCGAGGAGCGCATCCGCACCAAACTGCTGAAGGACGGCCATGTCGACACAGTTATCGGCCTGCCCTCCAACCTGTTCTATTCCACGGCCATTCCGGTATGCATTTTGGTGCTCAAAAAGTGCAAACAGCCGGACGATGTGTTGTTCATCAACGCGGCGGAGCTTTTCGACAAAGGTAAACGCCAGAACCAACTGACCGAAGAGCACATCGCCAAGATCATCGAGGCCTACCAGTTCCGCAAGGAAGAGCCCCGCTATGCACGCCGGGTGGGAATGGTGGAGATCGAGAAGAATGGCTACAACCTGAATATTTCCCGGTACATCAGCACTGCCAGCGTTGAGGTGGAGATCGACTTAAATGTGGTCAATGCCGAGTTGGTGGAGCTGGACGACCGCATTCGCAAGGCGCGTGATAAACATAACGCCTTCCTCAAAGAGCTGGGTTTGCCGCCTATAGTCTGAATTCCGCGCTGTAAAGCTGCACAAAGTTTGTGTCCATAGGCTAGTGGTTTTTGCGGAAAATCGCTGAAAACCGTCGGATGGCTTAGAGCAACAGCACCTGTGAGTGCTAAAAATTATCCTAATAAAATCAGATACTTATAAGTTCGACCTCCGCATGGGGCATGGGGTAGAGTGTTCGAATCACTCCGTTCCGACCAAGTCTAAAAGGCCGATTCAGCAATGAACCGGCCTTTTGCATTTCTCTTCCCGCAAAAATTCCCTATATCGACCGCCAGCTCGGCGCGTCTCTCAGCGCCCAATCATCCTGTGTCGCCAGGAAAGTCGGCAGATCCCGTCGTGCGATCCAGATTTCTCCTTGCCACTTGATGACGCCGATAGGTTGGTCGGCCCAGGTCATGAAGGCGCGGCGGGGGTTGGTGTCGGGGATGTGCTGGGAGTCGTGGAGGGTGGGGAGGACTTCGTCGCTGAGCCATTTGGCGATGTTGCGGTGTTCGGGGTGCCAGAAGCGGTAGAGGGCTTTGTAGGCGCCGGATTCGCTGATGACTTCCACTTCTTCGCGGAAGCCGCTGAGGTATTCCAGGATGACGGCGCGTTTTTGTTCCGGGTCCATGCGCTTTGGCAGGCGATAGGGGCGGCGGGCGTTGATCAGGAGCGCGAAGTCGTGGGCGACGAACCAGGGTTGGCGGTCGATCAGGACGGTGCGCAGTTGATAGGTGTGGCGTTGGAAGATGACAGGCTTGTAGGCGTCTTGCATGGTGAAGCTCCATCTACGAGGTTGAGGAGCCGCCACGCTTCGTCGTCAAACGAAGGGTGGCGGACCGCGCAGGGTTGACGAACCGGGAGATGGAACCGGCAGACCCGAGGGTCTCCCCGCGCGATCCGCCATAGAGCCAGTAGTGAATACTACAGGCATGAAAGGGCCTACAGGAAACTGTTGCTGTTTCCCGCATGCGCTTCCAGCGCTTTCGCGCCATCTCAGTTCAGGTCGTCAAACCAGGCCACGGGATGACCGTGACGGGCGGAGGATGGATGAGGGCTTTCCGAGGCGGCAACCTGCAAAGCGCGTAGGAATCTGGGAAGCCTGCCTTGAGATGGGCGGTTCAGCGGCGTCGTCTCTATATGGGGCGCGATTCAGTTGCATGGTCGGTGCTGATGCGCCAGGGTAGTGCGGCTGCAGGACGGAGCTCCTTCTATATAGAAGGAGGAGGGGAGAAGCCTTTTGTCATCTTTCTGCAAAAAGTCGTTGACGGCCAATTTAAACTCCCTATAATGCGCACCACTCCCAGCGACGAAGCGCTGAAAGAACTTGAAAATCAAGTACTTACAGAGATTCGAAGGTGAGAGTGGTGATCAGGCAGGTGATTCACTTGTCGCTCTTCATTAGCTGCTCCGGCAGTGAGCTGAAAAGAAGGTCGCCGAGGTGCTTGACAGTGAGTTTGATCGCTGTAGAATGCGCCTCCCGCTGATGAGAGGTTTGGCTTCTCGGAAGTCCAAGCGATTGAGTAGAAAAGAAATTTTCGAAAAATAAAGCTTGACGAAAGATGAGGTTAGCGTAGGATGCGCGCCTCGGTTGAGACGAAAGCCTTAACCAACTGCTCTTTAACAAGTTG
>NZ_JAOCBT010000003.1:0-440408 GCF_029840045.1 Pseudomonas sp. GD03903 | reverse complement strand
CGCCTAAGCGAAAAACCGGATGTCCGGGGCAAGACTTTTTGGTTCCTTTTGTGGCGTTTGACAAAAGGGACTCGCCCGAGGGGGCGAAACACAGAGTCCGCGCGTACGCCAAAGCGATGCTGAACCACCCCAACCAGAAGCATCGCAATCAAAGCTCAAAATCAGTCCCAGGGCTTGCCCTTGGTCCCCCGCTGCACCGGCACGCGCTGCTGCATCGCCGCCTTGGCCAGCAGGTGCGCGCTCACCGGTGCGGTGATGAAGAGGAACACCGTGATCAGCACTTCGTGCAGGCTCACGCCCTCGCCGCGCGTGCTGAAGTACAGCAGCGAGGCCAGCACCACGCCGCCCACGCCCAGGGTCGAGGCCTTGGTCGGTGCGTGCAGGCGCGTGTAGAAGTCCGGCAGCCGGTACAGGCCGATGGCGCCGAGCAGGGCGAACAGGCTGCCGGCCAGCAGCAGGAAGCAGACCAGCGCTTCAATGAGCATGTTCATTCGATGATGTCTCCGCGCAGGAGGAACTTGCACAGCGCCACGGTGCTGACGAAGCCCATCACCGCGATCAGCAGCGCCGCCTCGAAGTACAGGCCGCTGCCCTTCCAGATGCCGAACAGCACGATCAGCGCGATGGCTTCCACCGACAGGGTATCCAGCGCCAGGATGCGGTCCGCCACCGACGGCCCGCGAACCAGCCGCGCCACGGTGAGCAGCACGGCGATCCCCAGCAGCACCAGGCAGATCGGGATCACGATGCCGAGCATGCGAATACCTCCTTCAGCGGCGCCTCGTAACGCGCCTTGATATCCGCGACCAGCGCCTGCGGATCGGGCACATCGATGCCATGGACCAGCAGCCTGCGGCGGTCGGTGGACAAGTCGGCCGAACAGGTACCCGGGGTCAGGGTGATGACGCTGGCGAGGATGCTGATGGCCAGGTCATCGGTCAGCTCCAGCGGGATTTCCACGAAGCCGGGCCGCAGGTTGGCCTTCGGCCCCAGCACCAGTTTCGCCACCTGCAGGTTGGCCACCACGATGTCGTAGAGCACCAGGCCGATGAAGCGCAGCAGCAGCCCAGGTCGCTGGATGCGTGGCGCCGCCAGCAGCAGATTGCGGCACAACAGCGGGATCGCCAGGCCGAGGAAGGCGCCGAGCAGCCAATGGCCCAGAGAGAAATCGTTGACCAGCAGCAACCAGGTCAGTAGCAGTACGCCGCTGAGCAGCGGGTGTGGCAGCAGACGACGAATCATGCGCCACCTCCCAGCAGGATTGCGTGGCGATACAGCCCGGCATCCAGCAATTGCAGGGCGGCGGCCTGGGTGTAGTCGATCAGCGGCCGCGCGGCAACCACCATCAGCGGTGCGCTGGCCAGCAGGCCGAAGGCCGCCAGCAGCTTCACCGGTTCACGTTCGGCGCTGCCCAGCACGGTGTGCCCGGTGCGCCAGAACAGCGTGCTACCGGCGCGGCTCAAGGCAACGATGGTTACCAGCCCGCTCACCAGCACCACGCTCCACAGCGCGATAGCCTCGCTGCCGCCGCTTACCGAGCGCAGCAGCATCAGCTTGCCGAGGAAGCCCGACAGTGGCGGCAACCCGGCAACCGCGATGGCGCCGAAGAAGAACGCAGCACCCAGCAGATGCGGCTGCAGCAACGCCGGGCCTTGCACCAGCCGGCCAGCCTTGTCACCACGCTGGCGGGCGATCAGGTCGGCCAGCAGGAACAGGCCGCCGGCCACCCAGATGCTGTGCAGCAGGTAATAAAGCGCGGCGGACAACGCTTCCGGCGTGCCCAGGGCGATGGCCGCCAGCAGCGTACCGGCCGATACCACGACCAGATACGACAACAGGCCCTGCAGCGTGGTCGCCGCCAGGGTACCCAGCGCACCGGCCACGATACCGGCCAGCGCCAGTGGCCACAGCCAGGCCTGCGCGAGGTTCGCCAACTCGCCGGCCTGCTCGCCGAAGATCAGCGTATACACGCGCAGGATCGAGTAGATGCCCACCTTGGTCATGATCGAGAACAGCGCCGCCACCGGCGCGCTGGCTTCGGCGTAGGCCCTGGGCAGCCAGAAGTAAAGCGGCAGCAACGCCGCTTTGAGGCCGAACACCACCAGCAGCAACAGCGCCGCCGCACGTACCAGCGGCGCCTGCTCGGCGCTCAACTGCGCCACGCGCTCGGCCATGTGCGCCATGTTCAGGGTGCCGGTGATGCCATAGAGGGTGCCCACGGCGATGAGGAAGAACGCCGAGCCAACCAGGTTGAGCACCACATAGTGCACACCCGCGCGCACCCGCCCTGCCCCGCCGCCATGCAGCAACAGCGCATAGGACGCGATCAGCAGGATCTCGAAGAACACGAAGAGGTTGAACAGGTCGCCGGTGAGGAAAGCACCGTTGAGCCCGAGCAACTGGAACTGGAACAACGGATGGAAGCGCTTGCCGCGCTTGTCGTCCCCGCGCACTGCGTAGATCAGCGACAGGCTGGCGAGCAGCGCAGTAGCGGCAATCATCAGCGCACTGAGGCGGTCCAGCACCAGGATGATGCCGAACGGCGGCTGCCAGTTGCCCAGCGCGTAGAACTGCACCACGCCACTGTCGGCCTGTTGCAAAAGCACGGCGGAAAGCGGCAACAAGGCCAAGGTGGCGAGCAACGACAGGGCTCGTTGCAGGCGTTCGCCAACCAGCAGCAGCGCACAGCCGGCGAACAGCGGCAGCAGGACGGGCAGGATCAGCCAGTGGTTCATCGGCCTTCCTCCCCATTACCGCCATCGACATGATCGCCGCCAGTCTCCGCCAGCCCACGCAGAGCCAGGACGATAACGAAGGCGGTCATGGCGAAGCCGATGACGATGGCAGTCAGCACCAGCGCCTGGGGGATCGGATCGCCGGCATTGGCAACCTTGCCGACCACCGCCGGGTCACCGGCCAGGCGGCCCATGGCGAAGAGAAACAGGTTCACTGCGTAGGACAGCAAGGTCAGCCCCAGCACGACGGGGAAAGTGCGTGCGCGCAGCAGCAGGTAGACGCCGCTGGCGGTCAGCAGGCCGAGAGCGATGGCGAACAGCGCTTCCATCAGTGCGCCTCCTTGGTCAGAGGCTCCGGCGGCGCGGTGACCGAACCCAGCCCGGAAAGAATCAGCAGCGTCGCGCCGACCACGGTGAAGTACACGCCCAGGTCGAAGAGCATGGCGGTAGCCAGCTCGATCTCGCCCACCAGCGGAATGTGGAAGTGGCCGAACGCCGAGGTGAGAAACGGGAAACCGAAGAACCAGGCGCCCAGGCCGGTCAGCCCGGCGATCAGCACACCGAGGCCGGCCAGGCGGCTGTAGTCCAGCGGCAGGCGCGTGTTCACCCAACGGCTGCCACAGGCGATGTACTGGAGGATCAGCGCCACCGAGGTGATCAACCCCGCAATGAAGCCGCCACCCGGCAGGTTGTGCCCGCGCAGGAAGATGAACACCGAAACCAGCAGCGCCAGCGGCAGCAGCAGGCGCGACAGCGCGGCGAGGATGGGCGGGAAGCGATCCTTCGCCCAGGCGCGGCCTTCGTCGTCCTGCTCGCGGCGCAGCAGGCGCAGGCCGTCGAGCAGCGCGAAGATACCGACGGCGGCGATGGCCAGCACGGTGATCTCGCCGAGGGTATCGAAGCCACGGAAGTCCACCAGGATCACGTTCACCACATTGTGACCGCCGCCACCGGTGACGCTGTTCTCCAGGTAGTAACCGGCGATGCTGTCGTACGGCCGGGTGAGCACGGCATAGGTCAGCAGCGTGACCATTACCCCGGCACCCACGGCGATCACGAAATCACGCAAGCGGCGCAGGCTGCTGGAAGTCTTCGGCGTGCGCGCTGGCAGGTAGTACAGCGCGAGCATCAGCAGGACCATGGTCACCACCTCCACCGACAGCTGGGTCAGCGCCAGGTCCGGCGCAGCGAAGCGGGCGAAGGCCAGCGCCACCAGCAACCCGGCGATGCTGAGGATGACCAGTGCGGTCAGGCGCTGGCGGTGGAACCATACGGTGAGCGGGCCGGCGACGGCCAGCAGTGCCAGCCCCAGGGCGGTGATGCCATCCAGAGGCGTCTGCGCACGCGCGCCCTCGATACCCGGCAGCGGTGCAAGACCGGCGAACACCACGACCACGGCAGCCAGCACCAGCAGCATGGAATAGCGCTGCAGCGAGCCGTTCTCCAGCAAGTCGGTGGCGCGCGCGGCAAAGCGCGCCACGCGCTGCACCTGCTGCTCGAACACCAGCTTGGCATCCATCGCCGGCAACCCGGCGTACCAGTCGAACAGTGGCTTGCGCAGCACGTAGAGCAGCACGCCACCGGCGCTCGCCACGAAACTCATGGCCAGCGGCGCGTTGAAGCCGTGCCAGATCGCCAGGCTGTACTCGGGCAGCGCACCGTTCAGGCTCGACGCCGCGGCGCCGGCCAGCAGCGGCCCGACGATGACTCCCGGCATGACGCCGACCAGCAGGCAGATCAGCACCAGGATTTCCACCGGCACCTTCATGTAGCGCGGCGGCTCGTGGGGGTGCGGATTGGGCAGGTTGATCGGCTCGCCATTGAAGAACACATCGTGGATGAAGCGCACCGAGTAGCTCACCGAGAACAGCGCGCCCAGGGTGGCCAGCGCCGGAATCAGCCAGTTGAAGCTGCCCATCATGTTCTGCGCCAGAGTCTCGCCGAAGAACATCTCCTTGCTGAGGAAGCCGTTGAGCAGCGGCACCCCGGCCATGGACGCCGACGCCACCATCGCCAGCACGGCGGTGTGCGGCATGTACTTCCACATGCCGTTGATGCGGCGCATGTCGCGGCTGCCAGTCTCGTGGTCGATGATCCCGGCGGCCATGAACAGCGAGGCCTTGAAGGTCGCGTGGTTGATGATGTGGAAGATCGCCGCGACGTTGGCCATGGGCGAATCCAGGCCGAACAGCAGGGTGATCAGGCCCAGGTGGCTGATGGTGGAATACGCCAGCAGGCCCTTGAGGTCGTTCTGGAACAGCGCCATGAAGGCGCCCATCAGCAGGGTCGCCAGGCCGGTCAGACTGACCAGGTAGAACCACAGGTCATTGCCCGACAGCAGCGGATACAGGCGCGCCAGCAGGAACACGCCGGCCTTCACCATGGTCGCCGAGTGCAGGTAGGCCGACACCGGCGTCGGCGCCGCCATGGCGTGGGGCAACCAGAAGTGGAACGGGAACTGCGCCGACTTGGTGAACACGCCCAGCAGCACCAGACACAGCGCCAGCGGGAACAGCGGGCTGGCCTGCAGCACCTCGCGCGCGCCGAGCACAGTGCTCAGCTCGAAGCTGCCGACCACGTGGCCGATCAACAGGATGCCGGCGAGCAGCGCCAGGCCGCCGCCACCGGTGACCGCCAGGGACATCCGCGCGCCCTTGCGCGCATCCGAGCGATGCCCCCAGAAGCCGATCAGCAGGAACGACGACAGGCTGGTCAGTTCCCAGAACACCAGCATCAGCAGCAGGTTTTCGCTAAGCACTACGCCGAGCATGGCGCCCATGAACAGCAGCAGGAAGGCAAAGAAGCGCCCTGCGGGCTCCTTCTCGGACAGGTAATAGCGGGCGTAGAGGATCACCAGCAGGCCAATGCCGAGGATCAGCAGGGCGAACAGGAAGCCCAGGCCATCCAGGCGCAGGCTGAGGTTCAGGCCCAGCTCCGGCAGCCACTGCTGGCGATACACCTGCGCATCGGAACCCAGCACCGAGCCCTGCCCCAGCAGCAGGATCAAGCCCAGCAACGGCACCAGGCCGGTGGCGGCAGCGCAGGCGGTACGGCCGAAACGCTCGGTCAGCAGCGGCAGCAAAACCCCGAAGAAAGGCAGCGCGATAATCAGCGCCAACGTCATGACCTACTCCTTTTCACCGCAGGACGGCGTTCTGGCAGACAACACCGCGCACAGGCGGCCGGCTTGCAAAGGCGACGATTATCCATATCTATCGATTACGCGTCATGGATTGAATTATTACGAAAATACAGCCATGAGCCGCAGCTGCATTGAGCTGCGACGGATTTTCCGATCCCCCAAACGATAGCGCGCGACAGTCGGGTCGACTGTCGCGCGCTGTTTTTCGCTGGCTGCCACAGGTGGGCAGCCGATGCCGGTCAGTGAGCGACGCGGCTGGTACCGTTGACGGTGAGGATGCGCACGCGCTCGCCAACGCGGAACACGGCACCTTCGTCGACCTGCTGGACGTAGGCGCGAGTGCTGCCGTCGTCTTCGCGAACGGTGATTTCCACACCCTGGGTACGGGTCAGGCCTTCTTCGGTCGCTGCGCCGAGCAGGCCGCCGGCCACGGCGCCAATGATGGCGGTGACATAGCTGCCCTTGCCGCCACCGATGGCGCTGCCGCCGATACCGCCAACCGCGGCGCCGGCAACCGAGCCGATGGGAGTCTTGGTGCCTTCGATCTTCACCGGGCGCAGGGCCTGGATGGTACCCATGCGAACGTTCTGCACGGTGCGTGCTTCTTCACGGGTATAGGTGTCGCCGGTCAGGCTGGACTGGCAACCACCGAGGGTCATGGCCAGGGCCGCGAAAGTCACGGCGATCAGGGCAGTTTTACGCATTAGGGAACCTCCGAGTAGGGCTACGACTATTAGACTCCGACGACAGCCCGCCTGTCACGCCAGGTCGTGAAACAGCTGATCTCGATTCAGCTTTCGTACAGTTTGTGCCATATCCACCGAAAACGCCTGCCGTGGCTCAGTTTTTCCTGTCGGCGGATCGGTTAGGCTGGCGCCCGCCGCAGAAGCGCCCCGCACGGATACTCCCATGGACTATTTCATCATCGTCGTCACCACCGCCGCCGGCCTGTACTTCCATTGGTGGATCTACTGGCGCATCCGTCGCTGGATGGACCGCGACCTGGCGTTGTCGCTGGCCGGTGATGATCCGCGCAAACGCACCTACCTGCTCGAACGCCTGGCTGACGCCAAGCGCCAGAAGGTGAAGCGCCGCGACCTCCCCGACTGGCTGCAGCGCGCCGCTGACGACTATCGCGCGGCCTGAGCCAGCGACCAGAAGCGTGCCAGCGCCTCGGCGCGGTTTTCCAGCTCCTGCGCCGCCCGGGCGCAGGCGTCGGCCAGGGTGATGGGGCCCGGCGCCAGGCTGAAGGCCGCCTCGATTCCCACTTCACGCAATTCGGCCAGCCCCTCGCCGACACTGCCCGCCAGGGCGATTACCGGCACGCCGACGCGCCGGGCAACGTGGGCCACGCCCACCGGTGTCTTGCCGTGGAGACTCTGGCCGTCCAGCCGCCCTTCCCCGGTGATGACCAGTGAGGCGCCGGTCAGCGCCGGTTCCAGTTCCGACAATTCGGCGATCAGTTCGATCCCCGGGCGGAATCGTGCCTTGAGGACGGCCCGGCAAGCGAAGCCCAGGCCACCTGCGGCACCGACACCAGGAAACAGGCGGTGATCCTGCCCGAGGGCCTGCGCCGCCACTTCGGCGAAGCGTTCGAGCGCGGCGTCCAGCTGCTGCACCTGCGCCGGGTTGGCGCCCTTCTGCGGGCCGAACACGGCCGAAGCGCCATGCGGGCCGCAAAGGGGATTGTTGACGTCGGCGGCGACTTCAAACTCGACCGCGCCCAGTCGCGGGTCGAGCCCCGACAGGTCGATGCGCTCGAGCTGCGCGAGTTGCGCTCCGCCGGCGCCGAGTTCGCTGCCCTCGCCATCGAGGAAACTCACACCCAGCGCTTGCAGCAGACCCAGGCCAGCGTCATTGGTGGCACTGCCACCCAGGCCGATGATGATCTTCTTCGCACCGGCATCCAGCGCCGCCCGGATCACCTCACCGGTACCTCGGCTGGTGGTGCGGGTGGCGTCACGCTTGCCTTCCGGCACCCAGTGCAAACCGCTGGCAGCGGCCATCTCGATCACCGCCGTGGCATCTTCCAGCCAGCCCCAGTGCGCCGTTACCGGCTGCTCCAGCGGGCCACAAACCAGCAATTCGCGACGCTCGCCCGGCCGCGCAGCCAGCACCGCATCCACCGTGCCTTCACCGCCGTCGGCCATGGGCCGCAGCAGGGTTTCGTCATCGGGCCGGGCGCGCAGCCAGCCACGGGAAATGGCCTCGGCGACCTCAGGGGCGGAAAGGCTTTCCTTGAAGGAGTCGGGAGCGATGACGACTTTCATGGGACAGGTCCGTTGAGCGGGAGGATGCTGGGCATCCTACACCGCAGCACGGACTCCGGCGTGCGTAGGAGCGGACTTCGTCCGCGATCGGTCCGATTCAGGCCTGAAAATTGAGTTGACCTGTAGGAGCGAGCTTGCTCGCGAACAACCCCAATAGTGAGGCAGATCGCGAGCAAGCTCGCTCCTACGAAGAGCAGAAGATCAGGGAGCGAGACGTTCGCGCACCCAGGCGCCATTTTCGTTGCGGAAGTTGAGGCGATCATGCAGGCGGCTCGGGCGGCCCTGCCAGAACTCGATGCGGCTCGGCAGCAGGCGGTAGCCGCCCCAGAAGTCCGGGCAGCTTGGCGCGCTGTCGGCGAAGCGCTGTTCGGTCTCCGCCAGCAGTTGCTCCAGCTCGCCACGGCCATCGATCACCCGGCTCTGCGGTGACGCCCAGGCGCCCAGCCGGCTGCCCAGCGGGCGCACACGGTAGTAGGCGGCGGACTCTTCGCTGGAAACCTTCTCGACTCGTCCTTCGATACGCACCTGGCGCTCCAGGGCCGGCCAGAAGAAGGTCATGGCCGCACGCGGGTTTTCCCCGAGTTGCTGGCCCTTGGCGCTTTCATAGTTGCTGAAGAAGGTGAAGCCACGCTCGTCCAGGCCCTTGAGCAGGAGCACGCGGCAGTGCGGCTGGCCGTCGGCGTCCACGGTGGCGAGCATCATCGCGTTGGGTTCGACCGGCAATTGCTCGGTCTTCACCGCGTCCTCGAACCACTGGTTGAACAGGCTGAACGGCTCGGCGGGAGCCTGGGTTTCGGTCAGTCCGTCACGGGTGTATTCGCGACGCATATCGGCCAGGGTCTGGGCCATCGGAAATCTCCTGCAGAAGAGGTCCCTAAGCTTATCCAGAGTTGCGCCTTCGCGCTTGATCCACGACAAGCGTCATTCCAGGCGGAATGACGCTTTGCCTGCGGCGGATCAGTTGGCCTGGGCGAGCGCCAGCAGGCTGGTGCGCTGGGTTACCAGCACTTCGACACGGCGGTTCAGCGCGCGACCTTCGGCGCTGGCGTTGTCGGCGCGCGGCAGGCTGGAACCGACGCCCTTCAGGCGCAGACGGTCGGCACCCAACCCGCTGAGGCGGAAGATCGAGGACACCGCCTGGGCGCGCTGCAGGCTGACCTTGTCGTTGCTCGCCTTGTCGCCCGAGCTGTCGCTGTGGCCAAGCACCAGCACACCGCTCTCCGGATCGTTCTGCAGCATCTTCGCCACGTTGCCCAGCGGCGCCAGGGTAATCGGCAGCAGCAGTTCAGGACGCTTGGGGTTGAACGAGCCTTCCACCGGCGCAATCAGCACCAGGGCATTCTCGCGGCGCTCGACGGTGAACTTGCTGCCGGCAACTGCCGCGCGCAGGGACTTCTCGTGCTGGTCCAGCCACTCCTTGCTGACTTGCACGGATTGCGGCTTGGCGGCCTTCTCGGCACCCGGCTTGCTCTCACTGACACCAAACGGCCACCACCAATGACCGCCGGGCTGCTTGCTGCCCGCTTCGGCCACCTTGGGCGCTTCCACGGCTTTCTGCTGCGGCGCGGGAGCGGCGGCAGTCGCTTCGTCCCCGGCAGCGAATGGCCACCACCAATGGCCGGTGCCGGCGGCGGGCTTGGCTGCTGCCGCGACATTGTCCGGCGCCTTGGTCGAATCACTGGACTGGAACTGGCTACAGGCGGCGAGGCCCATGCAGAGGGCAAGCGTGGAAACTTTCAACACATTCATGGGCAGCACGTTCATGGGAGCGATCCACAAGTCGGGGGATGAAGGGAGGCCGGGCGCGACTGGCGAGCAGCGGCACCCTGACTTCAGCAATCAGCTTAAGAGTTGTACATAACTTACTCAGTTGGAACGAGATTTTAATCTCGAACTGACGAGCGGCGCTCATCGGCACCTGGAGCGGAATGCCGGCGCAATACTTGCCGACGGCAAAAGCGGACGACCTTGAGAAGGTACGGCGGGAGGAAGGTTCCTCCCGTTCGTCGCTACAGGCAGTCGCCGGCGAGACGCGCCAGGCGCTGTGCGCGCGGGTCGATCAGCACGTACGGGCCGAGCGTGTTGACGACGAAACCGAAGGCCAGCTCGCGCTCGGGATCGGCGAAGCCAATGGAGCCGCCGGCGCCGGGATGCCCGAAAGCCTGCGGACCAAGGCCGTAGGTGGCGTTGGCCACACTCGGCTGGTCAAGCATGCAGCCCAGGCCGAAGCGCGTACAGGTCAATAAAGTTCGATCCTCACCGACGGCATGTTCACGAGTGAGTTCGGCCAGCAACGCGTCGTCAAGCAGCTTGCCCTGCAACAGGCCGCTGTAGAAGCCGGCCAGCGAGCGTGCGTTGCCATGGCCATTGGCGGCGGGCTGAGACATGCGGCGCCATTCCGGCTTGTTGGTGCTGGTGAGCACCGAAGGCGGGTTGGTGAAGGCGCGGGTCGAGAGTGCGGCGGCGTCGGTCATCATGGTTCGCAACAGACGTTGCGCCGCGGCGTCGCCCAGGTTGCCCTTGCCCCGGGCGATGTGCGCCACGCGGTGGAACTCGCTGTCATCCAGGCCGATATGGAAGTCCAGTCCCAGTGGCGTGGCCGTGCGCGCGACGATGGCGGCCCCCGGCTCGCGACCGTCGACACGGCGGATCACTTCGCCGATCAGCCAGCCGTAGGTAATGGGGGCATAGCCATGCTCGGCGCCGGGTGTCCACCACGGCGTTTCGTCGGCCAGCGCGGCGGTCATGCTGTCCCAGTCGTACAGCGCCTCGGGCGCCAGCGGCTCGCGGATCGCCAGCAGCCCCGCGCGATGGCAGAGGAGCTGGCGTACGGTGATGTCCTGCTTGCCTGCGGCGGCGAACTCCGGCCAGTAGCGCGCCACCGGGGCGTCCAGTTCCAGACGGCCCTCACCCACCAGTTGCAGTGCGGCGACGGCGGCGAAAGTCTTGGTGCAGGAGAACAGGTTGAGCAGTGTGTCGGCCTGCCAGTCCTGGCCCGGCTCCTTGCCGGCACTGCCGGCCCAGAGATCGACCACGGTTTCGCCGCCGACCTGGATGCACAGCGCCGCACCGCGCTCCTGCGGGTCTTCGAACAGCGCACTGAAAGCATCGGCAACGGGGGTGAAACGCGGATCGCAGTGGCCGTTCAGGGTCATCTCAGGCTCCGGAAATGCACAGGGGCAGGAAGCGCCATTGTTTCAGCGCCTTCTGCCCCTGGGAACCCTGCCGAAGGCAGGGTGTGGTCCCGCGAATGTCCGATCATCGCCGCGCCGTCACTGCGACGCCTGCTCCTCATCGTCGCTGTCATCGGCGGCCGGCGCCGGTTTCGGCTTGGGCTCCGGCGCGACCTTGGCGGCGGCACGGGCCAGCTCGTCGATACCTTTCAGCGTCTGCTGGTTGGCCTTGCGCACGGCGTCGACGAAGCCGGTGAACGGCAGGTCGGTGATGCCGACCAAACCGATATGGCCGTTCTCGCCATCGAGCAGGCGGCCGGTCACCGGCTGGTCGAGGTACTGGAACCAATGTGCGCCGACGATATTCGGTTGTTTCGCCGCCTCGGCGATGAAGCGCTGGTACGCCTCGCCACGCTGCTGCTCGGTGTACACCTCGGCAACGCCGCCCCAGAACGGCCCGCGGTCGCGGGAGCCGAAGTGGAACTCGGTGATCAGCACCGGCTTGTCCAGGCTGCGCACGTAGTTGGCATCGAAGCCCTGCTGCGGCAACGGCACGTAAAGGTTGAAGCTGAGGATGTCGCAATACTGCGCGCAGGAGGCCAGCGCTTCCGGCGTGCTGACGGCGAAGCGCGGGCCGAGCAGCAGGTGATTCGGCGCGTGCCACTGCAGCGAGTCCTTCAGGGTCTTGAAGTACTGGTCGGCGTACAGGCGCAGGAAGGCGCTGTAGTCCTGGGCGATCGCCGGGTGAACCTCGCTCGGCAGCGGCGCCTGGTAGCCCGGCGCATCGAGGTCTTCCCAGGAACCCAGCTGCACGCCCCAGGCCTCGGCGAGTTGCTCGTGATCCTCGTACTTGTCCTTGAGCTGCTTGATGAAGGCGCGCTTGGCCGGGCTGTCGGTGGACAGCTTGAGCGTGCCGAAGGCCAGGGCGAAGTGCGCCTGGTCGTCGTCGCCACGGCCGGCCCAGGCCAGCTCATTATCGGCGTAGTAACCCAGCAGCCAGGCGTCCTCGCGATGATCGCGTGCGGCGATGGCGATGGCCCGTTCGGCGGCCATGGCGAAGCGCGGGTCGAACGGATCGGGCATGGCGCCCCACCAGTCGTAGCCGGTGCTCACCGTGGCATAGTCGCCGCTGATGGACAGCGGCACGCTGTAGGGCATGCGCGGATCGTCGGCGAAGGCCGGATCGCTCCAGTCGCCCAGGGTATTGAAGCCCCAGGAACCGAGGCGCTGTACGGTGCGCTCGCGCCACGCGGCGGCTGCGGCATCGGCAGTCAGGCCACCATCGGCACGGAAGCGGTTGGCAGCATAGAAGTCGAACCAGCGACCGTTGCCAAAGGCACGCCCCTGCTGGGCGCCGACGCCACTGCGGTCGTCGCGCTGGCCGTAGAAGGCGGCCAGTGGCTCGTCCTCCTTGGGCAGGCTGGCAAACATGTATTCACGGCCTTCGACGTAGGTCTGGCTGCTGTCGGCGTTCACCGCGTTGACACCCATGGACCAGAACGAATGCCCTTCCGGCGTCACCAGCCACCAGCGGCCATTGCGCTTCTCGGTGCGGAAGAAGCCGGTACCTTCGAAGGCCGGGCCATCGAGTAGGCCGCCAAAGGCGTCGCGCCCTGGCGCCGGCTGCCACTTCTTCAGTTGCTCGCCTTCAGCCTTCCAGGCGTTGGCCAGTTGCTCCGGGCTCTTCACCTTCTCCGGCCAGTCGCTGCGGGTGGACTGGCCGAAGCCGTCGACGATGCCGGCGTAGGCCTTGTGGTATTCGTCGTTGCCGGCACGGGTGCCGAAACGACCAACGAGGATGTCCTGTGCCGCCTTGGGCGAGGTGAGGAACAGCTTCACCGCGCCAACCTGGCTGCGGTTGAGCTCACCGCTGACCTTGCTCGCCAGCAGCAGGCGCTGGCCGTCCTGTGTCGCGGGCATAGGCACGCCGGCACGCATGCCGAAGTCTTCCGGGGCGATGGCGTGCAGCGGGATCACCAGGGTCTGTGCCGGCCCCGGCGGCAAGGCGATGCTCGCACGCAGGCCGGGGGCGCCGGCTACGCCTTCGATCTCCACTTCCAGGGTGATGGCCCAGTCCATGGCGTTCTGGATCCGCAGGCTGATGCTGTCGGCCTGGGAGAAATCCCAACTGCCGCTGGATGGCGCCAGGCGCAGGGTCGGTTGCGGCGCGGGGTTGAAGTTCACCCGGCGCAGGATTTCGCCTTCGGGCGTGGCCTCGGCAGTGGAACTGGGCAGGTCGGCGTTCTGCGTGGTGACGCTGACCACCCCCATCGGCTTGACGAAGTTGAACAGGGTTTCATTGCCGCCGGCCGACCAGGCCGGGGCACTGGCGATGGCCAGGCTGAGCAGCAGAGGCAGATGCCAACGCATCGATGTCATGGATTCGAATCCTTGCAACACGCCCGCCGGACGGCGGGCGATCGTTTGACAGCCAGCGCGGGAACTCGCTCCCGCACACTCAAGCAATTTCGCGGCGGAACGGCGGCAATGCGTTAAGAATGGCCTTGCCGTAGCGCTGCGTCACCACGCGACGGTCCAGCAGCGTAATGATGCCGCGGTCCTGCTCGGTCCGCAGCAGGCGACCACAGGCCTGCACCAGGCGCAGCGAGGCATCGGGCACGGCGATCTCCATGAAGGGATTGCCGCCGCGCGCCTCGATCCACTCCGACAGCGCCGCTTCCACCGGGTCATCCGGCACGGCGAAGGGAATCTTGGCGATCACCACGTGCTCGCAATAGGCGCCGGGCAGGTCCACACCTTCGGAGAAGCTGGCCAGGCCGAACAGCACGCTCGGCTCGCCATCGTCCACGCGGGAGCGGTGCTTGTTCAGGGTTTCCTGCTTGGACAGGTTGCCCTGGATCAGCACACGCTTGCGCCAGTCGCGATCCAGGCCGTCGAAGACTTCCTGCATCTGCTTGCGCGAGGAGAACAGGATCAGCGAACCACGCGAACCTTCGACTATCTCCGGCAACTCGCGAATGATCGCGGCGGTATGCGCGGCAGCATCGCGCGGATCGGCCTTGAGGTCCGGTACGCGCAGCACGCCGGCATCGGCATGGTGGAACGGGCTCGGCACCACGGCGGTGACCGCCGCGCGCGGCAGGCCGGCGCGCATGCGGTAGCGGTCGAAGGTGCCCAGGGCGGTGAGGGTGGCGGAGGTCACCAGCACGCCATAAGCGACGTTCCACAGGTTGCGGCGCAGGGTCTCGGCGGCGAGGATCGGGCTGGCGTTGGCCTCGATGTCGTAGAAGGTGCCGCTCTCGGCGAGGGTCAGCCAGCGCGCCATGGGCGGGCTGTCTTCCGGGTCTTCACTGGTGAAGGCGGTCCACAGTTCCCAGTTGCCCTGGGCGCGGGACAGCAGGCTGCCGAACAGCGGGTACCACTCTTCGGCCTGGTGGCTGGCGATGCCGACGCTGCCCTCCCCGTCCATGGCTTCCTTGAGCAGTTCGGTCAGGCGGGTGAACAGGTCGGTGAGCTTGGCGAAGCCCTTCTTCAGCTCGATGCCCATCTCGCGGATGTGCTCGGGGATCACTCCGCCTTCGAAGCGATGGCGTGGCCGCTCGCGGCCTTCCATGTCCTCGCCGGCGCGGAAGTCACCGATCTCCTCGCAGGCGGTGAACATGAACTGCTGGTGCGTGCGCAACTCGCGGGCCAGTTCCGGCACCTGCTCGATCAGGCGGCCGAGGTCACCCGGCAGCGGGTTCTGCGCCAGCAGCTTGGTGAGGTTCTTGTCGACCTGGGCCAGCCAGTCGGCCGTGGCACGCAGGCGGGTGAAGTGGGCGAAGTGGCCGATGGCCTTGTCCGGCAGGTGATGGCCTTCGTCGAACACGTAAATGGTTTCGCGCGGGTCGGGCAGGATCGCCCCGCCGCCCAGCGCCAGGTCAGCCAACACCAGGTCATGGTTGGTGACGATCACATCGACCTTGGTCATGCCTTCGCGCGCCTTGTAGAAGGCGCACTGCTGGAAGTTCGGGCAATGGCGGTTGGTGCACTGGCTGTGGTCGGTGGTGACCTGCGACCAGTGCGCGTCCTCGATGGCCTCGGACCAGGAGTCGCGGTCGCCGTCCCAGCGATTGCCGGCCAGGCGCTCGATCATCTGGTTGAACAGCTTGGTGGAGGTTTCGTCGACGTCGATGCGGAAACCTTCCTCCTCGAACAACTGGGCGGTGGCGCTCTGCGCCTGGCCTTCCTGCAACAGGTGGTCGAGCTTGGACAGGCACAGGTAGCGCCCCCGCCCCTTGGCCAGGGCGAAGCTGAACGACAGGCCGGAGTTGCGCAGCAGGTCGGGCAGGTCCTTGTGGACGATCTGCTCCTGCAGGGCGACGGTGGCGGTAGCGACCACCAGACGCTTGCCGGCAGCCTTGGCGCAGGCGATGGCGGCCAGGCTATAGGCGACGGTCTTGCCGGTGCCGGTGCCGGCCTCCACGGCGACCACGGCGGCGTCGCCCAGGCGATGGCCTTCCTCGTCGCTGGCGATGGTCCCCAGGACCTTGGCGACTTCGGCGATCATCAGGCGCTGGCCGTAGCGCGGCTTGAGTTCCTTGGCCTCGAGAAAGCGCGAGTAGGCGCCCTGGATCGTGGCCTTGAGTTCGGTGCTGAGCATGGACTTCCCGGGCTCCGGCGGTGCCCTGGTGGACACATCCGGATGCTGGATAAATTTTCAGTGGTTCGAATCGGCGGCTATGATAGCGCGCTCGACCACAACCGCCAGCGGAGATCGTCCGAATGACACCCTTTGCCTTCGTCTATGCCCTGCACCTCCTGGCCGCCCTGGTCTGGGTCGGCGGCATGTTCTTCGCCTGGATGGTGCTGCGCCCGGCCGCGGTCGCTGCGCTGGAGGCGCCGGCCCGGCTGAAGCTGTGGCTGGAGGTATTCCCGCGCTTCTTCCGCTGGGTGTGGGCGGCGGTGATCCTGCTGCCGGTGACCGGCGTGGGCATGCTGCACCTGAGCTTCAACGGCATGGCCGGTGCACCGCGCTACGTGCAGGTGATGATGGGGTTGTACGTGGCGATGCTGGCACTGTTCCTGCGCATCCAGGCGCTGCAGCTGCCGGAACTGCGCCGCGCGGTGGGCGCCGAGGACTGGCCGGCCGGTGGCGCCGCGCTGGGCAAGATCCGCAAGACCGTGGGTCTGAACCTGCTGATCGGCATGGCGCTGGTGGCCTTCGTCGCAGCACGCCCGCACTGGTAAACAAAAGGCCCGCCTGACTTACCGGGCGGGCCCTCAGTTGCAACGAGCCTGGGTTTCAGAAGCGCTTCACGTCCAGGCGGCCTTCGCTGCCCTTCGCCCCTTCCGCACCGCCCTGGCCTTCCGCGCCGGGCTTCTCGCCCGCCACCGAATAGAACCAGCAGCCTTTCTCGGCGCTGCGCGGTCCGGCCTTGCCGGGCTTGCCGCCCGCTCCGCCAGCGCCGCCTTCCAGGCGCACCCTGACCTTCTCGACAGCGAACTGCTCAGGGACTTCCAGGCGCACCACGCCGCCGGACGCCCCGGTCTGGCCATCGGCACCGTTCTGGCCGTCGCCAGCGGACCTGCCGCTGCCCCACAGGCAACCGGAAGTCTGCGCACTGCCGCCATCCAGGCCGTCATAGCCCGGCGCACCAACACCGCCGCGGACGTCGATCAGCAGGTTTTCCACCGCCACGTCCTGCAGCCGCAACACCAGGTTGCGACCGCCGCTGGCGGGCTTCTCGAAGCTGCCGGAACTGCCCTGCGCGGCGATCACGCTGCCGTCGGCAAGGTTGCCGTGCAGCACCTCGATCTGCAGCGCGTCGCTGCCGGGAAACACACCGAGGCGGGCATTCTTCGCCAGGTCCAGCTCGCCGATCTTCAGCTCCTTGACCCGCGACGGGATCAGCAGCGCGCCTTCGGGCCCTACGCTGACGCGGTCCAGGCTCAGGCTGTCGCCCTTCACCGGCAGGCGCAGCACGGTATTGGCTTCCACCGAGACGGTGCCGGCAGCCGAACAGGCCAGCGGAGCGAACAGCGCCAGGCCCAGCAGCGACTTACGCATGGGTATCTCCTTCTACTTTTGCGGATGCCGGTTGCTCCACTGCCGGCAGCGGCAGGGTCGCGAAATGAAAGACGCCGAACAGCAGTATCTGCAGGCGGTCCATGCCCGGATGCGGGCGCTCCTGCAGACGCTTGCGCAGCGCCAGGACTTCAAGGATGTGGATCAGCAGGATCAGCGCGCCAGCCGCATTGAGCAGCAGGGCGAAGGGATGTGCGAAGGGTTGGATCAGGTTGGCCAGCACCGCCAGCCAGAACAACAGGGCAATCAGCTTGCCCAGCCCCAACAACGCTTTCATGAAATGCCCCCGGTTTTTTCTTTGCGGGGGAACATACGCCTCTGCCCCGGCCTATGCCAGTGGCAACCGGGAATGACAAAGGGGGCCACGAAGGCCCCCTCTGCAGGCATCACCCCAGACTTACTGGCGGGTGATCTTGATTTCCACGCGACGGTTCTCGGCGCGGCCTTCCTTGGTCTTGTTGTCCGCGACCGGCTGGCTTTCGCCATAACCGACGACAGATTTGATGCTGCTGGCAGGTACGCCGGCATCGACCAGGTAGTTGGACACGGCGTTGGCGCGGCGCTCGGACAGTTTCTGGTTGTAGGCGTCGGTACCGATGCTGTCGGTATGACCACCGATGTTCAGCTCGGTGCTCGCGGCCTCACCTTTCAGGCGGGTAGCGATGGTATCGAGCTTGTCCTTGTCCTGCGCATCGATCTTCGACGAGTCGAAGGCGAAGTGCAGGTCACGCACCACGATGGTCTCTTCCTTGGGCAGCGGAGCCGGAGCAGGCTCAGGAGCCGGTGCAGGCGGCGGGACCTCGGCCACTTGTTCTGCGGCACCATGTACCCAGCAGTAGGACGCACCCAGCACACCACCGATCAGGGCGCCCCAGCCAGCCCATGCGCTGCTTTCAATGGAACCCAGACCTGCGCCACCGACACCGCCAACCACGGCGCAAGTCGGCCAATCGGACTTCTGCAACCCTGCGCAACCGGTGAGCAACGTGCTTACCAGCAGCAGGGGTAAAGCGGTCCTTGTGATGCTCATAAAGTTATGTCTCCTCTAATGATCGGGTCTCGACCGACAATTACCGAGTAAAGACGTGACTGACAGAATGCGCCAGCACTAGGCCATATGGGTGTCACACGCTAGTCTTCGTTCATTATTTTTCGCTTTCGACGAGCCCCATGATTTCGACACGCACGCCGCAACAAGCCCTCGCCGCCCTGCTCGATCGCTATCAACCGCAGCGCTTGCTGCTGGTGGGTGCCAGCCAGATCCCGGCAGTGGATGCCTTCCTCGCGGCGCATCCGGACTGCGAGCTGTTCCATGCCGACGCTGGCGCTCTGCCGACGGAACTGGCCGGCCAGCGCTACGACCTGGCGTTGCTGGCCGACTGCTTGGAACACCTGCCGCGCCGCGAAGCGCAGCAACTGGTGGGCGGTATCCGCAATCTCAACAGCAGCCGCGTCGCCGTACTGGTCGACCTCGACGCCGCCCAGGCGCAGGACGCGGACTTCTACGCCCTGGCCATGCAGGCCAGCGAGCGCTTCCAGCGCGACGCCCAGGTGATCACCCTGTTCACCTACGATCTGCACGAATACAAACAGGTCCCGGACTGGCTCAACGCGAAGTTCTGGGCCAACCCGGAAAACTTCGGCAAGTACTGGTGGTGACCATGACCGAACCGACCTGTCCCTGCTGCAGCGGCCGCCCGCTGCCCGACTGCTGCGGGCGCTTCCACGCGGGCCTGGCCGCGCCAACTGCCGAGGCGCTGATGCGTTCGCGCTACAGCGCCTATGCGCTTGGCCTGGTGGATTACCTGCGCGATACCACGCTGCCGGCCCAGCAACCGGGCCTGGACCTGGACGCCATCCGCACCTGGAGCCTGGGCAGCACCTGGCTGGGCCTGGAGGTGGAGAGCCACGAAGTGCTCGGCGGCCAGCCGGAGCACGCGCGGGTGGCCTTCATCGCACGCTGGCATGACGCCGGCGGCGAGCACAGCCACCACGAGTGCTCGGGATTCGTCCAGCGCGACGGCCGCTGGTACTTCCTCGACCCTACCGTGCCGATGAAGCTGGGGCGCAACGATCCCTGCCCCTGCGGCGCCGGCGGCAAGCTGAAGAAATGCTGCGGTCCCTGGATTGAGTAGGACAGGATCGAGTGAGGCGCCAACTCGCCCCCCTTGGGGGCATTCGGTGTCTGGGCTAGAATCCGCGCTTTTTTCCGGGACGGCAGTGATTCGCCGCACCGGCTACCCCTGCCGGACCTCGCCATGCTGCTGACCGTTCTCTACATCATCGCCATCACCGCCGAAGCCATGACCGGCGCACTGTCCGCCGGCCGGCGCAGCATGGACCTGTTCGGCGTGGTGCTGGTCGCCTGCGTCACCGCCCTGGGCGGCGGTTCGGTGCGTGACATGCTGCTGGGCCACTACCCGCTGACCTGGGTGCGCCACCCGGAGTACCTGGCGCTCACCGCTGGCGCCGCACTGGTCACCGTGTTCATCGCACCGCTGATGCGCCACCTGCGCTCGATGTTCCTCGCGCTGGACGCCGTGGGCCTGGTGGCTTTCACCCTGATCGGCTGCCAGGTCAGCCTGGAGATGGGCCACAGCCTGCTGATCGCCGCCGTGAGCGGGGTGATTACCGGGGTATTCGGCGGCATCCTGCGGGACATCTTCTGCAACGACGTGCCGCTGATCTTCCGCCGCGAGCTGTACGCCAGCGTGTCCTTCGCCAGCGCCTGGTGCTACCTGATCTGCCTGCAGATCGACCTGCCCAAGGAGCAGGCCATGCTGATCACCCTGTTCGCCGGCTTCCTGTTCCGCATGCTGGCGATCCGCTTCCGCTGGGAAATGCCCAAGTTCGTCTACCAGGACGATCCGCACCAGGGCGATTGATCAGTCCTGCAACTTGAGGTGGCTGGTGTCCGGCGCAGGCCCGGCCGGCTCGGTCTTGGCCTGGCCCATGTCGCTGCCCACCGGGGCGACGCTGAACTGGCTGAGATCCACGCGCGGCGCCTGGGCCTCGGGTTTCTCGTCCTGCAGGTCGGCACCCACCGGGGCAAGGCCGAAGTCCGGCGCCTCGACATCAGCGAAAGCCGCCATGTATTCGTCACGCGGTGCGACCTTCAGGCGACCTTGTGGCGCACCCGGCGGAACCGCGGCAGCAGGATGAGGCGGAGCGGGCACTGGTTCCGCGGGGGGCGGCGGCGCCAGTTCGATCTCCTCGATCTGTGCGTCCATGTCGACCACTTCGACAATCGCACCGGCACGCTCGATGACACTGCGGTATTTCTCCGCCGCCTCGGCATCGAGGTTGTTCTTGATCACCATGCGCCGCCCGGAGAACAGCAGCGCGATACGCTGGGCGTCGGCCTGGAACAGCCTGGCCAGGTTGGCCTTGACGGTATCCAGCTGCGCGCCCGGCACCACCTGCCCCGAGAAGGCTATCTCATAACGGCTCATCATCACTCTCCTGTGTTAACCCGCCGGTTACATTCGGCCAGTATGGTGCAGCTTCTTTTAACGTAACAACAACTTGCGGCCGAGCAGGTGCTTGGTACACTGGGGCGTCTTGAGGGGTAGACATGAATTATCAGGCGCAAATGATAAGAATTTTCAGCCTGTTCTGGCTGTTCAGCCTCGTTTCGGGCTGCGGCTGGATGGCAGGTGATTTCGAGCAACCCGACGTGAAACTGCAGAAAGTCGACGTCGTGAAAGCTCGTTTGCTGGAGCAGGAATTCGTCCTGCATTTCCGCATCGACAACCCGAACGATTTCAGTCTTCCGGTTCGCGGCCTGGCCTACAAGGTCAAGCTGAACGATATCGATCTCGCCGAAGGCGAGTCGAATAACTGGTTCACAGTGCCGGCCAACGGCCATGAAACCTTCGAAGTGCCGGTGACCACCAACCTGTGGCGGCACATGAAATACATCGTCAAGCTGCTGGAAGACCCGGACAAGCCGATCCGCTACCGCCTCGATGGCGAAGTGAAGACCGGCCTGCTGTTCGGACAGAGCGTGCACATCGCCCGCAATGGCGAGATAATTCCCGGCGATTTCATCCCCGAGTGAGCGTCACCATGAGCCAGGAACCCCACGTACACGGTCCGAACTGCAACCACGACCACGATCATGAGCACCACCATGACCACGGTCACGTGCACGGCCCGCACTGCAACCACAGCCACGAGCCGGCGCGCAATCCGCTCAAGGACGTGGGCCGCAACGATCCTTGCCCCTGCGGCAGCGGCAGCAAGTACAAGAAGTGCCACGGCGCCTGATCCAGGCTTCGAGCACTACCCCGAGGGCCCGCCGAGCGCGGGCCTTCTGCTGTCTGGCCCAACTATTCGTCGGCTGCTGCAATTCCCGGCCCGCGCGGCTTGCGCAGGCCCCGGCGGCTCACTAACGTAGCGCGTTTCAAGCGACCTATTCCAAGCGACCTCTTTGTGCAGGAGCACATCTCCATGGCCCCGCGAGCCTTCCGCCGGCTTCCCAGCTTCGGCCTTGCCGCCACCGTCACTGCCGCCGTCAGCCTCACCGGTTGCCAGGGCTGGCTCAACGACCGCTACGCGGGCAGCCTGCCGCCAACCTACGGCGTGCAGCCGATCAAGGGCCTGGCGGACAACGTATCGATCCGCCGCAATAGCCTGGGGATGCCGCTGATCGAGACCAGCACCTTCCACGACGCGCTGTTCACCCTGGGCTACGTGCACGCCAGCGACCGCATCAGCCAGATGGTCGGCCTGCGCCTGATGGCCCAGGGGCGCCTGTCGGAAATGGTCGGCCCCGGCGCCCTGGAGACCGACCGCTTCATGCGCACGGTGAACCTGAAGAAGGCCGCCGATGCGCTGTATGCCGGCGCCTCGCCACGCCTCAAGCGTTTCTTCGAGACCTACGCGCGCGGCGTCAACGCCTACCTGTACCGCTACCGCGACAAGCTGCCGATGGACCTGGCCGAGTCCGGCTATCGTCCCGAGTACTGGAAGCCGGAAGATTCCGCACTGGTCTTCAGCCTGCTCAACTTTGGCCTGGCGGTGAACCTGCAGGAGGAGATCGCCTCCCTGGTGCTCGCGCAAAAAGTCGGTGCCGACAAGCTGCCCTGGCTGACGCCGATCTATCCGGATGAAGCACTGCCCTTCGAGGAGGCGGAGAAGCTCAAAGGCCTGCGCCTGGACGGCAAGATCGCTGGCCTGGAACAACTGGACGAGGCCGCCGGCCAGATCGCTGCGCTGCAGATGATGGGCGTCGCCGCCTCCAACAACTGGGCGATTGCCCCGCAGCGCACCCGCAGCGGCAAGAGCATCCTGGCCAACGACACCCATCTGCCACTGTCCATGCCCTCGGTATGGAACTACGTGCAGATCCGCTCGCCCAAGTACAACGCCGCGGGCGTCTCCATCGCCGGCGTACCGGGTGTGGTCGCCGGTTTCAACGGCAAGCTGGCCTGGGGCATGACCATGGTCATGGGCGACAACCAGGACCTCTTCCTCGAACAGGTGAAGCGCCAGGGCAGCAAGCTCTACTACCTCGCCGATGGCCAGTGGAAGCCGGCTATCGAACGCAACGAGACCTTCTTCATCAAGGGCCAGAGTCCGGTCCGCGAGGTCATCTACGAAACCCGCCACGGTCCGCTGCTCAACAGCGCGCTGGGCGAGCGCAAACACGACCTGCAGCCGCTGCCGCTGTCCAGCGGCTACGGCATCGCCTACCAGAGCATCCAGGGCGAAACCGACCGCACCCTCGACGCCTTCTTCGACCTGTCCCGGGCGAAGAACGTCGAGCAGGCATTCGACGCCACCCGTGACGTACGCGCGATGGCGCTGAACATCGTGTTCGCCGACGAGAAGCATATCGGCTGGCAGGTCACCGGACGCTTCCCCAACCGCAAGGAAGGCCGCGGCCTGCTGCCCTCTCCCGGCTGGGATGGACGCTACGACTGGGACGGCTTCGCCGATCCGATCCTCCACCCGTCCGACCAGGACCCGCAGCAGGGCTGGCTGGGCACCGCCAACCACCGCAGCGTGCAGCCCGGCTACGGCGCGCAGCTGTCCAGCTCCTGGTATTACCCGGAGCGTTACGAGCGCATCGCCCAGCTCGCCGGCGGCAGCAAGAGCCACGACTACCGCAGCATGATCGCCATGCAGTACGACCAGACCACGCCCTTCGCCGGCAAGCTGCAGTCGATGTTCGACGCACCCGGCATGGCACAGCCGCTGAAGAAGGCCATCGACGCCCTGCCCGCCGACCAGCGCGCCCGCGCGCGCGAAGCGCTGGACCGGATCATGGCGTTCGACGGCAAGCTCTCGGCCACTTCCGCTGATGCGGCGCTGTACGAGGCCTTCCTGCAGGAGAGCAGCAAACAGATCTTCCTCGACGAGCTGGGCCCGGAAGACAGCCCGTCCTGGAAGGCCTTCGTCGAGACCGCCAACCTCTCCTACTCGGCCCAGGCCGACCATCTGCTGGGCCGTGACGACAGCCCGTTCTGGGATGACACCCGCACCCCGCAGAAGGAAGACAAACCGACCATCCTCGCCCGCAGCCTGGCTGCCGCCACCGCCTTCTGCGAACAGAAGCTGGGCAGCGACCGCCGCGCCTGGCAATGGGGCAAGCTGCACACCTACGAGTGGGTCAGCGATAGCACCAAGATGGCGCCCAACCTCAGTGCCGGCGAGCGCGCCAGCCTCGGCGCGATCAAGGGCTACCTGGATCGTGGCCCCTACCCGGCTGGCGGCGACCACAGCACGCTGAACGTCTCGGCCTACCACTGGGGCCAGGACTTCAACACCTGGCTGATCCCGGCCATGCGCATCGTCGTCGATTTCGGCCAGAGCGAACCGATGATCGGCCTCAACAGCAGCGGCCAGTCCGGCAATCCGGCCAGCCCGCACTACGCCGACGGTATCGACGCCTGGCTGAAGGGCAACTACATGAGCTTCCCCTTCCAGTCGCAGAACCTGGAGAAGGTCTACGGCGTGAAGCGCCTGACCCTGGTGCCGGAGAAGTGATGATCTGAAAAATATTTCCGGGAGCCGGGAACTTGCTTCCCGCCCCGGAATCAGAATTGTCGACTTACTCCATGATCATATTCAGGCACCCCTTGGGTGCCTTTCTTTTTTCCCGCCTCTCCTCCGCTGCATTTCTTTCCTGCAAGACCTTCCCCGGCTGGCACTCCCCTGCATCCTTTCCCAGGAGTCATCGCCATGTCCGAATCCCTCATCGTCATCACCGGCGGTCCCGGCGCCGGCAAGAGCACACTGCTCGATCACCTGCACCGCCATCACGGCCTGAACATCGTCGAGGAAGGCGGCCGCGCCATCATCCGCGAGCAACTGGCCAGTGGCGGCGACGCGCTGCCGTGGGCAAACCGGGAGGCCTTCTGCCGGGAAATGTTCGAGCACGCGCTGACGACTCGTGAGCAGGCGCTCGATAGCGGTGGCCTGTGGCTGTTCGATCGCGGCCTGCCGGATGTGCTGGGGTATGCGAGGCTCTGCGGCCTGGCGGTTCCGGAAGAACTGCAAATCGCCGCGCGGAAACTGCGCTACGCGCGGACCGTGTTCCTGGCGCCCGCGTGGGAAGCCATCTACCGCAACGACGCCGAACGCAGGCAGGACTTCGCCGAAGCGCAGCGAACGGCGGCGATGATGACCAAGGTGTATGAGGAATTGGGGTATCGGCTGCTGGAGCTGCCGCTGGGCGGTCTGGAGGAACGCGCGGAATTCGTCTTGATGCGCTGCCTTTTGTAGGAGCGAGCTTGCTCGCGAACCTCCCGCCCCAGGGCCGCGCCAGACCGTTCGCGAGCAGGCGCGCTCCTACAGGCTCTTCGTTCCAAGAAAAAACCGGGCCTTGGCCCGGTTCTTCATGAAGCGGAGCGCGAATCAGGCCTTGGGCAGGGTGACGCCAGTCTGGCCCTGGTACTTGCCGCCACGGTCGCGGTAGGACACTTCGCAGGCTTCGTCCGACTGCAGGAACAGCATCTGCGCCACGCCTTCGTGGGCGTAGATCTTCGCCGGCAGGTTGGTGGTGTTGGAGAACTCCAGGGTCACGTGGCCTTCCCACTCCGGTTCCAGCGGGGTCACGTTGACGATGATGCCGCAGCGCGCATAGGTGCTCTTGCCCAGGCAGATGGTCAGCACGTCACGCGGGATGCGGAAGTACTCGACGGTGCGAGCCAGGGCGAAAGAGTTCGGCGGGATGATGCAGACGTCGCTGTTGATGTCCACGAAGCTCTTCTCGTCGAAGTTCTTCGGATCGACCACCGCCGAGTGGATGTTGGTGAACACCTTGAATTCGGCGGCGCAGCGCACGTCGTAGCCATAGCTGGAAACACCGTAGGAAATCACCCGGCTGTCATCGGCACCACGAATCTGGCGCTCGACGAACGGCTCGATCATGCCGTGCTCCTGAGCCATGCGGCGAATCCACTTGTCCGATTTGATGCTCATGGCGGGTGTCCTGTGCGGCGGTTGAAAAAGAACGCGAATCTTACCGGGCGTCACAATTTCCAGCAAAGGGTGCGGCCGGATGGTCGACGCTAGCGGGTGGATTTCCGTAACCTGCAGCACATTGACTCATGGAAGAGGCCAGGCATGCTCGATCATTTTTCATCCACCCTGTACCTGAAGCTTTCCCGCCACTGGATCAGCGGAGTGGTGCTCCCGTCCGGCGAAGCATTCGCCGAACCGCCGCTGCTGGCGGTGCGCTATGAAGGTGGCAAACCCAAGGTCCTTGCGGCCGGTGCCGCCGCCCGGCAGTTGCAGGGCCAGGACGGCATCGAGATCGTCAACGGCTTCGACCATCCCCGCTCCTTGCTGGCGAATTTCTCTTTCGCCGAGATGACGCTCAAGCTGCTGGTCGGCCGACTCGTCCCCAGGTCTCTGCTCAAGGCCGCGCCGGTGTTGATCCTGCACCCTCAGGAGCTCCTCGAGGGCGGGCTGACACAGGTGGAGGTCCGCGGGCTGTATGAGCTCTGCCGCGGGGCCGGAGCACGCAAGGTTCGACTCTGGACCGGGCGCGAGCTCAGCCAGGACGAACTGCGTAGCGGTCAGTTGCCTGCGGGCGATGGAACGGAATGGCTTCCGTAACCCCTCAGGGTCGCCAGTCGGTGCGCAGCTTGCGCTGCTCCACCGAGAAGCGCAGCCAATCCTCGGCGTAGCCGTCGGCGCAATCGCACTCGGCGCCAGGCACGGCCTCGCGCACCAGACGCAGGTCGACGCCATCGGCGGACTGACGCAGTACCAGGCTGCTGGTCTTCAGCAGACCTGCCACGGCGCCGGGGTCGCCCAGGCGTTTATCCACAACCTGCAGGGTGGCCTGGTCCAGCAGGAGCGCATCCACCACCGGCAGGCCGGGGCGATTGTCGCGCACCACCAGTAAGAGGCCGAGGCCGCCCCCCATGTCCAGCAGCGGCACTGAGTCGCAGGCACTCTTCGGGCTGCCGAGCGGCCCGATGGCGTGGTACAGCGCAGGCGGCAACGGCAGGGTGACGAAGGAAGCATCGGCGGGGCGCGCCTGCACGACCATGTCGTCTTCGAAGGCGTCACCCGAGGCAGAGCGGAAGTCCAGAATCACCGGCTGGCCGCCGATCAGGCACTGGGCCTGCCAGTTGGCGGAATCCTCGTCGGCGCCCCGTGCCACTGAGCCAGCAAGCCCCAGGCACACCGCCAGCAGCCAGCCGGCGGCGCGTTTCGCATCCTTGCGCATGGCAGTCCCTGCGTATCAGTCGTCGCTGATGGAGATGTTCGGCATGTCCGGCGCGGCCTTCTCGCTCAGGGCGATGCGGGCGCCGACGCAGCGGGCCATTTCCTGGTAGATCATCGCCAGCTGGCTTTCCGGGTCGGCGATCACAGTCGGCTTGCCGCCGTCGGCCTGCATGCGGATGGCCATGGACAGCGGCAGCGACGCCAGCAACTCGACGCCGTACTGCGCAGCCAACTTCTCGCCGCCGCCTTCACCGAACAGGTGCTCGGCATGGCCACAGTTGGAGCAGATGTGCACCGCCATGTTCTCGACCACACCCAGCACCGGGATGTTGACCTTGCGGAACATCTCCACGCCCTTCCTGGCGTCGAGCAGGGCCAGGTCCTGCGGGGTGGTGACGATGACCGAGCCAGCCACCGGGACTTTCTGCGCCAGGGTCAGCTGGATATCGCCGGTACCCGGCGGCATGTCGATGACCAGGTAATCCAGGTCGTTCCAGGCGGTCTGGGTGATCAGCTGCAGCAACGCGCCGGAAACCATCGGGCCGCGCCACACCACCGGCGTGTTGTCGTCGGTGAGGAAGGCCATGGACATGACTTCCACGCCGTGGGCCTCGAGCGGGATGAACCACTTCTGCTCGCGGATCTTCGGCCGGGTGCCTTCAGGGATACCGAACATGATGCCCTGGCTCGGGCCATAGATATCCGCGTCGAGGATGCCCACCTTGGCGCCTTCGCGGGCCAGCGCCAGCGCGAGGTTGGCGGCGGTGGTGGACTTGCCCACGCCGCCCTTGCCGGAGGCCACGGCGATGATGTTCTTCACGTTGCTCATGCCCGGCACCTGGGCCTGGGCCTTGTGCGCGGCGATATGGATTTCCACCTTGACCTGCGCCGAGTCGACGCCATCCAGCGTTTCCAGAGCCATCTGCACGGTCTGCGCCAGGCCATTCTTGAACAGGCCGGCGGCGTAACCCAGCTCCAGGGTCAGCGCAACGCGCCCGCCCTGGATATCCAGCTCGTGCAGGTAGCCGGCGTCCAGCAGGTTCTGGCCGGTGTGGGGGTCGTTGATCTGGCGGAGGACGGCCTCCACCGTGGCACGGGTAACGGCGCTCATGGGTACTCCCGATGAAAGACTGAGCAGAATGGGCGGGTATCTTACGCCTGTCATCGCAGCCTTGCTCGGGATCATCGGTGGTAGGCCGGGTTCGCGAGCAAGCTCGCTCCTACATTCCAGGGCTGCGCCATCATGCTCTTCGTAGGAGCGAGCTTGCTCGCGAACAGTCCAAGCGCCCATGGTTCAAGGACGAACGCCCCTACAGCCAAGCGGCCCACGGATGAAAATTTCGCCCCGGCCCTATATAGTTGCCGATTCCCTCGTTTTAACCGGAACGGCCGATCATCATGTCCGAAGCCCGCAAGATCCTCGTCACCAGCGCCCTGCCCTACGCCAATGGTTCGATCCACCTCGGTCACATGCTGGAGTACATCCAGACCGACATCTGGGTTCGCTTCCAGAAGATGCGTGGCAACCAGGCGGTGTACGTGTGCGCGGACGATGCCCACGGCTCGGCCATCATGCTGCGCGCCGAGCGCGAAGGCATTACCTCCGAGCAACTGATCGACGGCGTGCGCGCCGAGCACATGGGCGATTTCGCCGACTTCCTGGTGGAATTCGACAACTACCATTCGACCCACTCGGAAGAGAACCGCGAGCTGTCCTCGGCTATCTACCTGAAGCTGCGCGACGCCGGCCACATCGCCACCCGCCCGGTGACCCAGTACTTCGACCCGGAAAAGCAGATGTTCCTGGCCGACCGCTTCATCAAGGGCACCTGCCCGAAGTGCGGCACCGCCGACCAGTATGGCGACAACTGCGAAGCCTGTGGCGCGACCTACGCGCCGACCGAGCTGAAGGACCCGAAATCGGCCATCTCCGGCGCCACCCCGGTGCTCAAGGAATCGCTGCACTACTTCTTCAAGCTGCCTGACTTCCAGGCCATGCTGCAGCAGTGGACGCGCAGCGGCGCCCTGCAGGAGTCGGTGGCCAACAAGCTCGCCGAGTGGCTGGATTCCGGCCTGCAGGAATGGGATATCTCCCGCGACGCACCGTACTTCGGCTTCGAGATTCCCGACGCGCCGGGCAAGTATTTCTATGTCTGGCTGGACGCGCCGATCGGCTACATGGCCAGCTTCAAGAACCTCTGCGCGCGCCGCCCGGAACTGGACTTCGACGCCTACTGGAAGCAGGGCTCGGACGCCGAGCTGTACCACTTCATCGGCAAGGACATCGTCAACTTCCATGCGCTGTTCTGGCCGGCCATGCTCGAGGGCGCCGGCTACCGCAAGCCGACCGCGCTGAACGTGCACGGCTACCTGACCGTCAACGGGCAGAAGATGTCCAAGTCGCGCGGCACCTTCGTCAAGGCGCGCACCTACCTGGATCACCTGGATCCGGAATACCTGCGCTACTACTACGCGTCCAAGCTGGGCCGCGGCGTGGACGACCTCGACCTGAACCTCGAGGACTTCGTGCAGAAGGTCAACTCCGACCTGGTCGGCAAGGTGGTCAACATCGCCAGCCGTTGCGCCGGTTTCATCCACAAGGGCAACAACGGCCTGCTGGTGGACGCCAACCCGGCACCGGAACTGGCCCAGGCCTTCAAGGACGCCGCGCCGAGCATCGCCGCCGCCTACGAAGCCCGTGACTTCGGCCGCGCCATGCGCGAAATCATGGCCCTCGCCGACCAGGCCAACGCCTGGATCGCCGACAAGGCGCCGTGGTCGCTGAACAAGCAGGAAGGCAAGCAGGACGAGGTCCAGGCAATTTGCGCCCTGGGCGTGAACCTGTTCCGCCAGTTGGTGATCTTCCTCAAGCCCGTACTGCCGAAGCTGGCCGTTGCCGCCGAAGCCTTCCTCAACGTCGCCCCGCTGAAATGGGCCGACCACGAGCAACTGCTGGCCAATCACCAACTGAACCCGTTCAACCCGCTGATGACCCGTATCGAGCCCGCGAAAATCGAAGCCATGATCGAAGCCTCCAAGGAAGACCTCCTCGCCAGTGCCCCGAAACCCGCCGGCAATGGCGAGCTGACCAAGGACCCGCTGGCCGCGGAAATCAACTTCGACGCCTTCGCCGCCGTCGACCTGCGCATCGCGCTGATCGAGAAGTGCGAGTTCGTCGAGGGCGCCGACAAGCTGCTGCGCCTGTCCCTGGATATCGGCGACGAGAAGCGCAACGTGTTCTCCGGCATCAAGAGCGCCTACCCGGACCCGAGCAAGCTCGAAGGCCGCCTGACCCTGTACGTGGCCAACCTGGCCCCGCGCAAGATGAAATTCGGCGTCTCCGAAGGCATGGTCCTGGCCGCCGGCCCCGGCGGTGAAGAGATCTACCTGCTCAGCCCGGACAGCGGCGCCAAGCCCGGCCAGCGCGTCAAGTAAGCATCGGACGGCAAGGAGGCCATCGATGAAACTGCACCACCTGGCAGCGCTCGCCCTGAGCGCTGCCCTCGCCGGCTGCGGCGCATCCTCGGAGCACAGCGCCGGTTCCGGCGCCGCTTTCCAGGGGGAGGCAGCGAAAGCCGGCACCTTCCTCGCTTACGAACACCAGGTCGGCATCCGCCTGGCCAGCGAGCGCATCGACGCGCAACTGGCCGCCTCCCGCGATGCCTGCAGCCAGGACCGCTTCGGCGCCTGCGAGCTGATCGCCATCGAGCAGAGCGGCGACAGCCAGATGCGCAACGCGCATCTCGTGGTTCGCATCGTCCCCGAGGGCGTGGAAAAGCTCGTCGCCCTCGCCGCCGAAGGCGGCCAACTGCAAAGCCGCCGCACCCAGGCCGAAGACCTCGCCCACGCGGTGAGCGACAACCAGCAACTGCGCGAGCGCCTGGAGCGTGAGTACCAGACTCTGCAAGGTTTTCAGGGCCGCAAGGACATGAGCGTCAGCGACCTGCTGGCGCTGGCCAAGGCCACCGCCGAGGTTGAGCAGCAACTGCACGCCGCCCGCCAGGATGCCGCCCAACAACAGCGACGCATCGCCACCAACCTGCTGACCCTGGACTTCTCCAGCGAATACCAGCCGACCGGGCGCTGGTCGCGCATCGGCAAGGCCTTCGGCAACTCCCTGGACGAACTCACCGACGGCACCGTCAACGCCATCCAGGTGGCTGCCTACGGACTGCCGCTGCTGCTGGTGCTGCTGATCGCCGGCCTGATCCTGCGCTGGCTGTGGCGCAAACTCGGAACCCGGCGCGCCACGAAGCGAGCTGCCTGACACGGACCGGGGCTGCTCCAGGCCCTACTGAGCGTCCTCGCAGTCCACATCGCCGCCGCCCAGGTGCTCGAAGCCTTCCAGGTAGAGGCAGGAAGCATCCTCGGCGCAGTCTTGCAGCGAGGCGTTGCTCAGGTTTTCCCGTGAGGTCGGGTCTTCCAGGTTCACCTCGGGGAAGATGTCCGCCACTTCTTCCGCGGTCATGATCTTGTCGAAGGTGACGTTGACCGACTGCAGGCGGCCGTACTCCCAGTCCAGGTCCACGGCCGTGATATGCGGATTCAGCTGCCGTGCCAGGGCTTCGGGCAACTGCGGACCGGCGTAGCTGAGGTCGGTGTCATGGCAGGCATCGCCCCAGTTGCTCAGCTTCCGGCTGGCGGCGCAGCTGAACTGCGCGTCGGCGTGACCGCTGCGCTGCTCCAGCAGGCAGGCGAAGTCAGCGACATTCATGCGCGGCCAAGCAACCAGGTCAGCGCTGGTGAAGGGTGCGGCCGAGGCCAGAGCACTGGAGAACAGCAGGCAGAGGGCGGTAAAGCGTCCGGACAGGGGTATGCGCATCGCGACTTCCGTGAGGGGAACCGATCGGGTTCGGCAGCCGTTGATGTTCCTCCCGCCAGCCCTGGCACCGCAACTGATTTACGGAGCAGGAAGATTGTCCCCGGCGAGCAATGCGCATAACCTATGCGCATCCACCGTGGAGGTGCCCATGCACACGACCTACGATCCTCAAGCGCCGAAGAAAGCCACCAACCTGAGTCTCAACAGCGACCTGTTGAAGCAGGCCCGTGAACTGGACGTGAACCTCTCGGCGGTGCTCGAGGAGGCGCTGGCCGATGTGGTCAAGGAGCGCCTCGGCCAACGCTGGCTGGAGCAGAACCGCGAAGCCATCGAAACCTATAACCAGCACGTCGAGGAAACCGGCGTGTTCAGCGATGGATTGCGGAGCTTCTGATGAAGCAGTTCGATCTGTATCGCAACGCCAACCCGCGCACCCGCGAGGCGATACCGCTGTTGCTGGACGTTCAGAGCGACCTGCTGGCCTCGCTGAACACGCGCATGGTGATCCCGCTCAGCCGCGCCAAGGGCCTGGCCGGCATCCACCGGCTGATGCCGGAGGTACGAGTGGGCGATGAGGCGTTCCTGCTGCTGACCCCGCAGATGGCCGGAATCTCCCGCCGCGAACTGGGCGAGCCGGTGGGCAGCCTGGCGCATCTGCGCCTGGAGATCATCGCCGCTATCGATCTGCTGATCAGCGGAATCTGAGCATGAACCGCCCACACCTGAGCACGAGTCGCCAGCCATGACCGAACTCGCCCTGATCCTCGTCAGCGCCATCCTGGTCAACAACTTCGTACTGGTGCAGTTCCTCGGCATCTGCCCGTTCATGGGCGTGTCGCGCAAGATCGAGGCGGCGCTCGCGCTGGCCCTGGCGACCACCTTTGTCCTCACCCTCGCCTCGGCGCTGAGCTACATCCTGCAGCGCTACGTGCTGCAACCGCTGGACCTGGAGTTCCTGCGCACCATCGGCTTCATCCTGGTGATCGCCATAGTCGTGCAGTTCACCGAACTGCTGGTGAACAAGACCAGCCCCCTGCTCGCCCGCACACTGGGCATCTTCCTGCCGCTGATCACCACCAACTGCATCGTGCTGGGGGTGGCGCTGCTCAATGCCCGCAAGGCCGAATTCGGTTTCCTGCAGTCCACATTGCAGGGCTTCGGCGCGGGGCTGGGCTTTACCCTGGTACTCCTGCTGTTCGCCGCCCTGCGCGAGCGCATCGCCATCGCCGACGTGCCCAAGCCGTTCAGGGGCGCAGCGATCGGCATGATCACCGCCGGGTTGATGTCGCTGGCGTTCATAGGCTTCAGTGGGTTGCTCAAGCCATGATCGCGGCGCTGCTCATCATCCTCGCTGGCCTGGCCGGCATCGTCGCGCTGCGCTACGCCTCGGCACGGGTGGATATCAGCGCCGAGCCCACTGCCGAGCAGATCAACGACCTGCTGCCACAGACCCAGTGCGGCCAGTGTGGCTATGCCGGCTGCAAGCCCTACGCCCAGGCCATGGCCGAAGGCGATGCGATCAACAAGTGCCCGCCCGGTGGCGCGGCGACCATCGCCGCGCTTGCCGACCTGCTGGACGTCGAACCCTTGCCGCTGGACGCTGCCGAAGAGACGCCGCTGCGCGTGGCCTACATCCGCGAGGCCGAGTGCATCGGCTGCACCAAGTGCATCCGCGCCTGCCCGGTCGACGCCATCGTTGGCGCGGCCAAGCTGATGCACACGGTGATAGTCGACGAATGCACCGGCTGCGACCTGTGCCTGGAGCCCTGTCCGGTGGACTGCATCGAGATGCGCGACCTGCCGGTAGGCGTCGCCGACTGGAAGTGGCCGCTGCCGCAGGGTCGACTGATCCACAGCGACCGGGAGCAGGCGGCATGAACATGCAGGTCTGGAATTTCCCGGGCGGCCTCAGGTTACCGGCCAACAAGCAGCAATCCACCGCCACGCCAATCCAGCATCCGCCACTGCCGCGCCGGCTGGTGCTGCCGCTGCAACAGCATATCGGCGAACCCGCCGTGCCCTGTGTCGCAGTCGGCCAGCGCGTGCTCAAGGGCCAGCGGATCGCCGAAGCGGGCAGCGCCATCAGCGCCGCGCTGCATGCGCCGACCTCCGGCACCGTGGTCGAGATCAGCGAGCAGCCTTATCCGCACGCCTCCGGCCTGCCGGCGCTGGCTATCGTCATCGACAGCGACGGCGCGGACGAATGGGCCGATCTCACACCCGAGCCCGGCTATGCCTCCCTCGCTGCTGGCGAACTGTTGCAGCGCATTCGCCTGGCGGGCATCGCCGGCCTCGGCGGCGCCGGCTTCCCCACCGCCGCCAAGCTGGCCTCGCGCGCGCAGGACGACCTGCATACGCTGATCATCAACGGCGCCGAGTGCGAGCCGTACATCAGCGCCGACGACCTGCTGATGCGCGAACGCGCCGTCGAACTGGTGGAAGGCATCGAAGTGCTGATGCACATCCTCCAGCCGCAGCAGGTGCTGCTCGGTATCGAGGATGACAAACCCCAGGCCATCGCCGCCGTGCAGGCCGCCATCGGCGAACGGCCGATCCACCTGCAGTCGATACCCTCGCGCTATCCCTCCGGCGGCGAACGCCAGCTGATCCAGATCCTCACCGGCCGCGAAGTGCCTTCCGGCGGGCTGCCGGCGGATATCGGCATGCTCTGCATGAACGTCGCTACCGCTGTCGCCGTGGCCGACGCCGTGTTGCGCGGGGTGCCACTGATCTCACGCATCACCACCCTGAGCGGCGCTGCGCTGGCGCGCCCGTGCAACGTCGAAGCACTGATCGGCACGCCGATTGGCGAACTGCTGGATTTCGCCGGCCTCGACCACGGCCGGCTGGACCGTCTGATTCTCGGCGGGCCGCTGATGGGCGACAGCCTTTCCTCGCAGGACGGGCCGCTGACCAAGACCGCCAATTGTCTGCTGGCCGCCACGCGCGAGGAACTGCCAGCGCCGGCGCCAGCCATGCCGTGCATCCGCTGCGGCGACTGCGCGCAGGTCTGCCCGGCCAGCCTGCTGCCGCAACAACTGCACTTCTTCGCTGAAGACCACGACCAGCTAATGGCGCACAACCTGTTCGATTGCATCGAGTGCGGCGCCTGCGCCTATGTCTGCCCGTCGAGCATTCCTCTGGTGCAGTACTACCGCGCATCCAAGGCCGAGATTCGCCAGCTGGCGCAGCACCAGTCGAAAGCCGAGCAAGCGCGCCTGCGCTTCGAGCAGCGTCAGGAGCGTCTGCGCCGGGAAGAAGTACAACGCTCCGCAGACCGCCTGGCCCGCCAGGAACGCGCCACGCGTGTGCAGGAAGAACAGCCCGAGATCGCATCACCCAGCGCGCCGGCCGCGCAAGCAGTGATCGAGCGGGTCAAGGCCGAGAAGTCCGTGGGCAATGCCCCCGACGAGCTCAAGCGCCTGAAGATCGAGGCGAGCATGGCCCAGGTCGCGCTGAAGAAGGCCGAGAAGCAACTGACCGCCCACGACACCGAACAGCTGCGCAGCCAGGTCGCCGAACTGCGCGTCGCTGCCGAAGAGGCAAGAGCCGCGCTGGACGCCGCCGAATCGGCAAGCACCCCCAGCGCGCCGGCGCCGATCACAGTGCCTGCGGAGCACGAGGTTGCACTGAAGAAAGCGAAGATCGACGCCGCCATGGCCCGCGCCCAATTGAAGAAGTCGGAAAAGGCCTTCGGCGAATCGCCCACGGACGAGCAATGCGCCACACTGGCCTCCCTGCGCGGGGACGTCGAGCGCATCGAGCGCCAACTCAACCAACTGCAGGGGACCGCCATGCCGACCGAATCGAACGCCGCCCAGCCCGTCGACGGCGTTCTCGCCCTGCGCCAGGCCAAGCTCGCCTACATTGCCCAGCGCGATGCCTTGCGTGCCGCCGAGCGCGAAGGCGCCGGCCCTGAAGAGCTGGAGGCGATCCAGCGGGCGCTAGGCGCCGCGGAAGCCGCCCTGCACGCCGCCGAGGACGCCAGCGGCAAGGCCCCGCCGGATCTGGTCCGCACCGAAAAACGGCCGGTCAGTGCCGCCCTGCGCGCCGCCAAGACCGAACTGGCCTACGCCCGCGCCGACCTGAAGAAACTCGAACGCGAAGGCGCCGGCGACCCGGCACTGGCTGTCGCGCGCGAACGCCTGCAAGCGGCGGAAAGCGCCGTTGCCGACGCCAGTGGTGAGGCGCCGTGATGAAGCTGCCGCGCATCAGTTCGCCCCACATCACAGGCAGCAGTCGCACGCAGAAGGTCATGCTGACCCTGCTCGCCGCCTGCGCACCGGGCGCGCTGGTGCTGATCGGCCTGTACGGCGTCGGCACCCTGTTCAACCTGCTCTGGTGCAGCCTGCTCGCCCTTTCCACCGAAGCGCTCATGCTCAGGCTGCGCGACCGCCCACTGGCGTTCTTCCTCAAGGATGGCAGCGCCCTGGTTACCGCCGTGCTGCTCGCCCTCGCCCTGCCGCCCTACTCACCGTGGTGGCTGAGCGCGGTCGCCACGGTGTTCGCGCTGGTCTTCGGCAAGCACCTCTACGGCGGCCTCGGGCAGAACCCGTTCAACCCGGCGATGGTCGGCTACGCGGTGGTGCTGGTGTCCTTCCCGCAGCACATGAGCCAGTGGCCGGCGCCGGACAGCGCGCTTGGCTTCGGCGAAGGCCTGCGGCAGATATTCGGCTTTGCCAGCCAGGGGCCCGACGCCTGGGTCGGCGCCACCGCACTGGACGTGGTACGCAACAACCACAGCCTGACCATGGACGAACTGCTGGCGCAGTCTCCGGCCTTCGGCAGCGTCGGCGGGCGCGGTGTGGAACTGGTCAACCTGGCCTTCCTTGCCGGCGGCCTGTTCCTGCTCTGGCGCAGGTTGTTCACCTGGCACGCACCGGTGGGCATGCTCGGCGGCCTGTTCATCATGAGCCTGCTGTTCTGGAACGGTAGCGGCTCCGACTCCCACGGCTCGCCGCTGCTGCACCTGTTCAGCGGCGCGACCATGCTCGGCGCCTTCTTCATCGTCACCGACCCGGTTTCCGGCGCCACCAGCAACCGTGGCCGGCTGATGTTCGGCATCGGCGTCGGCGTGCTCACCTACGTGATCCGCGCCTGGGGCGGCTACCCGGACGGCCTGGCCTTCGCCGTGCTGCTGATGAACCTCGCCGCGCCGACCATCGATTACTTCAGCCGCCCGCGCACCTACGGGCACAAGAAGCCGGAGCGCGGCTTCAGGGCGGGTGACCGATGAACCGCGAGCTGCTCAAGAGTGCCCTCGCACTGGGCCTGGTCGCATTGATCGCCGCCGGCGTGGTGGCCACCGTTCACCAGTTCACCGCGCAGCGCATCGACACCGCGCAGCGCGAGTTTCGAGGCCGTTCAGTGCTTGAGCTGCTGCCCAGGGGCAGCTATGACAACCATCCGCTGGAGGCTGAAGTCCGCGCCTTCGATCCCAGGCTGCTGGGCCGCGACGAGCCGGCATCCGCCTATATTGCCCGGCTCCGGGGGCAGACCACGGCAGTGATCCTGCAGCCCATCGCACGGGATGGTTACGGTGGCTCCATCCAGTTGCTCGTGGGTATCAGCGCCCAGGGCCGCCTGCTCGGCGTGCGCGTCGTGGCGCACCATGAAACTCCGGGCCAGGGCGACCGCATCGAGCTGGGCAAGAGCAACTGGCTGCACGGCTTCGACGACCGCTCGCTGACCGATCCAGGCGACGCCGGTTGGAAGGTGAAGAAGGATGGCGGCCAGTTCGACCAGTTCGTCGGCGCCACCGTCACCCCACGCGCGGTGGTCAAGGCCACGCACCTGGCGCTGCAGTATTTCGATGCACACAAGGCGGAGCTGCTCGCCCCTGCTGCTTCGGGAGAGAGCCATGAATAATCCCGGCTACCGCGAGATGGCCCTGCAGGGCCTGTGGAAAAACAACCCGGGGCTGGTGCAACTGCTGGGCCTGTGCCCACTGCTGGGCACCAGCAACTCCATGGTCAAGGCCCTTGGCCTGGGCCTGGCGACCATCGTCGTGCTGGTGCTGTGCAGCACCGCCGTTGCGCTGATCCGCGGCTCCCTCAGCCAGACCGTGCGCCTGCCCGTCTTCCTGCTGATCATCGCCACGCTGACCACCTGCATCGAACTGCTGATGCAGGCCTGGCGCTTCGAGCTGTACCAGGTGCTGGGCATCTTCGTGCCGCTGATCACTACCAACTGCGTGATCCTCGGCCGTGCCGAGTCGTTCGCCGCGAACAACAGCGTGGCGCGCTCGGCCTTCGACGGATTGATGATGGGCCTGGGCTTCGCCCTCGTCCTGCTGACTCTCGGCACCCTGCGCGAACTGCTCGGCCAGGGCACCCTGCTGGCCGGCATGGACCTGCTGTTCGGCCCGGCCGCCGCCGACTGGAAAGTGCAAATCCCCGGCTACCAGGGCCTGCTGCTGGCAGTATTGCCGCCCGGCGCCTTCCTGGTGCTGGGCCTGCTCATAGCCCTGAAGAACCGTATTGATGAAAGCCTGGCGGAACGTGCCAAGGCGCAGGCGGGCGACGTACCCGCGACCGAGCGCCAGCGCGTCCGCGTGACCGGAGTGATCGAATGAATGCCGCCAAGCGCGCGGAGATTTTCCGCCGACTCAAGGAAGACAACCCCAACCCGGAAACCGAGCTGGCCTACAGCTCGCCCTTCGAACTGCTGATCGCCGTGCTGCTCTCCGCCCAGGCCACCGACGTGGGAGTGAACAAGGCCACCGCCAAGCTCTACCCGGTAGCCAATACCCCGGAAGCGATCTACGCCCTCGGCGTGGAGGGCCTGTCGGAGTACATCAAGACCATCGGCCTGTACAACAGCAAGGCGAAGAACACCATCGAGACCTGCCGCATCCTCATCGAGAAGCACGGCGGCCAGGTGCCGGAGAACCGCGAAGATCTCGAAGCCTTGCCCGGCGTGGGCCGCAAGACCGCCAACGTGGTCCTCAACACGGCTTTCCGACAGCCGGCGATGGCGGTGGACACGCACATCTTCCGCGTTTCCAACCGCACCAACATCGCGCCGGGACGCAATGTGCTGGAGGTGGAGCGCAAGCTGCTCAAGTTCGTGCCCAAGGAATACCTGCTGGATGCGCACCACTGGCTGATCCTGCACGGGCGCTACGTCTGCAAGGCGCGCAAGCCGCAGTGCGGCAGCTGCCGGATCGAAGACCTGTGCGAGTTCAAGCACAAGACGTCGGACGATTGAGCGTTATGGGAAAATTCCTTCAGGCTGATTGAAAAAATCTTTTTTACCGCCCACTCCTTTGTCGCTATAAGGGGCGCCAACACACCCCGTGTTGTGGAGTGCACCGAATGGCAAACGACAAAGAAGACCTCGAACTCGAGGACGATGTCAGCACAGACGACAGCGATGACGGCGCAGAAGCCACGGCAGAGGTCGCCAAGACCAACCTGACCAAGCGCCGCATCATCGACAACTACCTGGAAGAGCGTCGCCTGCAGCGCCAACTGTCCGACTACGATTTCGATCTGTAAGCCTTCTCCTAAGCGAAGTACCCGCATGAAAAAGCCCCGCATCCTGGCGGGGCTTTTTGTTTTTACCGTCGGGTGAACCCACTGCATCCGCCTGCTCGGATGGCTCCCTCTCCCTCCGGGAGAGGGCGGGGGTGAGGGCCAGCCCTGACACCGTGCTTCCCGGCGCCCCTCACCCTAACCCTCTCCCAGCGGGAGAGGGGACTGTCCTCTGCAAAGCGCCAGTCTGCAGTCAGCCGGCCAGTGCAGGACTACGTTGAACCACCCGGTAACAAGGCTCGTACGCCGCGCCACCCGGCAACTTCATCCGGTGCTGCTCGACGAAGGCCTGCAGCAGTGCGTCCAGCGGCTCCATGATGGCCGCATCGCCGTGGATTTCGTAGGGGCCGAACTCCTCGATCATGCGGATGCCGCGGTCCTTGACGTTGCCGGCGACGATGCCGGAGAACGCCCGGCGCAGGTTCGCCGCCAGTTCGTGGGGCGGCACGTCGCGGCCCAGGTCGAGGCTCGCCATGTTCTCGTGGGTCGGCTCGAACGGGCGCTGGAAGCCCTCGTCGATCTTCAGCAGCCAGTTGAAGTGGTAGGCGTCGTTGCGCTCGCGGCGGAACTGCTTGACCCGCTTGAGTCCTTCGCTCATTTCCCGCGCCACTTCCGCCGGGTCGTCGATGATGATGCGGTAGCGCTGCTGCGCCGCCTCGCCCAGGGTCGCGCCGACGAAGGCGTGCAGTTGCTCGATGTAGGCCGCCGCGCTGCGCGGGCCGGTGAGCACCAGCGGGAACGGCATGTCCTGGTTCTCCGGGTGCATCAGGATGCCCAGCAGGTAGAGGAACTCCTCCGCCGTGCCGACGCCGCCGGGGAACACGATGATGCCGTGGCCGACACGGACGAAAGCCTCCAGGCGCTTCTCGATGTCCGGCAGGATCACCAGTTCATTGACGATCGGGTTTGGTGCCTCGGCGGCGATGATCCCCGGCTCGGTCAGGCCGATATAGCGCCCGTCGGTGATGCGCTGCTTGGCATGGCCGATGGTGGCGCCCTTCATCGGGCCCTTCATCACGCCCGGGCCGCAGCCGGTGCAGACGTCGAGGCTGCGCAGGCCCAGTTCGTGGCCGACCTTCTTGGTGTACTTGTATTCGTTGGTACTGATCGAGTGGCCGCCCCAGCACACGACGATCTTCGGCTCCACGCCGGCACGCAGGGCGCGCGCATTGCGCAGCAGATGGAAGACGTAGTCGGTGATGCCGGCCGAGCTGTCCAGGCCGAAGCGGCGGCTGTTCAGCGCATTCTGGGTGTAGACGATGTCGCGCAGGGCGCTGAAGAGCATCTCGCGGGTGCTGGCGATCATCTCGCCGTCGACGAAGGCGTCGGCCGGCGCGTTGAACAGCTCCAGGCGCACACCGCGGTCCTGCTGGTGGATTTCCAGCTCGAAGTCACGGTAGGCGTCGAGGATGTGCTTGGCGTTGTCGATCTGCGTGCCGGTGTTGAGGATGGCCAGGGCACATTGGCGGAAGAGCTTGTAGGTGCTGCCCGAGCCCGCTTCGCTGAGCTGGTGGACTTCACGTTGGGAAAGGGTTTCGAGGCTGCCCTTGGGGCTGACCGAGGCGTTGTTAACCGGTCTTGGGGACATGCTGTATTCCTTGACGATGGAAGCCAGGCGCCTGGGCGCGGGGCCTTCCGATAAATCGATGCGGCCGTCCATTCGGCCGTCATTGCCGGGGGCGTCGCGGCGGGGATTCTCCGGCCCGCAGCGCGCTCCTTCTGACTGTGACAAGCGAATGGCGGAAACTGCTTCCGCAATCGACGCGTCCGGCGTCGATGCCCCTTGAGTATGAACGCTGTGGTGACTTTCTGATGACAGCTGGAAAAGAAAAACCCCGCCATGAAGGCGGGGTTTCTCCGAGGTCGTCTGCGCGAAGGCGCAGAGTCAGTCCTTGCGCTGCGGGCTGAGCAGCTCGATCTTGTAGCCGTCCGGGTCTTCGACGAAGGCCAGGATGCTGGTGCCGTGCTTCATCGGGCCCGGCTCGCGAGTGATCTTGCCGCCGCGGGAGCGGATGTCCTCGCAGGCCTTGTAGACGTCGGCCACTTCCAGGGCGATGTGGCCGTAGCCGGTGCCCAGCTCGTACTGGTCCACGCCCCAGTTGTAGGTCAGCTCGATGACGCTGTTGTCCTCCTCGTTGCCATAGCCGACGAAGGCCAGGGTGAACTGGCCGTCCGGATAATCCTTGCGACGCAGCAGGGTCATGCCCAGGACTTCGGTGTAGAAGGCGATGGATTTGTCCATGTCGCCGACGCGCAGCATGGTGTGCAGCAGTCTCATCGGTTCTTTCCTCATCAGGTGCCCCGGTGCGGGGCTTATAAACACAAACCCCGGCTCGTGGCCGGGGATTGTTGTTTTTCTGTAGGAGCGAGCTTGCTCGCGAACCGCGCAAAAAGCAAAAGCTTCGCGAGTCAGCTCGCTCCTAGCACAGGTCGCTTAGAACAGCTTGCGACCCTTGTTCGCGGCGATACGCATGCGCAGCGCGTTGAGCTTGATGAAGCCAGCAGCATCGGCCTGGTTGTAGGCGCCGCCGTCTTCCTCGAAGGTCGCGATGTTGGCATCGAACAGCGAGTCGTCGGACTTGCGGCCAACCACGATGACGTTGCCCTTGTACAGTTTCAGGCGCACGACGCCGTTCACGTGTTCCTGGGAGGCATCGATCATCTGCTGGAGCATCTCGCGCTCCGGGCTCCACCAGTAGCCGGTGTAGATCAGCTTGGCGTAGCGCGGCATCAGCTCGTCCTTCAGGTGAGCGACTTCGCGGTCCAGGGTGATCGACTCGATGGCGCGGTGCGCCTTGAGCATGATGGTGCCGCCGGGGGTCTCGTAGCAGCCACGGGACTTCATGCCGACGTAGCGGTTCTCGACGATGTCCAGGCGGCCGATGCCGTTGGCGCCGCCGATGCGGTTCAGCTCGGTGAGGACCTGCGCCGGGCTCATGTCCTTGCCGTCGATGGCAACGATGTCGCCCTTGCGGTAGGTCAGCTCGATGTAGGTGGCGGTGTCAGGGGCCTTCTCCGGGGAGACGGTCCACTTCCACATGTCCTCTTCGTGCTCGGTCCAGGTGTCTTCCAGCACGCCGCCTTCATAGGAGATGTGCAGCAGGTTGGCATCCATGGAGTACGGCGATTTCTTCTTGCCGTGGCGCTCGATCGGGATGTTGTGGGTTTCGGCGTAGTCCATCAGCTTCTCGCGGGACAGCAGGTCCCACTCGCGCCAGGGAGCGATCACCTTCACGCCCGGCTTCAGCGCGTAGGCGCCCAGCTCGAAGCGAACCTGGTCGTTGCCCTTGCCGGTGGCGCCATGGGAGATGGCGTCAGCGCCGGTGGCGTTGGCGATCTCGATCAGGCGCTTGGCGATCAGCGGACGAGCGATGGAAGTACCCAGCAGGTACTCGCCTTCGTAGACGGTGTTGGCACGGAACATCGGGAAGACGAAGTCGCGGACGAACTCTTCTCGCAGGTCCTCGATGAAGATCTCTTTCACACCCATCTGCTTGGCCTTGGCGCGGGCCGGCTCGACCTCCTCGCCCTGACCCAGGTCAGCGGTAAAGGTCACTACTTCGCAGTTATAGGTATCCTGCAGCCACTTCAGAATTACGGAGGTGTCCAGGCCACCGGAATACGCCAGGACTACCTTCTTCACGTCCGCCATGCCACTCAACTCCACGGGGGTTGTCACGAAAGGGACCGATTCTACTGTCCGCTCGGAATAATTTACAGAGGGGCGACAGCTTTTGACGACAAAGCGACAGATACTATCGTCGGTGCGACCTGTCGCCGCGGCTTAGCCCTTGGGCGTAGCGGACGGCGCGACAGGCGGGCTGGAAGCGTTGGCGGCAGGCGCTGGCGCTGCCGGGACGCCCTGCGCAGGGGCACTGGCGTCGCCAGCGGGCGCGACGGGAGCCGATGCAGCAGGTGCGGGTGGAGCTTCGGCGGGAGGCGGCTCGATCACCGCCTCGCGGGACAGGTTCACCGTCACCCGGCGGTTCTTCGCCCGATTGGCGGCGGAATTGTTCTTCACCAGCGGATAGCGCTCACCATAGAAACGCACGGTGATCTGCGACTCCGCCACACCGTTGGCCTTGAGGTATTCCATGACCGCAATGGCGCGACGGCGCGAGGCCTCGCGGTTGGCCAGGCGGTTGCCGCTGTTGTCGGAGTGGCCGTCCAGTTCGATGCGGTTCACCGTCGGGTCGGCCTTCATGTACTGCAGGATGATGTCCAGCTTGGCGCGCCCCAGCGGGTCGACCTCGGTGCCGCCGTCCGGGAAGCCGACCTGGCTCTGGCGCACCTGGTCGAAGTTGACTGGAAGCATCTTCGTCGAACAGTCCTGGAACTGCGCGTAACCATCAGCGAAACGTGTCGGCAGCAGGCGCACCAGCAGGTTTTCGCCGGTACGCGTGCGATGGCGCACCTCTGGCGTACGGCCTTCCAGCAGCCCACCGAGCAGGCGCCCGGCCTGCTGCTGGGTACTGTTGAACGGCACCTCGCCGGAGCTCACGCTCACCGAGCCCAGGTTCAGGTCACCCTGCCCCGGCCGCCACGGCGGCGCGGCGGCCAGCAAGGTTGCCGAGCCGGAGCCCAGCCAGCCCTGCTGGGATTTGAGGCGGAACGTGGGCTGTTCGCCGGCGCGCCAGACAAATTCGCCCACCCCGAAACCACCCACGCTCTGCGACAGCCGGCACTCGAACTGGTCACCCGCCACCGTCCACTGGGCGCTTTCCAGGCGCGGCTGGAAGGTCAGCCCCCAGGCCGGCAGGCTGGCGCAAAGTGAGAGCAGGAGGAGGGAGGGCTGGCGCACGGCGGCATCCACACAGGTAAATAGGCGTCCCACAATCTATCGGTCGACCTCGGTAAAACTTGATAGCGAGTGCCGGCGGCGGCCTTTTCCGGTAGCATTTCACCCTCTTCCCGCTGCAACCGCACCCCTGGAATCCGCATGTCCGACCGCCTGACACTCCTGCGCCCCGACGACTGGCACATCCACCTGCGCGACGGCGCCGCACTCGCGCAAACCGTCGGCGACGCCGCCCGCACCTTCGGCCGCGCCATCATCATGCCGAACCTGGTCCCGCCGGTACGCAACGCCGCCGAAGCCGATGCCTACCGCCAGCGCATCCTCGCTGCCCGTCCGGCCGGCAGCCGCTTCGAACCGCTGATGGTGCTCTACCTCACCGACCGTACCAGCGCCGAGGAAGTCCGCGCCGCCAAGGCCTCGGGCTTCGTGCATGCCGCCAAGCTGTACCCGGCCGGCGCCACCACCAACTCCGATTCCGGTGTGACCAGCGTCGACAACATCTTCCACGTCCTCGAAGCCATGGCCGAAGTCGGCCTGCCGCTGCTGGTGCACGGTGAAGTGACCCGCGCGGAAGTCGACGTGTTCGACCGCGAGAAGCGCTTCATCGACGAGCACCTGACCCGCGTGGTCGAGCGTTTCCCGACTCTCAAGGTGGTCTTCGAGCACATCACCACCGGCGATGCCGCCGCCTTCGTCAAGGCCGCCCCGGCCAACGTCGGCGCCACCATCACCGCGCACCACCTGCTGTACAACCGCAACCACATGCTGGTGGGCGGCATTCGCCCGCACTTCTATTGCCTGCCGATCCTCAAGCGCAACACCCACCAGGAAGCCCTGCTGGATGCGGCAGTGAGCGGCAGCCCGAAGTTCTTCCTCGGCACCGACTCGGCACCCCACGCGCGCCACGCCAAGGAAGCCGCCTGCGGCTGCGCCGGCTGCTACACCGCCTACGCCGCCATCGAGCTGTACGCGGAAGCCTTCGAGCAACGCAATGCGCTGGACAAGCTGGAGGGCTTCGCAAGCCTGCACGGCCCGGACTTCTACGGCCTGCCGCGCAACAGCGACCGCATCACCCTGGTGCGTGAGGAATGGGAAGCGCCGGCGGCCCTGCCGTTCGGTGACTTCGATGTCGTCCCGCTGCGTGCCGGCGAGAAACTGCGCTGGCGCCTGCTGGAGACCGTGGCATGAGTGACGAGAACGAAATCTTCGAAGAAGAACTCGACGGCTCCTTCCCGCCGGGCCCGCGCCACCCGATGGCACGCCGCTTCCGTGGCTACCTGCCGGTCGTGGTGGACGTCGAGACTGGCGGCTTCAACGCCGGCACCGACGCCCTGCTGGAAATCGCCGCCGTCACCATCGGCATGGACGAGAGCGGCTACCTGTTCCCGGAGCACACCTATTTCTTCCGTGTGGAGCCCTTCGAAGGCGCCAACATCGAGCAGGCTGCGCTGGAGTTCACCGGCATCAAGCTGGACCACCCGCTGCGCATGGCCGTACCGGAAGAACAGGCGCTGACCGAAATCTTCCGTGGCATCCGCAAATCGCTGAAGTCCAACGGCTGCAAGCGGGCGATCCTGGTCGGCCACAACAGCAGCTTCGACCTGGGCTTCCTCAACGCCGCAGTCAACCGCAGCGGTGTGAAGCGCAACCCGTTCCACCCGTTCTCCAGCTTCGACACCGCCACCCTCGCCGGCCTCGCCTACGGCCAGACCGTCCTGGCCAAGGCCTGCCAGACCGCAGGTATCGAGTTCGACAACCGCGAAGCGCACTCGGCCCGTTACGACACCGAGAAGACCGCCGAGCTGTTCTGCGGCATCGTCAACCGCTGGAAGGAATTCGGCGGCTGGATGGAAGACGATCACTGATCGCACCTTCCGGAATGAAAAAGCCCCGCACTCGCGGGGCTTTTTTTTGCGCTCTGATCTCGCGATCTATCTGTAGGAGCGAGCTTGCTCGCGAACAAGGGCGGCAAGGCCAGTATCCGACGGTGTGACGGTTCGCGAGCAAGCTCGCTCCTACGAAGAGCAATCCTGCGCCACCATGAAAAAGCCCCGCCGGAGCGGGGCTTTTTCATGCGACGGCAGCCTTACAGCTTGCCGGCATTCTCCGCCAGGTAGGCAGCGACACCTTCGGGCGAGGCGGTCATGCCCTTGTCGCCCTTCTTCCAGTTGGCCGGGCAGACTTCGCCGTGCTCCTCGGTGAACTGCAGGGCGTCGACCAGACGCAGCAGTTCGTCCATGTTGCGGCCCAGCGGCAGGTCGTTGACGATCTGCGAACGCACCACGCCGTTCTGGTCGATCAGGAAGGCGCCACGGAAAGCCACGCCACCTTCGGACTCGACGTCATAGGCCTTGGCGATCTCGTGAGTGATATCGGCAGCCAGGGTGTACTTGACCGGACCGATACCGCCCTTGTCCACCGGGGTGTTGCGCCAGGCGTTGTGGGTGAAGTGGGAGTCGATGGAAACGCCGATGACCTCAACGTTGCGCGCCTGGAAGTCCGGGATGCGGTGGTCCAGGGCGATCAGCTCGGACGGGCAGACGAAGGTGAAGTCCAGCGGGTAGAAGAACACCAGGCCGTACTTGCCCTTGATGGCTTCGGACAACACGAAGCTGTCGACGATCTCGCCGGTGCCGAGCACGGCAGCCACGTTGAAATCGGGAGCTTTCTTACCTACGAGTACGCTCATTCCTTGTCTCCAGTGATGGTGAGGCGCTTGGGAGTGGCTGCCCTGCCCGGTCGAAACTGCCGTGCTTGAGAGGCTGCCGCTCCTGTGGGGCAGCCATCATACACCTGGCGCGCCATGCCTTCATCCACCCACCCCAGGCGCTAACTCATTGACCCGGCAGACCATTTATCGGGATGCCGAGATGAGACTCCGTCAACTTTTGACAATCATTCTCATTATTATTAGTATCGCTTCCAACAACCCCACAGCGACTGTAGTGCAACCATGTACGTCTGCCTCTGCAACGGTGTTACCGATACCCAGATCCGCGATGCGATCTACGACGGCGCCTGCAACTATCGCCAAGTGCGTGAGTGCACCGGTGTCGGCACCCAGTGTGGCAAGTGCGCCTGCCTGGCCAAACAGGTGGTTCGCGAGACCCTCGGCGAGCTGCAGAGCGCCCAGGCGATGAACTACAACCTGGCCTATGCGGCGGGTTGAGAAAAAATACCGCTGATCAGTTCAGCAGGAATACCGCAGAAACCGGGCCATGGCCCGGTTTTTTTATGCCCGCAATTCAGTGGTTTAGCGCCAAGTTGCGGAATGAAAACATTCGCATTCATATTCCTTTTTATAACAAATTCAAGGGCTTATGTTTGACAGATGGTTATAAGGGCGCGAGAATTTCAATCTCTCCCACTCCACACGGCAGGACCCCGGCATGAAAGGCGACAAGAAAGTCATCCAGCATCTGAACAAGATCCTCGGCAACGAGCTGATCGCCATCAACCAGTACTTCCTGCACTCGCGCATGTGGAACGACTGGGGCCTGAAGCGCCTCGGCGCGCACGAGTACCACGAGTCCATCGATGAGATGAAGCACGCCGACAAGCTCATCGAACGCATCCTGTTCCTCGAGGGCCTGCCCAACCTGCAGGACCTGGGCAAGCTGCTGATTGGCGAGAACACCCAGGAAATGCTGCAGTGCGACCTGAACCTGGAACTCAAGGCCACCAAGGACCTGCGCGACGCCATCGTGCATTGCGAAAGCGTGCATGACTACGTCAGCCGCGACCTGCTCAAGGACATCCTCGAGTCCGAGGAAGAGCACATCGACTATCTGGAAACCCAGCTGGGCCTGATCCAGAAGGTCGGTCTGGAGAACTACCTGCAGTCGCACATGCACGAAGACGACTGACCGGCCTGGGGCACCGGCGCAGTTGTGGACGCCGGTGCCCTTCCCTCCTAGACGTTCGCCTTCGGCGGGCGGCGTACCAGTGACGCCTTCAGCACCAGCCCGGCGCACAGCCCCACCACTACCAGCAATGACAGGCGCAAGCCCACGTGCTCGGCGAGGAAGCCGATCAGCGGCGGGCCCATCAGCAAACCGCCATAGCCGAACGACGCCACTGCCGCCACACCACGCGACGGCTCGACGCCCGGGCGATTGCCCGCTGCGCCAATCAGGATCGGCACGACCACCGACAGTCCCGCACCGACCAGGGCGAAACCGGCAATCGCACCGGCGACCCAAGGGCTGAACAACGCCAGCAGCATGCCGGCGATGGCCAGCAGCGCCAGGTTGCGCACCAGCGCTTCATCGGCGAAGCGCACGCGCAGGCGATCACCGAACAACCGGCCCAGCACCATGGTCGCGGAAAATGCCGCGAAGCCCAGCGCCGCCAGGCGTTCCGACGCGCCCAGCACCTGGTGCAGCAGCAGAGCGCCCCAGTCAGCGACCGCCCCTTCGGAAACGAACGCGCACAGCGTCAACAGGCCCAGGCCGATCAGCGCCGGGGGCGGCAGGCGCCAGCCACGTTGGGCTGGCGCCTGTTCCTCCATGGGTTCCGGACGGCCCTCGAACAGTTGGCGAGCGAAGAACGGCAGGATCGCCACGGCGATCAGCGCCAACAGGCTGAAATGCCAGATCGGCGCCAGGCCGGCGAAGACTGCAGCGCCGACGGCACCCACCAGGCCACCCAGGCTGTACATGCCGTGCAGGCTGGAGATGCACGGGCGGCCGAGGCGCCGCTCGACTTCCACCGCCTGGGTGTTCATCGCCACGTCCATGGTGGCGAAGGTCAGGCCAACGGCGAGGAAGCCCGCCGCCAGGACCCAGACGTCCTGAGCCAGCCCGAGCAGCGGGAAGGTCGCCATCAGCGCCAGCCCCGAGATCACGGTGATCGCCCGGCTACCGTAGCGGCGGACCAGCGCGCCGGCGAAGGCAAACGCCAGCAGCGCACCGAAGCCCGCGCCCAACAGCGCCTGGCCCAGTTGCTGCTCATCCACCCCGGTCATGCTCTTGAGCGCCGGCACCCGCCCCATCACGCTGCCGTGGACCATCCCGCCCATGGCGAAGCAGTATCCGCACGCCCAGCGGGCGGCGTTGGCCCGCGTCTGTTCAGTCATGTTTTTCTTCCCAAAAACAAAGCCCCGCCGAAGCGGGGCTTTGTGCGACAGCACGAAAGACTCAGGCGTCGGCCTTGCCTACGGCTTCCTTGATCAGCGGTTGCAGCTCACCTTTCTCGAACATCTCGGCCAGGATGTCACTGCCGCCGACCAGCTCACCACCAACCCACAGTTGCGGGAAGGTCGGCCAGTTGGCGTACTTGGGCAGGTTGGCGCGGATTTCCGGGTTTTGCAGAATATCCACGTAGGCGAACTTCTCACCACAAGCCATCAGAACCTGGGCGGCGCGGGACGAGAAACCGCACTGCGGAGCATTCGGCGAACCCTTCATGTACAGCAGGACAGGGTTGTTGGCGATCTGCTCTTTGATGGTATCGATGATATCCATGAACTTCCTCGGCTGAACTATCAGATACTGACCCGGCAGTCCCCACGGTGGGCGTTGGCCGGCACGGTACCGCGCATTGTACTGCAAAGCCGAGCGCCACGCTCGGCTTTGCAGGTGACGTGCGTCAGCTTGTCAGGCCGCTTCCACCTCCACCGGCACGCCGTTGAGCGCGGTGTTGCCGGAGAGCGAATCCAGATGACGCTCATCGGTCAGGTCGTTGGCGCTGGCGCCGCCCTGCTCGCTGGCAATGGACAGTTGCACACCCGGTCGCCGATGCCCCCAGCCGTGGGGAAGGCTGACCACACCGGCCATGACTTCGTCGCTGGAGGCGACCTCGATTTCGATGCTGCCAACCCGCGAACGCACCCGCACCTTCTGCCCGTCCACCAGCCCACGCGAGGCCAGATCCTGCGGATGCATCAGCAAGTGATGGCGCGGCTTGCCCTTCACCAGGCGGTGATAGTTGTGCATCCACGAGTTGTTGCTGCGCACGTGGCGGCGACCGATCAGCAGTAACTGGTCGACGGCCGGCGACTGGGTATCGGCGAAGCGGCGCAGGTCATTGAGGAAGATGTCCGGCGCCGCTTCGATGCTGCGACTGGCGGTCTTAAGGCGCGGCGCCAGGTTCGGTTGCAGCGGGCCGAGGTCCAGCCCGTGAGGATGCTCGCGCAGCCTGGCCAGGTTCAGCTTGTGCTCGCTGGCGTCACCGTAGGGGCCGAAGCGCAGGCCCATCTCGATCATCTGCTCCGGCGCCATGGTCGGCTTCAGCTCGGTACCCAGGCGCGCGGCGTAGGCCTTTGCCAGGCCAACGAAAATTTCCCAGTCGTGTAGCGCGCTCTCGGGCTTGGGCAGGATCGCTTCGTTGAAGCGGGTAACGTTGCGCACCGCGAAGACGTTGAAGGTGGTGTCGTAATGATCGTGCTCCAGCGGCGCGGTGGGCGGCAGGATCAGGTCGGCGTAGCGGGTGGTTTCGTTGATGTACAGATCGACGCTGAGCATGAATTCCAGGCCGTCCAGCGCCTGTTCCAGGCGACGGCCATTGGGCGTGGACAGCACCGGATTGCCGGCCACCGTCACCAGCGCATGCACCTGCCCTTCCCCTTCGGTGAGCATCTCTTCGGCCAGCGCCGCCACCGGCAGCTCGCCGCCGTATTCGGGGAGGCCGGACACGCGGCTCTGCCAGCGATTGAACGCGCCACCCGCGGTGGTCGCCACCAGGTCCACCGCCGGCGTGGTGCACAGGGTGCCACCGACGCGGTCGAGGTTGCCGGTCAACAGGTTGATCAGTTGTACCAGCCACTGACAGAGGCTGCCGAAAACCTGGGTGGAAACGCCCATGCGCCCATAGCAGACGGCCTTGTCGGCGGCGGCGAATTCCCGCGCCAACTGGCGAATATCCTCGGCCGGCACGCCACAACGAACGGCCATGGTTTCGACCTTGAATGGCGCCAGCGCCTCGCGCACCACGTCGAGGCCGTTGACCGGCAACGAGGATTCGCGGGTCAGCCCTTCGCTGAGCAGCGTATCGAGGATGCCCAGCAGCAGCGCGGCGTCCTCCCCGGGCCGGACGAACAGGTGCTGGTCCGCAATCGCCGCGGTCTCGGTGCGACGCGGGTCGACCACCACCAGCTTGCCGCCGCGCGCCTTCAGCGCCTTCAGGCGCTTCTCCACGTCCGGCACGGTCATGATGCTGCCATTGGAGGCCAGCGGGTTGCCGCCCAGGATCAGCATGAAATCAGTGTGGTCGATGTCCGGAATCGGGATCAGCAGGCCATGGCCGAACATCTGCTGGCTGACCAGGTGGTGCGGCAGCTGGTCGACGGAGGTCGCCGAGTAGCGGTTGCGGGTTTTCAACTGGCCGAGGAAGTAGTTGCTGTGGGTCATCAGCCCGTAGTTGTGCACGCTGGGGTTGCCCTGGTACACGGCCACGGCATCGTTGCCATGGCGCTCGCGGATCTCCGCCAGACGCGTGGCGACCAGCTCGAAGGCTTCGTCCCAGCCGATCGGCTGCCACTCGCTGCCGACGCGGCGCACCGGCTGGCGCAGACGGTCCGGGTCGTTCTGGATGTCCTGCAAGGCCACCGCCTTGGGGCAGATGTGGCCACGGCTGAAGCTGTCCTGGGCATCGCCCTTGATCGACAGAATGCGCTCGTCTTCGGTCTCGATGGTCAGGCCGCAGATGGCCTCGCACAGGTGGCACGCACGGTGGTGGAGGGTCTTGCTCATGGCTCGCCTCGTTATTGTTGTCGCCGGCGCTCAAGGGGCCGGTCGCAGGGTCGAAAGCACTATGAATCCAGTCCTGGCGAAGCACCACCAGCTTCCGTCGGGTGAATCCCCGGGCATCAGGAACGACCATGTTGAAGCCCCGGCCGACGGGCCTTCCGGGCGAAACTTGCGTAGATCCGTCATTTCCTTATAGGATCGCGCCTTCCCCCATTTCCCGCTCCATGCGGTCCCGCCGCAGGTTCAGCCCGTTTTTTCTCACGAAAGCCGGTCGGTACCTCGGCCTGATTCTGAGAATAAGTAGTAGGTACGAACCATGAGCGCACGTCACTTCCTCTCGATGCTGGATTACACGACCGAAGAACTGCTCGGTCTGATCCGCCGCGCCACCGAGCTGAAGGACCTGCGCGACCGAGGCGTGCTCTACGAACCGCTGAAGAATCGCGTGCTGGGCATGATCTTCGAGAAAGCCTCGACGCGGACGCGAATCTCCTTCGAGGCCGGCATGATCCAGCTCGGCGGCCAGGCCATCTTCCTCTCCCCGCGCGACACCCAGCTGGGCCGTGGCGAGCCGATCGCCGACGCCGCGCGGGTGATGTCGCGGATGGTCGATGCGGTGATGATCCGCACCTTCGCCCACAGCAACCTGATCGAGTTCGCCGAGAACTCCCGCGTACCGGTGATCAACGGCCTCTCGGACGATCTGCACCCCTGCCAGCTGCTGGCCGACATGCAGACCTTCCATGAGCACCGCGGCAGCATTGCCGGCAAGACTGTCGCCTGGATCGGCGACGGCAACAACATGTGCAACAGCTACATCGAGGCGGCGATCCGCTTCGACTTCCAGCTGAACGTCGCCTGCCCGGAAGGCTACGAGCCGAACGCGGCCCTGATGGCGCAGGCCGGCGAGCGTGTGAAGATCTTCCGCGACCCGCGCGAGGCGGTAGCCGGCGCGCACCTGGTGAGCACCGACGTCTGGGCCTCCATGGGCCAGGAGGACGAAGCTGCCGCGCGCCTGCGCCTGTTCCAGCCATATCAGGTAACACGTGCGCTGCTCGACGGCGCGGCGGCGGATGTACTATTCATGCACTGCCTGCCGGCCCACCGTGGCGAAGAGATCAGCGAAGACCTGCTGGACGACGCGCGCTCGGTGGCCTGGGACCAGGCGGAAAACCGTCTCCACGCCCAGAAGGCCCTGCTCGAACTGCTGGTCGAGCACGCGCATTACGCCTAAGCCCCTGTTTCGAGCCCGATGACCCAAACGCTGCTGCTCAACCTCGACGATCTTTCCTGTGGCTATGAACAGCAGCGCGTGGTGCAAGGCGTCAGCCTGCACCTGAACGCCGGCGATATCGGCTGCCTGCTCGGCCCTTCGGGCTGCGGCAAAACCACCACCCTGCGTGCCATTGCCGGTTTCGAGCCGGTCCAAGGCGGCCGGATCGAGCTGGCCGGCGAAGTCATTTCCCGCGCCGGTTTTACCCTGTCGCCGGAGAAACGCCGGATCGGCATGGTGTTCCAGGACTACGCGCTGTTCCCGCACCTGTCAGTGGCGGACAACATCGCCTTCGGCATCCGCAAGCACCCCGAGCGCGGGCGCATCGTCGGCGAGCTGCTGGAACTGGTGAAGCTCGACAGCCTCGGCCAGCGCTTCCCCCACGAACTCTCCGGCGGCCAGCAGCAACGCGTGTCCCTGGCCCGCGCGCTGGCCCCGCAACCGCAGCTGCTGCTGCTCGACGAGCCCTTCTCCAACCTCGATGTGGAGCTGCGCCGCCAGCTCAGCCACGAGGTCCGCGATATCCTCAAGGCACGCGGCACCAGCGCCATCCTGGTGACCCACGATCAGGAAGAGGCCTTCGCCGTCAGCGATCATGTCGGTGTATTCCGCAACGGTCTGCTGGAGCAGTGGGACACTCCGTTCAACCTGTACCACGAACCGCAGACGCCCTTTGTCGCCAGCTTCGTCGGCCAGGGTTATTTCATTCGCGGGCAAATGCGCGGCAACGATGCGGTGCAGACCGAACTCGGTCTGCTGCGCGGCAACCGCGCCTACAGCCTGCCGGACGGCAGCGCGGTAGACGTGTTGCTACGCCCGGATGACCTGGTGCCGGCCGCCGACGGCGCGCTGAAGGCACGGATCGTCGGCAAGTCGTTCCTCGGTGCAGCGACGCTCTATCGTCTGCAACTGCCCACCGGTACCCAACTGGAGTCACTGTTCCCCAGCCATGCCGACCATGAGCCGGGCGACGAAGTGGCGATTGGCGTGGCCGCCGAGCATCTGGTGCTGTTTCCGGCCCAGGGCAGCGTAGCGCTCTAGCCGAGCGAATCGTCCAGTTCGCGCAGCAGCTCCGGCAGCAACTCGAACAGGTCGCCCTGCAGTCCATAGTCGGCAATCTCGAAGATTGGCGCGTCCGGGTCGAGGTTGATCGCGGCGATGACCTTGGCATCCTTCATGCCCGCCACGTGCTGAACCGCACCGGAAATCCCCACGGCCAGATAAAGCTCCGGCGCGACGATGCGTCCGGACTGGCCGATCTGCAGTTCTGCCGGCGCGAAGCCGGCATCCACCGCCGCCAGCGAAGCGCCCACGGCGCCGTGCAGGCGATCCGCCAAGGGATAGAGCGCGGCGAAGCCCTCCGCCGTTTGCAGCCCGCGACCACCCGCAACGATCACGCGCGCCGACTCCAGCGCGGGGCGTTCGAAGTCCGGATGTTCTTCCCCCTGCCATGATGAAAGTGCGAGATCGCCGGCGCCGCTGAGCCGCTCCAGCTCGGCGTTCCCACCCTCGGCGCGAACCGGATCGAACGCCGTGGGGCGAATCCCCAGCACCGTCATCGGCCCTTCGCAGCGCACCGTGGCGATGGCGTTGCCGGCGTAGATCGGGCGCTGGAATGTCTCGCTGTCGATCACCGCAATAACCTCGGAAACCGCATCCACGTCCAGCAACGCGGCAATCCGCGGCAGGCAGTCACGGCCCATCGCCGTGGCGGGCGCGAGAATGTGGCTGTAGCCAGGCGAGAGCCGAATGACCAGCGCGGAGAGGTTTTCCGCCAGCAGGTGGTCATAGAGCGGATCATCCACCTGCAGCACGCGAGTGACTCCCTCGAGACGGCGTGCCGTCTCGCAGAGTCGGTCAAGGCCGCTGCCGGCCAACAGCAGGTGCACGTCGTTGCCGATCTGCCGTGCGGCCGCCAGGGCATTCAGGGTCGCCGGCGCCAGGACGGCGGAGCCGGTGTAGGTGTGGTAGTCAGCGATGACCAGGATTGCCATGGGCCTGCCTCCAAGCCGCGCCGGGTGCGCGACAGCCAATGGGAGCAAGCCTAGGCGAGGAAGCGCAAAACTCCCCGGTCACAGATCAAACAACCAGTAAACGACCGCTGGCCACCAGGCGCGCGTAGCCGGCGATGCTCACGCGCTCCCCCTCGAGACGGCACCACAGCTCACCGCCACGGGCGGAAGACTGGAATGCGCGCATCTGCAGTTTGTTCAGTCGCCGCGACCAGTAGGGAATCAGCACGCAGTGGGCGGCGCCGGTCACCGGGTCTTCGTTGAGGCCGATGGCCGGGGCGAAGAAGCGCGAAACGAAGTCGTAGTTGTCGCTACGTGCCGTGACGATAACGCCCAGGTACGGCAGGCGCGCCAGGGCGCCGAAGTCAGGTTTGCAGTCGCGCACCGCCTGCTCCGACTCGAGCAGAACCAACAGATGGTTGGCGGTATTCAGCGCATCCACCACGTCGACTCCCAGGGCATTCTCCAGCTCCAGCGTGGAGCCCGACTCGCTCGGCGGCTGCGCCGGGAAGTTCAGTGCCAGCCGGCCTTCCTCGCGGGTCACGCGAAGCGGCCCGGACAGGGAGTTCAGCTCCAGCACTTCGCCCGGCTCATCGAACACTTCGAACAGCACATGGGCGCTGGCCAGGGTGGCGTGGCCGCAGAGCGGCACCTCGGCGGTCGGGGTAAACCAGCGGATGCGCCAACCGGCCGGTTCCTTCACCAGGAAGGCGGTCTCCGAGAGGTTGTGCTCGGCGGCGATCTGCTGCATCAGCTCGTCGCTCAACCAGGCATCGAGGCGGTAGACCATGGCCGGGTTGCCGGCGAACGGGCGGTCGGTGAAAGCGTCTACCTGGTGGAAATCGAGCAGCATGGCAGTCTCCTGAAAAGTGATGGCCGAGCATGACAGAAGCCGATCAACGACGAACCGTACAGTAGGGACCAGACAGTCCCCGGTACGGCGTGCTCAGGGGCGACCGATAGGGGCGAATTTCGCCGAGGTCAGCCCGGCCAGTGTCTCGGCGCTCAGCTCCACCTCCAGGCCGCGCCGGCCGGCGCTGACATGGATGGTCGGGAAGCCCTGGGCGGACTCATCGATAAAGGTGCGCAAGCGCTTCTTCTGCCCCAGCGGGCTGATGCCCCCCACCAGGTAACCGGTCGCGCGCTGCGCGGCATTCGGGTCGGCCATGTCGGCCTTCTTGACGCCTGCCGCGTGGGCCAGCGCCTTGAGGTCCAGAGTGCCCACCACCGGTACCACCGCCACCAGCAGCTCGCCCTTTTCGCTCGCCGCCAACAGGGTCTTGAACACCCGCGCCGGGTCGAGATTGAGCTTCTCGGCGGCTTCCAGGCCATAGGATGGTGCCTTGGGGTCGTGCTCATAGCTCAGCACATGGTGTTCGGCACGGTTCTTCTTCAGCAGGTCGATGGCGGGGGTCATGATCGGCAGGCTTCTCGCAAGCGGCTTTCCAGCGCATAACAGTAAGCCAAGGCGTGTTGCACTGCACGGTGTTCGCTTCACCGACGCGGGCGAATCCCGTATGGTCTGCGCCATTCACCTTCCGGCCCACGTGGCCGGGACTACCGAACGGAATCCGCACAAGGCCGCCCGCATGACCGACCCGAAGAACAAGAAATACGTCGTCGCCCTCGACCAGGGCACCACCAGCTCGCGCGCCATCATTTTCGACCACGACGCCAACGTGGTCAGCACGGCCCAGCGCGAGTTCGCGCAGATCTACCCGCAGCCGGGCTGGGTCGAGCACGACCCGATGGAAATCTGGGCGACCCAGAGTTCGACCCTGGTGGAAGCCCTGGCCCAGGCCAACATCAGCGTTGCCGAAGTAGCCGCCATCGGCATCACCAACCAGCGCGAAACCACCCTGGTGTGGGACAAGGCCAGTGGCCGGCCGATCCACAACGCCATCGTCTGGCAATGCCGGCGCAGCGCCGCGATCTGCGAGCAGCTCAAGCGCGACGGCCTGGAGCAGCACATCCGCGACACCACCGGGCTGGTCCTCGATCCCTACTTCTCCGGCACCAAGCTCAAGTGGATTCTCGACAACGTCGACGGCGCCCGCGAGCGCGCGCAGCGCGGCGAGCTGCTGTTCGGCACGGTCGACAGCTGGCTGATCTGGAAGCTCACCGAGGGCGAGGTGCACGTCACCGACTACACCAATGCCTCGCGCACCCTGATGTTCGATATCCACAAGCGCGACTGGGACGAACGGCTGCTTGCCGCGCTGGACGTCCCGCGCGCCATGCTGCCGCAGGTGCGAGCTTCGTCCGAGGTGTATGGCCACGCCAAAGTCGGCGGCCTCGGCGTGCACCGCACGCCCATCGCCGGGATCGCCGGCGACCAGCAGGCCGCGCTGTTCGGGCAGATGTGCGTGGAGCCGGGCCAGGCGAAGAACACCTATGGCACCGGCTGCTTCCTGCTGATGAACACCGGCGACAAGGCGGTGAAGTCCACCCACGGCCTGCTCACCACCATCGCCTGCGGGCCGCGCGGCGAAGTCGCCTATGCGCTGGAAGGCGCGGTGTTCAACGGCGGCTCCACCGTGCAATGGCTGCGCGACGAGCTGAAGGTGATCAACGATGCCCACGATTCGGAGTACTTCGCCACCAAGGTGAAGGACAGCAACGGCGTCTACCTGGTCCCCGCCTTCACCGGGCTCGGCGCGCCCTACTGGGACCCTTACGCGCGCGGCGCACTGTTCGGCCTGACCCGTGGGGTGAAGGCCGATCACCTGATCCGCGCCACCCTGGAGTCCATCGCCTACCAGACCCGCGACGTGCTCGACGCCATGCAGCAGGACGCCGGCGAACCGCTACGCGCGCTGCGCGTGGACGGCGGCGCGGTGGCCAACAACTTCCTCATGCAGTTCCAGGCCGACATCCTCGGCACGCCAGTGGAGCGCCCACAGATGCGCGAGACCACCGCCCTCGGCGCCGCCGTGCTGGCAGGCCTGGCCTGTGGCTTCTGGGGCGACCTCGCAGAGCTGAAGAACAAGGCAGTGATCGAGCGGGTGTTCCAGCCGGCTTGCGATGAGATCGAGCGCGCGCGGCTGTACAAGGGCTGGCAAAAAGCCGTCGAACGCACCCGAGGCTGGGCTGCCGACGACTGATTGCTCTTCTGTAGGACCGAGGGGGACGCCCAGTCCTTGCTCGCGAACCGCTGGATGCCGATGTGCCTGGACGGGTTCGCGAGCAAGCTCGCTCCAACAGGTGAAGCCCGCGCCGCATGACAGCGTTGGCTGCGTGCGGCATCCTTGCCCTCCCGGCCCGTCCGCACGAGCGAACCGCATGAACCTGCCACCCCGCCAGCAGAACATCCTCGATCTGGTCCGCGAACGCGGCTACCTGAGCATCGAAGAGCTCGCCCAGCAGTTCGCCGTCACCCCGCAGACCATCCGCCGCGATATCAACCAGCTTGCCGAACAGAATCTTCTGCGTCGCTACCACGGTGGCGCAGCCTGGGATTCGAGCATCGAGAACACCGCCTACAACACCCGCGCCGACCAGATGCGCGACGAGAAGCAGCGCATCGCCGAAGCCATCGCCGCGCAGATTCCGGACAATGCCTCGCTGTTCATCAACATCGGCACCACCACCGAAGCCATCGCCCGCGCCCTGCTCGGCCACCGCAACCTGAAGGTCATCAGCAACAACCTGCACGTCGCCAGCATCCTCGCCGGCAAGGATGATTTCGAAGTGCTGATCGCCGGCGGCACGGTGCGCGGCGACGGCGGCGTGGTCGGGCAGGCGGCAGTGGATTTCATCGAGCAGTTTCGCGTCGACTTCGCCGTGGTCGGCATCAGTGGCATCGACGAAGAGGGCAGCCTGCTGGACTTCGACTACCAGGAAGTGCGCGTCTCCCGCGCCATCATCGACAACGCGCGGCAGGTATTCCTCGCCGCCGACTCCAGCAAGTTCGGCCGCAACGCCATGGTGCGCCTGGGACCGATCTCCCTGGTCAACCGGGTGTTCACCGACAGCCCGCCGCCTGCCGCCGTGGCACGCCTGATGAGCCAGCACAAGGTTCAGCTCGAGCTGGTCTGAGCCCCTCCAGTCAATTCACTTTCGAACATTCAGACGAATGCCTGCGCGAATTCGCGGCAAAGGCTGGTCATGTTTCGTTCACTGAACTAGGATATTTTCGAAAACGAACATAAAAGATTCACTTTCAACACCCAGGCGGTCCCATGAATTCCACCAGCAAGCGCCACGCGCCCCTTGCCGAAGTCTATGACCTGGCCGTCGTTGGCGGCGGCATCAATGGCGCGGGGATCGCGGCGGACGCCGCCGGGCGCGGGCTGTCAGTGTTCCTTTGCGAACAGCACGACCTCGCCGCCCACACCTCCTCCGCCAGCAGCAAGCTGATCCATGGTGGCCTGCGCTACCTCGAACATTACGAATTCCGCCTGGTCCGCGAGGCTCTCGCCGAGCGCGAAGTCCTGCTGGCCAAGGCCCCGCATATCGTCCACCCGCTGCGTTTCGTGCTGCCGCACCGCCCGCACCTGCGCCCGGCCTGGATGATCCGCGCCGGGCTGTTCCTCTATGACCACCTGGGCAAGCGCGAGAAGCTGCCGGCGTCCCGTGGCCTGCGTTTCGGCCTGGATAGCCCGCTGAAAGCCGAGATCACCCGCGGTTTCGAATACTCCGACTGCTCGGTGGACGACGCCCGCCTGGTGGTGCTCAACGCCATGGCCGCCCGCGAGAATGGTGCGCATATCCACCCGCGCACCCGCTGCGTCAGCGCGCGGCGCAGCAAGGGTTTGTGGCACCTGCACCTGGAGCGCCACGACGGCAGCCTCTACTCGATCCGCGCCCGCGCGCTGGTCAACGCCGCCGGCCCCTGGGTCGATCGGTTCCTGCGCGAGGAACTGCGGCAGAAGCCTCCCTACGGCATCCGCCTGATCCAGGGCAGCCACCTGATCGTGCCGCGCCTGTACGACGGCGAGCATGCGTACATCCTGCAGAACGAAGACCGCCGCATCGTTTTCGCCATCCCCTACCTGCGCCAGTTCACCCTGATCGGCACCACCGACCGCGAGTATCAGGGCGACCCGGCGCAGATCAGCATCAGCGAAGCAGAGACCGACTACCTGCTGAACGTGGTCAATGCCCACTTCAAGCGCCAGCTGGGCCGCCAGGACATCCTGCGGACCTTCTCCGGCGTGCGCCCGCTGTGCGACGACGAGTCCGACGATCCCTCTGCCGTCACCCGCGACTACACCCTGGCGCTGGACAACACCCCCGGCGAAGCGCCACTGCTGTCGGTGTTCGGCGGCAAGCTGACCACCTACCGCAAGCTCGCGGAAGCTGCGCTGGAACAACTGGCGCCGCACTTCGCCGGCGTGATGAAAGCGAGCTGGACCGCCAGCGCCCCGCTGCCCGGCGGCGAAGCGATGACCACAGTGGAAGACCTCGCCATCCAGCTCATGGAACGCCTGCGCCAGCTCGACCCCGCCCTCGCCCGCCGCTGGGCCAGCACCTACGGCAGTCGCATCTGGAAACTGCTGGACGGCGCGCACAACCTCAGCGAGCTGGGCGAACACCTGGGCGCCGGGCTGTATGCGCGGGAAGTGGAATACCTGGTTCATGAAGAATGGGCGCGCGACGCCGACGACATCCTCTGGCGCCGCACCAAGCTCGGCCTGTTTCTCAATGCGCGGCAGCGGGAGCGCCTGGAGCAACTCCTCGGCAGCGAAAGCCCGCTGGAGCCCAGCACGCAGGTTGCCTGAACGTCGCATTGGAGCGAGCCACCTCTCTCGCGGATAATCCCCGACGCCACCGACCCGGTGGCGTCGCCGCATAGAGAACGACGTGGACCTGATCCTCAAGGCAGCCCTCGGCGCCGGCGTGGTGCTGATCCTCGCCGCGCTGTCGAAGACGCGCAATTACTACATCGCCGGCCTGGTGCCGCTGTTCCCCACCTTCGCCCTGATCGCCCACTACATCGTCGGCAAGAGTCGTTCGCTGGACGACCTGAAGACCACCATCCTGTTCGGCATGTGGTCGATCATCCCCTACTTCGTCTATCTGGCCGCGCTCTACCTGATGGTGGATCGCATGCGCCTTGAGCTCTCACTGGCGATGGCCGCGCTGGCCTGGTTGGTGGCGGCTTCGCTGCTGGTTTTCTGTTGGGTGCGCTTGCACTGACGCATCGACTCAGGGCCGGGAAACCAGCCACTGCGCGAGATGCTCGCCCCACACCTGGTAGCCCAGCGCCGAAGGGTGATAGCCGTCGATGGCGAGGAACTGCGGCTGCATCTCCAGGCTCACTGCGCAGTACCCGGCGCCCTGGAGCAGCGCTTGCGCACTGAGTTGCCGGTTCAGCAACGACGCACGCCACCCCAGCAACTGCCGTAACAGCCAGGGCAAGGCGGTGAAATGCTGCAGCGGCGGCACGGCGGTGCATACCACCCGCGCCCCGCGCCGCTGGAAGTGCTCGATCAGCCGTTCAAGGGCGCCCAGCCAACGCTGGCGCGAGCTGAAGTGCGTGGTGTCGTTGACGCCGAAGACCAGTGCCACCAGGTCGTAACCCTGCTCGGCCACCAACGGTAGCAGGCGTTCGCAGGCTTCACCGGCGGTGATCCCGTTCTCCCCTGCCGCGCGCCAGGCGACGGGACGCTGGAGACGGCTGGCAAGCGCCGAAGCCAGCCGGCCGGCCAGCGCGAAGTCCAGGCAGGACGCGCCGACACCGGCAACCGTGGACTCGCCCAGTAACAGCAGGCGAAAGGGTTGGCCTGGCAGCTCCGCACCGGCGACACCTTCGCAGACGCCAGCAGCGGGAGCCAGACGCAAGGCCGTGCGCCGGGTGCGCACGGCCATGGGCAGGGCCAGCGGCAGCAGCGGCAGTGCCGCCGCCCACCAGATCAGCCCCGCCCAGCGGCTCACAGTTCGACGTTGACCGCCTGGGCCGAGCGGGTGGCCTTGGCGCGGGCGGCGTCGATCGACTCGTCGCGCGCCAGGGCTACGCCCATGCGCCGCTGGCCATCCACTTCCGGCTTGCCGAACAGACGCAGTGCGGTGTCAGGTTCGCTCAGCGCGGCGCCGAGGTTGCCGAAGGAAACCTGCTGCGACTTGCCTTCCACCAGGATCACCGCCGAAGCGGAGTCGCCCAGCTGGCGGATCACCGGAATCGGCAGGCCGAGAATGGCCCGGGCGTGCAGCGCGAACTCGGAGAGGTCCTGGGAAATCAGCGTGACCAGGCCGGTATCGTGCGGGCGCGGCGAAACTTCGCTGAACCACACCTCGTCACCTTTGACGAACAGCTCCACGCCGAACAGGCCCCGGCCGCCCAGCGCTTCAGTGACAGCCCTGGCTACGCGCTCGGACTCCGCCAGCGCCTTCGGGCTCATCGCCTGGGGCTGCCAGGACTCGTGGTAGTCACCCTTCACCTGACGATGGCCGATGGGCGCGCAGAAGGTGGTGCCGCCGATGTGCCGCACGGTCAGCAGGGTGATCTCGTAGTCGAAGTCGATGAAGCCCTCGACAATCACCCGCCCCTTGCCGGCACGCCCACCTTCCTGGGCGTAGTCCCAGGCGGTCTTCAGGTCGGCGGCGGATTTCAGCACGCTCTGGCCCTTGCCCGAGGAACTCATGATCGGCTTGACCACGCACGGATAACCCACGGCGGCGACGCCAGCGGCGTAATCCTCGTAGGTGTCGGCGAAGTGGTAGGGCGAGGTCGGCAGGCCCAGTTCTTCAGCGGCCAGGCGACGAATGCCCTCGCGGTTCATGGTCAGCTGGGCGGCACGGGCCGTGGGGATGACGGTGTAGCCTTCGCTTTCCAGCTCGACCAGAGTCGCCGTGGCGATGGCTTCGATCTCCGGCACGATGTAATGCGGCTTCTCCTGCTCGATCACGGCACGCAGGGCGACACCGTCGAGCATGCTGATCACGTGGCTGCGATGCGCAACCTGCATGGCCGGCGCGTTCGCATAGCGGTCGACAGCGATGACTTCGCAGCCCAGGCGCTGCAGTTCGAGCGCCACTTCCTTGCCCAGCTCGCCGGAGCCACAGAGCAGTACGCGGGTCGCGCTCGGCGACAGGGGAGTTCCAATACGGGGCATTGCGGGAAACCTCGGGAAGGGAAAGTTCGAAACAGGGTAGCTCTCAAGCGTGAAGGCTCTAGACCAGCACGCCCTGCTCGCGGGCGCGCTGTTCGCAGCGCTTCAGCACCTCACGACGCTCGGCGTTGTCCATGAGGCCCCAGCGGGTGATTTCGGCTGCGCTACGCTGGCAGCCCAGGCAGACGTCGGCGTCGTCCAGCGCGCAGACGTGCACGCAGGGCGAGGCGACGGGACGTTCTTCAGTCATCTTCCTGCTCGGCCAGGTCGCGGGCGTAACGCTGGGCGTTGTGCACGTAGTGGGCGGCGCTGGCTTCGAGCATCTTCTTCTGCGGCTCGGTCAGTTCGCGCACGACCTTGCCGGGCGAGCCCATGACCAGTGAGCCATCGGGGATTTCCTTGCCTTCGGGAATCAGCGCGTTGGCGCCGATGATGCAGTATTTGCCGATCTTCGCGCCGTTGAGGATCACCGCGTTAATGCCGACGAGGCTGTAGTCGCCTACCTGGCAGCCATGCAGCATGGCGTTGTGGCCGATGGTCACGCCCTTGCCCAGGGTCAGCGGAAAGCCCATGTCGGTGTGCATGACGGTGCCATCCTGCACGTTGCTGTGTTCGCCGATGTGGATCAGCTCGTTGTCGCCGCGCAGCACGGCGTTGAACCACACGCTGGCGCCGGCATCGAGGCGCACCTTGCCGACCACCGTGGCATTGGGGGCGATCCAGCTTTCCGGATGGGTTTCGACTCGGGACGAGCCCAGGCGGTACTTCATGGGTTTCTCCTCAGGCGGGGGCCGCTTTTTATTCTCGGGTCTCAGCTCAGCTTGATGAACTTCGACGGCGGCTGGTGCAGGTCGATACGGGCGTCATAGAGCAGGTTCAGCAGTTCGACCAGCATGATCGCGGACAGGCCCCAGATCTTGTAGCCCTCGAACAGGTAGCTCGGGACATACCAGCTGCGGCCGAAATAATCGATGCGGTGGGTGGTTTCCCTTGGGTCGCCGCGAAAGAACTCCAGCGGCACCTTGAACACGGCGTCGATCTCGCCGTCGTTGGGGCGGTACTCCACGAAATCGGGGACAAAGCCGACGAACGGCTTGACCAGAATGCCGTGCCGCGACACCAGGGTGCTCAACGGCCCGACGACCTCCACCAGTCCCGGCGGCAGGGCGATCTCCTCGTGGGCCTCGCGCAGGGCCGTGTGAATCAGGTCGACGTCTTCGGGATCGCGGCGCCCACCGGGAAAGGCGACTTCGCCGCTGTGGGTCGACAACCCGGTCGCGCGCAGGGTGAGCACGAGCTCTTCCTGGGGAGTGATGGGGAGCAGGACCGCCGCTTCCGGAAAGCTGTGGTCCGTTTCAAGGTCGCTTGGCTTGTGCGTCTGTATACGTTGGCGCAGCTGGTCCAGCATGCCGAACATCCTGCGGGGGGCCGATTCTTCTAATTGAGGGATCATGGCACGAAAGACGTCCCTGCCCAACCCCCGCCCCTTGCTGGGCGCCCCGCGCAACGCGCAAGATTGTTCCAATCGATAACAAGGAAGCAGCATGAAATTCTGCAGTCAGTGCGGCGCCAGCGTGAGTTTGCGCATCCCCAGCGGCGACAACCGCCCGCGCTTCGTCTGCGACCAGTGCCAGACCGTGCATTACCAGAACCCACGTATCGTCGCCGGCTGCCTGCCGGTCTGGGACGGGCGCATCCTCCTCTGCCGCCGCGCCATCCAGCCGCGCCAGGGCTTCTGGACGCTACCGGCAGGCTTCATGGAGAACGGCGAGACCCTGGAGCAGGCCGCCGCCCGGGAAACCCTCGAAGAGGCCAATGCCCGCGTCCACGGCCTGCAGCTTTATACGGTCTTTGATCTGCCGCATATCAGCCAGGTTTATATCTTCTTTCGCGCGCAGCTGGCCGATCTGGACTTCTGCGCTGGCGAGGAAAGCCTGGAGGTGCAACTCTTCGAAGAATCCGACATTCCGTGGGGGGAGCTGGCTTTCCCCACCGTGGGCCGTACCTTAGAATATTTCCTGGCGGACCGGATCGTGCAGAACTTTCCGATACGCAATGAAGGGATTCTTCCAATGCTTGTACAGAAAAAGAACTAATAAGCTCATATACCGCCTCTAAGGCTTTAGGAACTACCGGGGAACTCCACTCGATGCGCTGGTTGATTGCCGTACTTTGTCTGACCTTCGCAGCGTTCTCGCATGCCAACGCGACGCCCACGCTCGACGGTCACATCGACAAGATTCTCGTGCTCAAGTCCGAGCGCAAACTGCATCTCATGAGCAACGGCAAGGTTCTCAAGAGCTACCGCGTGTCGCTGGGCAAACGCCCGCAGGGCCCCAAGCTCGCCGAGGGCGACAACCGCACGCCGGAAGGCTTCTACTGGGTCGACTGGCGCAAGACCAGCGACAAGTACAACCTCTCCATGCACATCTCCTACCCCAACGCCCGCGACGTCGCCAAGGCACGTGAGAAAAGCCTGTCGCCCGGCGGAATGATCATGATCCACGGCACGCCGATGGATGACGACTACCCCGAGTGGTACTTCTCGACCCTGGACTGGACCAACGGCTGCATCGCCATGACCAACGCCGACATGCGCGAGGTCTGGAGCCTGGTCAAGGACGGCACGCTGATCGAGATTCGCCCGTAAGCGAAGCGAAAAGAAAAAGGCGCCCAAGGGCGCCTTTTTCATGTCTGCTCAGAACATCTGCTCAGAACACCATGTCCGACAGCCGCCAGACCTCGAAGGCCGGCGTTTCGTAGGGATGAGCCTGCTTGAGAGCCTTCACCGAGTCATGGATCAACTCGTCGGCCACCACCATCTCCACCTTCCATTCGGCGACCTGCTCGACGCTGCCGGCCTGGCCAATGAACGGGTTGCTGCCCTGCAGAGGGCGGAACTGTCCCTGTCCAAGCGCCTGCCAGCAACAGCTGTCATAGGCTCCGATGCGTCCTGCACCGGCGGCGAACACCGCTTTCTTGACCGGTTCCAGATGGCTTTCCGGAACGTAGAAACACAGTTTGTACATCGGAGACTCCGATCGAAACAGGGACACTGCCGTGGCAAAGAGCGACACGGGTGACAAATGCTGCCACAAATAGTGGCACTTTGCCCCTTATGACTTGCAGGTCGTCGTGGAAGTTCGACCGTCCGGTTCCGGGCTTGTTCGCCTACAGACGACTTTGTACGAAATCTGTGACGAACTTCGATCTCACCTACCGGTGAAACGTCGCCAGCGCTCTTTCAGGCCAGGTGCAGCCGGCGCGTGGGAACCGTCACAGAACGGCAACCGCGCCGAGAGCCCGCAACGGCACAGCAACAGGTGACGCTCGCGTCCAACCGTCAGTTCCAGCAGATTAGTACAGGCGGCAGCGGCATCCGGCCGAGTGGCGCACTGCCCGCAACCACACAGGCGCAGCACCTGCCCGGGCGTGACCGCACGAACATCGGGAAGTATCTCCTGGTCAGCCAAGACCTTGTCCTCCAGAGGCCGGGCAAAGAAAAAGGGGAAAGCCGAAGCTTTCCCCTTTCTCGTGTCGCATCAGCGCGGACTCAGCCGACCCAGACGCGGGCGTTGCGGAACATGCGCATCCAGCCGCCGTCCTCTTCCCACTCATCCGGACGCCAGGAGTTCTGCACGGCGCGGAACACGCGCTCCGGGTGCGGCATCATGATGGTGACGCGGCCGTCACGGCTGGTCAGACCGGTGATGCCACGCGGCGAGCCGTTCGGGTTGGCCGGGTAGCTTTCGGTGACCTTGCCCAGATTGTCGACGAAACGCAGGGCCACGGTACCGGACAGGTCGGCTTCCAGCAGTGCCTCTTCGCTCTCGAATTCCGCATGGCCTTCACCGTGGGCGATGGCGATCGGCAGGCGCGAACCGGCCATGCCCTGCAGGAAGATCGACTGCGATTCCTGCACCTGGACCATCGCCACGCGCGCTTCGAACTGCTCGGAGCGGTTGCGCACGAAGTGCGGCCAGAACTCGGTGCCGGGGATCAGCTCGTGCAGGTTGGACATCATCTGGCAACCGTTGCACACGCCGAGGGCGAAGCTGTCCTTGCGCTCGAAGAAGGCCTGGAAGCCATCACGGGCACGGGCGTTGAACAGGATCGACTTGGCCCAGCCTTCACCGGCGCCGAGGACGTCGCCGTAGGAGAAGCCGCCGCAGGCCACCAGGCCCTTGAACTGCTCCAGGCTGATGCGGCCGGAGAGGATGTCGCTCATGTGCACGTCGACTGCGGCGAAGCCGGCGCGATCGAAGGCCGCGGCCATTTCCACCTGACCGTTGACGCCCTGCTCACGAAGGATGGCGATCTGCGGGCGCACACCCTTCTTGATGTAGGGCGCGGCGATGTTGTCGTTGACGTCGAAGCTGAGTTTCACCGACAGGCCGGGGTTACCCTCTTCCAGCAAGCCGTCGAACTCCTGATCGGCGCAGTCGGCGTTGTCGCGCATGCGCTGGATGCGGTAGCTGGTCTCGCTCCAGATGCGCTGCAGGTTGCGACGCTGGGCGCTGAAGACGCGCTCGCCGTTGAAGGACAGCTCGATCTCGGCAGTGTTGACCGGTTGGCCGATGACCGCAACGCAGTCTTCCAGGCCGGCAGCGCTGAACTGGGCGAGGACTTCCGGCGTGGCGCCAGTGCGAACCTGGATCACCGCGCCCAACTCTTCGTTGAACAGCGCAGCGCTCAGCTCGTCACGGTTTTCGGCCAGCGCGTCGAGGTTGAGGTCGAGGCCGCAGTGGCCGGCGAAGGCCATTTCCACCACGGTGGCCATCAGGCCGCCGTCGGAACGGTCGTGGTAGGCCAGCAGGTGACCGTCGGCGTTCAGGCCCTGGATCACGGCGAAGAAGGCCTTGAGGTCTTCGGCATTGTCGACGTCCGGCGCGGCGCGGCCGATCTGGCCGTTGACCTGGGCAAGGATGGAGCCGCCCATACGGTTCTTGCCGCGGCCGAGATCGATGACGATCAGGTCGGTCTCGCCCTTGTCCAGGCGCAGTTGCGGCGTCAGGGTCTTGCGTACGTCGTTGACCGGGGCAAAGCCGGAAATGATCAGCGACATCGGCGAGGTGACGCTCTTCTCGGCGTCGCCATCCTGCCAGCGGGTCTTCATGGACATGGAGTCCTTGCCCACCGGGATGGTGATGCCCAGCGCCGGGCACAGCTCCATGCCGACCGCCTTGACGGTGTCGTACAGGCGCGCGTCCTCGCCCGGGTGGCCGGCGGCGGCCATCCAGTTGGCGGACAGCTTGATCTCGGAGATCTTGTCGATGCTGGCGGCAGCCAGGTTGGTGATGGTCTCGCCGATGGCCATGCGGCCGGAGGCCGGGGCATCGATCACGGCCAGCGGGGTGCGCTCGCCCATGGCCATGGCTTCGCCGGTATAAACGTCGAAGCTGGTGGCGGTAACGGCGCAGTCGGCCACCGGAACCTGCCACGGGCCGACCAGTTGGTCGCGCGCCACGAGGCCGGTGATGGTGCGATCGCCGATGGTGATCAGGAAGTTCTTGCTGGCCACCGCCGGGTGGCGCAGCACGCGCTCGGTGGACTCGGTCAGGTCCAGGCCGGCAGCGGCGAAGTCATCGCCCAGTTCGGCTTCGCGGGTGACCGAACGGTGCATGCGCGGCGGCTTGCCGAGCAGCACTTCGAGTGGCATGTCCACCGGCTTGTTGCCGAAGTGGCTGTCGGCGACGGTGAGCTGCATCTCTTCGGTGGCTTCGCCGACCACGGCGAACGGGCAGCGCTCGCGCTCGCAGATGGCCTTGAAGGTTTCGAAGTCGGCGGCGTCCACCGACATCACGTAGCGTTCCTGCGACTCGTTGCACCAGATTTCCAGCGGGCTCATGCCCGGCTCGTCGTTGGGCACGTTACGCAGTTCGAAACGGCCGCCGCGGCCGCCATCGTTGATCAGTTCCGGCAGGGCATTGGAGATGCCGCCCGCACCCACGTCGTGGATGAACTTGATCGGGTTGTTCTCGCCCATCTGCCAGCAGCGGTCGATGACCTCCTGGCAGCGGCGTTCCATTTCCGGGTTCTCGCGCTGCACCGAGGCGAAGTCCAGGTCAGCGGCGGAAGCGCCGGTGGCCATGGAGGAAGCGGCACCGCCGCCCAGACCGATCAGCATGGCCGGGCCACCAAGCACGATCAGCTTGGCGCCGACCGAGATTTCGCCCTTCTGCACGTGGTCTTCGCGGATGTTGCCCATGCCGCCGGCGATCATGATCGGCTTGTGGTAGCCACGGACTTCTTCGCCGCGCGGGGTGGCGATGGACTGTTCGAAGGTACGGAAGTAGCCGGCCAGGTTCGGGCGGCCGAATTCGTTGTTGAACGCGGCGCCGCCCAGCGGGCCTTCGATCATGATGTCCAGCGGAGTGACGATGCGCTCGGGCTTGCCGTAAGGCACTTCCCAGGGCTGCTCGAAACCGGGGATGTTCAGGTTGGAGACGGTGAAGCCGACCAGACCGGCCTTCGGCTTGGCGCCACGACCGGTCGCGCCTTCGTCGCGGATCTCGCCGCCGGAGCCGGTGGAGGCGCCGGGGAAGGGAGCGATGGCGGTCGGGTGGTTGTGGGTCTCCACCTTCATCAGGATGTGCACCGGCTCTTCGCTGGCGGCGTATTCGCGGGTCTCGGCGTTCGGGTAGAAACGCCCGGCCACGTAGCCCTTCATCACCGCGGCGTTGTCCTTGTACGCGGACAGCACGCCTTCGCGGTGCATTTCATAGGTGTTCTTGATCATGCCGAACAGGCTCTTCTCCTGAGCCTGGCCGTCGATGTCCCAACTGGCGTTGAAGATCTTGTGGCGGCAGTGTTCGGAGTTGGCCTGGGCGAACATCATCAGTTCGACGTCGTGCGGGTTGCGGCCCAGCTCGACGAAGCTTTTCACCAGGTAGTCGATCTCGTCTTCGGCCAGGGCCAGGCCCAGCTCGAGGTTGGCCTTCTCCAGCGCGGCGCGACCGCCGGCGAGGATGTCGACCACGGTCAACGGCTTGGGCTGGGCGTGGCTGAACAGCGCAGAAGCCTGCTCCAGTTCGTTGAGCACGAGCTGGGTCATGCGGTCGTGCAGGCGGGCGGCGACGGCTTGTGCGTCGGCCTCGCTCAACTCGCCAGTGACGTAGTAGGCGATCCCGCGCTCGATGCGCTCGATCTTGGCCAGGCCGCAGTTGCGGGCAATGTCAGAGGCCTTGCTCGACCAGGGCGAGATGGTGCCGAAGCGCGGCAGGACCAGGAACAGGCGGCCGGCGGGCTCCTGAACCGGGACGCTCGGGCCGTATTTCAGCAGGCGCGCCAGGACTTGTTCTTCCTCGGCGTTGAGGGCTCCGGTGACCTCGGCGAAGTGCGCAAACTCGGCATACAGCCCGGTGACGGCGGGTACATGCTGGGTCAGCAGGTCGAGCAGTTTGCCGTGGCGGAAAGCGGAAAGGGCGGGAGCACCGCGCAGGATCAGCATTGTCGGAACAGCCTCTGGAGACGGGGAAGTGTGTGGGGCCGGACGGGCCGGCCCACAGAGGCCGTGCATTCTACCGTAAAGCGTTGCGCGGAGGCACCTTTCAAGTGCCTTCCTTGCCGTTGCTCCGGCGGATAGCGCCACTCATCTTCGAAGGCCTTCGAGCGGCGTAGGAAAAAGCCCCGCCCCACGGCCTTCAGCGAGAAAAATGCCGACGAACGGTGCCCCGGCTAGCAGAGAAGCTTCGACCTGTCGAGATATGGCGCACAACGGCCTTTGCGTATACTGCCCCGATGCTTGCCCTGACTGTGTCCCGTGTGCGCTGCACCGCCTGGATCTTGGCGACCTGTATCTTTCTGCTGCTTTCCGGCTGTAGCGAGGCGAAAGCCCCGACGGCCCTCGAGCGCGTGCAGAAGGACGGCGTGCTGCGCGTGATTACCCGCAACAGTCCGGCCACCTACTTCCAGGACCGCAACGGCGATACCGGCTTCGAATACGAACTGGCCAAGCGCTTTGCCGACAGCCTGGGCGTCCAGCTGCAGATCGAAACCGCCGACAACATCGACGATCTCTACGACCGCATCGGCCGCGACGGCGGACCGAACCTGGCGGCCGCCGGCCTGACGCCGGGCGGCGAGCGCGACACCCAGGTGCGCTACTCGCACTCCTACCTCGACGTCACCCCACAGGTCGTCTACCGCAACGGCGCGCAGCGCCCCACCCGCCCCGAAGACCTGGTGGGCAAACGCATCGTCGTCCTGAAAGGCAGCAGCCACGCCGCGCAATTGGCCGAACTGAAGAAGCAGTACCCCAAACTGGAGTACCGCGAGTCCGACGCCGACGAAATGGTCGACCTGCTGCGCATGGTGGACGTCGGCGAGATCGACCTGACCCTGGTGGATTCCAACGAACTGGCGATGAACCAGGTCTATTTCCCCAACGTGCGCGTCGCCTTCGATCTCGGTGATGCCAAGGGCCTGGCCTGGGCGCTGCCGGCTGGCGACGACAACAGCCTGCTGGAGAAGGTCAACGCCTTCCTCGACAAGGCCAAGCAGGACGGACTGCTGCAACGCCTGAAGGATCGCTACTACGGCCATGTGGACGTACTCGGCTACGTCGGCGCCTACACCTTCGCCCAGCACCTGCAACAGCGCCTGCCCAAGTACGAGCCGCATTTCCGCCAGAGCGGCACCAAGCTCGAGGCCGACTGGCGCCTGCTCGCGGCCATCGGCTACCAGGAATCCATGTGGCAGCCCGACGCGACCTCCAAGACCGGTGTGCGCGGCCTGATGATGCTGACCAACCGCACCGCCCAGGCCATGGGCGTGGCCAACCGCCTGGACCCGAAGCAGAGCATCCAGGGCGGCAGCAAGTATTACGTGCAGATCAAGGACGAGCTGCCCGACAGCATCAAGGACCCGGACCGCATGTGGTTCGCCCTGGCCGCCTACAACATCGGCGGCGCGCACCTGGACGACGCGCGCAAGATGGCCGAGCAGGAAGGCCTGAACCCGAACAAGTGGCTCGACGTGAAGAAGATGCTGCCGCGCCTGGCGCAGAAGCAGTACTACCGCAAGACGCGCTACGGCTATGCGCGCGGCGGCGAAACCGTGCACTTCGTGCAGAACGTGCGCCGTTACTACGACATCCTCACCTGGGTGACCCAGCCGCAGATGGAAGGCGGCCAGCTCGCCGAGAGCGGCCTGCACCTGCCGGGCGTGAACAAGACCAAGCCCGACGACGGCGACGACGCGCGGGACCAGAAGCTCTGAGGCTTCAACCTCACTGACTCGCCAACGTGACACGTCGAATCGATCGCGGACGGAGTCCGCTCCTACGAGATACCTCTGCGCTTGGGCCATCCCTCACCGTAGCCCTCTCCCAAGGGGAGATGGGACCGTTCAGTGCAGGATGAAACCTTCGCGTCAGTCGGCTCGGACTGCCCCCTCTCCCTGAGGAGCGGGGCGCGCAGCCAGGGCTGGGGTGAGGGCGGAAAACGCAGCAACGGACTATCCAGAGAAGACAGTTGCTCCTGCGCGGATGTCGAGCATTAGTCAGGAGCGGATTTATCCGCGATAGGCCGAGCACCGCGCAAGGTTGAGCAGGTTCGCGAGCAAGCTCGCTCCTACAAAGAACCCTTGCGGCGCGCCTTGAAGAAGGCCGAGAGCATCGCGCTGCACTCATCCCCCAGCACTCCGCCCTCCACCAGCACGCGGTGGTTGAGGAAATCCTGTTCGAAGAAGTTGCCCCGGCTGACCACCACGCCCGACTTGGGCTCGGTGGCGCCGAACACCACGCGCTGGATGCGCGAGTGCACCAGCAGGCCGGCGCACATGCTGCAGGGTTCGAGGGTAACGTAGAGGGTGCTTCCGGGCAGGCGGTAATTCTGCGCGGCCGCGGCGGCCTCGCGGATGGCGACCATTTCTGCATGGGCACTGGGGTCGTGGGCGGTGATCGGGCGGTTGAAGCCACGGCCGATGACCTGGCCATCCAGCACCAGCACGGCGCCCACCGGCACTTCGCCCAGCGCCGCGCCCTGCTCGGCCAGGGCCATTGCCTCGCGCATGAAGGGGATGTCCTGGCTGCGGTCGATGACCGGCGCCAGCCCCTTCACCGTCGGATGCCCCTTGCTGTTGGTCAGCCGCACCATGCCTCGCCCACCGCGATGGTTCCCATCAGGCCGGTCTCCATGTGATCGATCACGTGGCAGTGGAACATCCACAGGCCGGGGTTATCCGCCACCAGCGCCACGCGGGCCGTCTCATTCTTGCCCAGCAGGTAGGTGTCGGTGAAGTACGGGATGATGTCGCGGCGATCCGAATCCAGCACCTTGAAGGCCATGCCGTGCAGGTGGATCGGATGCTGGTACTGGGTCATGTTGCGCAGCACGAAGATGTAGCTGTTGCCTTCCTTGAGCTTGGCCAGCGGCGGCGCGTTGTGCTTGTGCTCCTCGCCGCCCTGCCAGGCCACGCCGTTGATCTGCCACAGCGACGGCGCCGACTGGCCCTTGGAGTAGTCGGACATGGCGCCGACCCACTCGAACTTGAAGTTGATGGTCTCGGCGTTCTTCAGGTCCGGCTCGGCCACCGGGTTGTGCGGCAGCGGCGCCGGCCACTTGGCGGTGGGCGCTTTCGGATTGGCCACACCGCGAATGGTCGCCAGGCGCACCGGGCCATTGCGCAGCGACAGCTCGGTCCCTTCCGCCGGACCGCGGATACCCAGCTCCAGGCGCATGCCCGGGCCGATCCAGTACTGGTCATTCGGCCCCTTGCCGAAATCCCGCGGCTCCACCGGGTGGCCATCGATGGCGTAGATCTTCGCCTCGGCGTCCGGCAGGTTGAGGCGGTAGGTCACGGTGTTGTCGACATTGAGGATGCGCACGCGGACGATCTCGCCGGCCGGCAGTTCGATTACCGGGGTACGCTCGCCGTTGATGGTCGACAGGCGTCCGCGAGTGCCTTCGCGCGCGGCCTCGCGCGGCACGCTGAAGGGCGTGAAGTTGCCCTCCTCGTCCACGTGCCAGGTCTTCAGGTTGAGGATCTTTTCGCTGGTGAACTCGGTCGGCTCGCGCTCGTCGATGATCAGCGGCCCGACCAGGCCACGGCCCAGCTGCTCGCTGCTCATCAGGTGCGGGTGGTACCAGTAGCTGCCGGCGTCCGGCGTCTTGAACTGGTAGATGAAGCTCTCGCCCGGCTGCACCGGCGGCTGCGAGATGTAGGGCACGCCGTCCATTTCGATGGGCAGGCGGATGCCGTGCCAGTGGATGGTCGTCGGCTCGTCCAGCTTGTTGGTGAAGCGCACGCGCAGCCAGTCGCCCTGGCGCGCGCGGATTTCCACACCGGGAGCCTGGCCGCCATAGCCCAGGCCAGGGGTCTTGTGGCCGGGCACCAGCTCCAGGTCGAGCGGCGCGGCGATCAGTTCGTAATCGTGCTCGGCGGCTACCTGCGGGCGCGCCAGCCAGATGCGCGCGCCACCGGCGCCCAGGCCGACGACGGCCAGGCCAGCGAGGCCACCGAGTACTTGTCTACGGGTAAACGACATGGGTCCAGACTCCTCAAACAAGGGACTTGCGACCCCATCGGCTTTCACGGAGGTTGGCGCGTTTAGCGCCCGGCGCCAGGCTCGTGCGGCCGGCTGCACTGCTCTGCTTCCACATCGAAAGCAGAAGACAACTGTGCATGAAGGCACGAACGCCTCTCATGCGCCAGGTCAAGGACAGGTATCCCCGTCCTGGCCTGTCGAAGAAAGCGGCGAGATTGCCGCTTTCCTCGTTAAGGAAACGTTAAAGCCTGACTTCGATCTCGCGAGCTAGAGCCGTAGTAGGTGGAAAGCACACTACAGCCGACGCGCAGCAGATCGAAACAGGTTTTCAGACGTCTCCGATCATTCCCACTCGATGGTCGCCGGCGGCTTGCTCGACACGTCGTAGGTGACGCGGGAGATGCCTTCGATCTCGTTGATGATGCGGTTCGAGACCTTCTCCAGCAGCTCGTACGGCAGGTGCGCCCAGCGAGCGGTCATGAAGTCGACGGTTTCCACGGCACGCAGGGCGACGACCCAGGCGTAACGGCGGCCATCACCGACCACACCGACGGATTTCACCGGCTGGAACACCACGAAGGCCTGGCTGGTCTTGTGGTACCAGTCGAAATTGCGCAGCTCTTCGATGAAGATGTGGTCCGCGCGACGCAGCAGGTCGGCATATTCCTTCTTCACTTCGCCGAGAATGCGCACGCCCAGGCCCGGGCCCGGGAACGGGTGGCGGTAGACCATGTCGTAGGGCAGGCCCAGCTCCAGGCCGATCTTGCGGACTTCGTCCTTGAACAGCTCGCGCAGCGGCTCGACCAGTTCGAACTGCATGTCTTCGGGCAGGCCGCCGACGTTGTGGTGCGACTTGATCACGTGGGCCTTGCCGGTCTTGGCGCCGGCCGACTCGATCACGTCGGGGTAGATGGTGCCCTGGGCGAGGAACTTCACGTCCTTCAGCTTGGTGGCTTCCTCATCGAAGACTTCGATGAAGCTGCCGCCAATGATCTTGCGCTTCTGCTCCGGGTCGCTGACGCCGGCCAGACGGCTGAGGAACTTCTCTTCGGCGTTGGCGCGGATCACCTTGACGCCCATGTTCTCGGCGAACATGGCCATCACCTGGTCACCCTCGTGCAGGCGCAGCAGGCCGTTGTCGACGAAGACGCAGGTCAGCTGGTCGCCGATCGCCTTGTGCAGCAGCGCCGCGACCACCGAGGAGTCCACGCCACCGGACAGCCCCAGCAGCACCTTGGACGAGCCCACCTGGGCGCGAACGGTGGCGATGGCGTCATTGACGATGTTGGACGGGGTCCACAGGGCTTCGCAGCCGCAGATGTCCAGCACGAAGCGCGAGAGGATGCGACCGCCCTGCTTGGTGTGGGTCACTTCCGGGTGGAACTGCACGCCATAGTAGCCACGGACGTCGTCAGCCATGGCGGCGATCGGGCAGCTCGGGGTGCTGGCGAGGATGTGGAAGCCTTCGGGAATCTCGGTGACCTTGTCGCCGTGGCTCATCCACACATCGAGGCCGAACACGCCGTCTTCACTGACGCAATCCTCGATGCCATCCAGCAGGCGAGCCTTGCCGACCACGTCGACACGGGCGTAGCCGAATTCGCGCAGGTCAGAACCCAGCACCTTGCCGCCCATCTGCTCGGCCATGGTCTGCATGCCGTAGCAGATGCCGAACAGCGGCACCTTCAGGTCGAACACGGCCTGCGGCGCGCGCGGGCTGTTGGCTTCGTGCACCGACTCCGGGCCGCCGGCCAGGATGATGCCGCGAGGGGCGAAGGCGCGAACTTCGTCGTCGCTCATGTCGAACGGATGGATCTCGCAGTACACACCGATCTCGCGAACGCGGCGGGCGATCAGCTGGGTGTACTGGGAGCCGAAGTCGAGGATCAGGATCCGGTGAGCATGAATGTCTTGGGCCATGGCCATCTCTCGTAGCGAAATTCTTAAACGACACGGGGCTGTATCAAGCAGCCCCGTGTCCGACTCATTAACCGAAAAGCCCTTAACCTACGCGGTAGTTCGGGGCTTCCTTGGTGATCTGCACATCGTGGACGTGGGACTCGGCCATGCCGGCGCCGGTGATGCGCACGAACTGCGGCTTGGTGCGCATGTCCTGGATATCGGCACTGCCGGTATAGCCCATGGCGGCACGCAGGCCACCCATCAGTTGGTGAACGATGGCGGTCAGCTGGCCCTTATAGGGCACGCGACCTTCGATGCCTTCCGGCACCAGCTTCTCGGCGCCGGCGGAGGCGTCCTGGAAGTAGCGGTCGGAGGAACCGGTGGAACCGGCCATGGCGCCCAGGGAGCCCATGCCACGGTAGGACTTGTAGGAGCGGCCCTGGAACAGTTCGATCTCGCCCGGCGCTTCTTCGGTACCGGCGAACATCGAGCCCATCATCACGCAGTAGGCGCCAGCCACCATGGCCTTGGCCAGGTCGCCGGAGAAACGGATGCCGCCGTCGGCGATCAGCGGAACGCCGGTGCCTTCGAGGGCGGCGGCGACGTTGGCGATGGCGGAGATCTGCGGCACGCCGACGCCAGCGACGATACGGGTGGTGCAGATGGAGCCCGGGCCGATGCCGACCTTCACGGCGTCGGCGCCAGCGTCAGCCAGTGCCTTGGCCGCTTCGCCGGTGGCGATGTTGCCGCCGATGACCTGGACTTGCGGGAAGGTTTCCTTGACCCAGCGGACGCGATCGATCACGCCTTTGGAGTGGCCGTGGGCGGTATCGACGACAACCACGTCAACGCCGGCAGCGACCAGGGCGGAAACACGCTCGCCGGTATCGGCGCCAGTGCCGACCGCTGCGCCGACGCGCAGGCGACCCAGGTCATCCTTGGACGCCAGCGGGTAGGTCTTGGCCTTCTCGATGTCGCGGAAGGTCACCAGGCCAGTGAGGTAGAAGTTCTCGTCGACGATCAGCATCTTCTCGATGCGGTTCTCGTAGAGCGCCGCCTTGATCTCTTCCAGCGGGGTGTTCTCGCGGGCGGTGACCAGCTTGTCCTTCGGGGTCATGATCGCGGCCACGCTGTCGCCGATGTTCGGCTTCACGCGCAGGTCGCGGCCGGTAACGATGCCGACCAGCTCACCCTCTTCCACCACCGGGAAGCCGGAGAAGCCGTACTCGCGGGCGATCTGCAGCAGCTCGATGATCTTGGTCGACGGGGTCACGGTGACCGGGTCGCGAACGATGGCGGTCTCGTGCTTCTTGACCTTGCGAACTTCGGCAGCCTGCTGCTCGATGCTCATGTTCTTGTGGATGATGCCGATGCCGCCTTCCTGCGCCATGGCGATGGCGAGGCGGGCTTCGGTCACGGTATCCATCGCGGCGGACACCAGCGGGATGTTCAGTTCGATGCCACGGGTCAGGCGAGTCTTCAGACTCACGTCCTTGGGCAGGACTTCCGAATAACCTGGGATCAGGAGGACGTCGTCGAAAGTGAGGGCTTCTTGGCTGATGCGCAGCATGGCGGGGGCTCCCGATCGGGAAAAATGGAAGCGCGGCATTATATCCCAGCTGAGGGGTGCGGCTCAACGTAACCAGACGATCTGAATGCAGTCTTTATCTGGCTTACGTGCTGGCCCCTGTCCACAGGCCCGCTTATCATCCTTCGCCATGCAGAAAGATCCCTTTCAACGGCTGGGCCTCGACCGCGAGGTTCTGACCGTCAGCCAGCTCAACCAGCGCGCCCGCCACCTGCTGGAGGACGTGTTCCCGCAGGTCTGGGTCGAAGGCGAGATTTCCAACCTCGCCCGCCCCGCATCCGGCCACATGTACTTCACCCTCAAGGACAGCAACGCCCAGGTGCGCTGCGCGCTGTTCAGGCAGAACGCCCTGCGCGTGCGCCAGGCCCTGCGCGACGGCCTGGCCGTGCGGGTGCGCGGCAAGGTTTCGCTGTTCGAGGGGCGGGGCGACTACCAGCTGATCGCCGATACCGTCGAACCCGCCGGCGATGGTGCGCTGCGCCTGGCCTTCGAGGCGCTGAAGGAAAAGCTCGCCGCCGAGGGCCTGTTCGCCGCCGAACGCAAGCAGGAACTGCCTGCGCATCCCAGGCGCATCGGCATCGTCAGCTCGCCCACCGGCGCGGTGATACGCGACATCATCAGTGTGTTCCGCCGCCGCGCCCCACAGGTCGAGCTGACCCTGATCCCCACTGCCGTGCAGGGCCGCGAAGCCATCGGGCAGATCGTCCGCGCGCTCAAGCTGGCCGATGCGCAGGGCTTCGACGCGCTGATCCTGGCCCGTGGCGGCGGCTCGCTGGAAGACCTCTGGTGCTTCAACGAGGAACCGGTAGCCCGCGCCATCGCCGCCTGCGTGACGCCCATCGTCAGTGCCGTGGGCCATGAGACCGACGTGTCCATCAGCGATTTCGTCGCCGACGTGCGCGCACCGACGCCCTCGGCCGCCGCCGAACTGCTCGCACCCCACAGCGGCGACCTGCAACAACGCCTGGACAGCCTGCGCCGCCGGCTGATCCTGCGCATCCAGGACCGCCTGACCCGCGAACGGCTGCGTCTGGAAGGCACGGCCCGACGACTGCGCCACCCCGGCGAGCGCCTGCGCCAGCAGTCCCAGCGCCTGGACGACCTGGACATGCGCCTGCGCCGCGCCTTCGAGCGCCAGCTGCAGATCCGCCAGGAGCGTGTGGCGCGCCTGGATACCCGCCTCGCCGCGCAACATCCCGGCCGCAACCTGGCCCTGCTGCGCCAGCGTCTGGACAACCTCAGCGCCCGCCTGCCGCGCGCCACCAAAGCCATGCTCCGCGAACAGCGCCAGCGCCTGGATGGCCTGATGCAGACGCTGCACATCGTCAGCCCGCTGGCGACCCTCGGCCGTGGCTACAGCATCCTCCTGGACGACAAGGGCCAGGCCATCCGCAGCGCGGCGCAGACGAAGAACGGCCAGCGCCTCAAGGCCAGGCTGGGCGACGGCGAGCTGGAAGTGCGCGTGGAAGACAACCACCAGGCGCCCGTCACCCTTTCCCTGCTGGACTGACTGCCGATGACCGACCTGCTCGCGCCGATCCTGCCGCAACCCGACCCGGACTGGGCCGAGGCCTTCCGGGTGCCGATCATCGAATGCGACCAGCCGTTGCAGGCACTGAGCATCGCCAGCGGATTCAGCGTATGGCCGGCGTACCACCGCCTCGGCGTGCCCAACGCGCAGCCGGAATGCTATGCCCGCACGGAAGTCTTCGAGCGCCTGCTGCTCGCGGCCAGCCTGCTGCCCGACGGCCTGCGCCTGGTCATCCTCGACGCCTGGCGGCCGTTTGCCGTGCAGCAGCACCTGTACGACACGCTCTACGACATCCTCCACCAGCACCAGCCGGACGCCGACCCCGCCGAACTGACCCGGCGCACCCGCGAATTCGTCGCCCCGCCCAGTACCCGCACGGAATCACCCAGCCCGCACCTCACCGGCGGCGCCATCGACCTCACCCTGTGCGACCGCGAAGGCCGCTGGCTGGACATGGGCAGCCTGTTCGACGAGGCCACGCCACGCTCGTATACCCGCCACTACGAAGAGATTTCCGAGCCCGACGAATCGCAACGGCGTATCCGCGACAACCGCCGAATCCTGTTCAACGCCATGCACGCGGCGGGCTTCAGCAACCTCTCCAGTGAGTGGTGGCACTACGACTACGGCGACCAGCTGTGGGCCGCTCATCTGGGCAAGCCCCACGCCATCTACGGCCCGGCACAGGTACTGCCGCTAGAACAGCTGTGGCGCCAGCAGCTCGAGGGCCTGCACCGGTAGCAGTCGCTTTGTAGGATGGCGTGGAGCGCAGCGATACCCATCAATAGGCGCAGTTGAGTTATCGATGGGTATCGCTGCGCTCCACCCATCCTACGTTGGTGCTCCTGGATTGATCGGCAGTACAACTGGATTCCGCTTTCGACGAAATCGTCCCGCTCGCCGAAGAGCGCCGTGTAGACTGCCCGCTTCATCCGCCGATACGTCCACGGATTGCGCCATGTTTCGACTCTTCTGCCTGCTCGCCGCCGCCCTTCTCACCCTGCCCGCCCATGCCGAAGGCTTCATCAGCCGTACCCTGAACAAGCCGGTGCCCGGCGGTGTCGCCGTGGTGCAACTGGGCCAGGATGCCGCCGTGCCCACCGCCACCTTCCAGGGCAAGCCGGTGCTGGTGGTGCGTGAAGAAGGCCGTGACTGGATCGCCATCGTCGGCATCCCGTTGACCGCCAAGGCCGGCAGCCAGCAGATCGCCGTTAAGCAGGGCGGAGCCAGCCGCAACCTCGGCTTCAGCGTTGGAGCCAAGCACTATAAAGAGCAGCACATCACCCTGAAGAACACCCGCCAAGTGAACCCGCTGCCCGAAGACCTCAAGCGCATCAACCGCGAGCTGGCCGAGCAGACCGCCGCCTACCGCAGCTTCAGCCCCGGCACGCCAAGCAACCTGGTGCTCGACAAACCGGTCAACGGCCCGCTCTCCAGCCCCTTCGGCCTGCGCCGCTTCTTCAATGGTGAGGAGCGCAACCCGCACTCGGGCCTCGACTTCGCCGTGCCCGCCGGCACGCCGATCAAGACACCGGCCGCCGGCAAGGTGATCCTGATCGGCAACTACTTCTTCAACGGCAACACGGTGTTCGTCGACCACGGCCAGGGCTTCATCAGCATGTTCTGCCACATGTCGAAGATCGACGTGAAGGTCGGCGACCAGCTCCCGCGCGGCGGCGTGGTCGGCCGCGTCGGTGCCACCGGCCGCGCCACCGGGCCGCACATGCACTGGAACGTCAGCCTGAACGACGCCCGCGTCGATCCGGCGATCTTCATCGGCGCGTTCAAGCCCTGATGCAGCTTCGTTTCGATGGACGCAGCGCGATCTTCGCGCTGCTCTGGTTTGCCGTACTCGTCTGGCTGGCCACGGCCGGCGCGCACCTTGGCTGGCTGCGCGGCTTTGGCGGCGACGTGCTGGCGGTGATCTGGCTGTACTGCCTGCTGCGCGCCGCGCTGGATGCGCCCGCGCACTGGCTGGCCGTAGCGGCGCTGGCCTGCGGGCTGCTGATCGAATTCGGCCAGTTCCTCGCCGCAGCCTTCCACTGGCAGATCGGCAACCGCGCACTGCGCATCGTGCTGGGCGCCACGCCGGACTGGCTGGATGTACTGGCCTACTGCATCGGCTTCGCGCTGATCCTTGTGGCGCGACAGGCGCGCATGGCCCTCAGGCCAGCGGGTAGCTGAAGAACAGCGCCATTTCCCCGGGCAGCACCTGCGCCGGGTCGTAGAGGTCAGTGGAGAGTCCACTGAGGGCGAAGCCACGGGAGCGGTAGAAGCCCACCGCCGGCAGGTTGAGGCTCTGGGTTTCCAGCCACAGGTGGCGCGCCTCGGTGCCGCGCGCCCAGTCCAGGCAACCGTCCAGCAGTTGCTTGCCTACGCCCAACCCGCGCGCCTCGGGGAGGACGAACAGGTCGTCCAGCACCGCGCGGCGGTTCCAGATTTCGTAGTGGGCGATGGCAAAGCCCAGGCGCTCGCCTTCTTCGTCGACGACCACGGCGGTCCAGTCGGCCGCCGTGACGTCATCCTTCAGATCGGCGAAGGGATAGCGCTTGGTCTGCGTCTCCGCCAGACGCTCCTCGCGCAGGATGAAACCATCGGCGGCGCTCTCGATGCGCAGGATCGAGTCGCTCGAGTAGCTGCCGTCGAAACCCAGCAGCCACTCGCCGTCTTGCGCCCACACCAAGGGGCGCAGGAGCCGGTCGCTCATCAGTTCATCTTCATGCCGTGCATGTCGTGGCCCATGTCGGTGCCCCCCTCTGCTCCTTTAGAGAGCGGGGCTTCTTTCTGCACGGCGATCTCGACCTTCACGTCACCGGCCTTCTGGAAGTGCAGGGTCAGCGGGAAGCGCTCGCCATCGGTGAGCGGCTTCTTCAGGCCGAACAGCATCAGGTGGTACTGGCCCGGCGCGAAGATGACCTTGCCGCCGGCGGGAATATCCACGCCCTCGACCTTCTGCATCTTCATCATGCCGTCCTTCTCCACGTGCTGGTGGATTTCGGCGCTGGCGGCGCGATCGGTATCGGCGCCGAGCAGACGGTCCGCGTCCTTGCCGTGGTTCTGCACGATGAAGTAGGCGGCGCCGTTCACCGAGTTGGCCGGCAGCAGCAGCGACCACGGGTGGTCGATGTGCAGGTTGCCGGCCTCGTATTCGTGGGCCATGGTGGCGCCGGAGAAGCCCAGCAGGACAGCGAAAGCGAGCAGGGTTTTACGCATGTTCGAGACTCCAGTTGGCTTGTGATCAGATCCGCCACAAGGGCGATAAAACATCGGGCCGCGGGCGCAACGATCGCGCCGCAGCATAGCCTGCCTCGCGGCAGGCGTCAGGTTGAAACAGGTACGCATCAGCCCAGCGCCGGGCTGCGCGGCTTGAAGCGCGACAGCACCGCCCAGTCCAGCGCCCATACCAGCAGCAGCGATGCGCCCACCAACGGGAAGGCGATGCCGAGGATGAGCATGATCGCCACCCCGCCCTTCCACACCGGCAGCGCATGGGGCATCGGCGGCACGCCGAGGCGGCCCTGCGGGCGGCGCTTCCACCAGATCCACAGGCCGCTGCCGGCGCTGAGCAGGATCATCAGGCAGACCGCGAGCATCAGCAGCTGGTTGAACAGGCCGAACATCTTGCCTTCATGCAGCATCACGCCGGATTCGACGCCCTTGGCCACCAGCCCGTAGTCCTTCCAGCGCACGTCGGCGAGCACCTTGCCGGTGTACTGGTCGATGTGCAGGGTGGCGTCGTTGCGCGAGTCGTCGGCGAACACCGAGACAGTGAATACGCCCTCGGCGCCCTTGGGCAATGCGACGGCATAGCCCGGTGTCACGCCGGCCTTGTCGGCCGTATCGACCACCTGCTGCAGGCTGATCTGCGGCATTGCCATGCCGCCGGAGCCGTGGGCCATGTGTTCGGCGTGGGCGCCGCCGGACATCGGCATCGGGGTGTTTTCCATGGCCCAGGGAATGGTCTGGCGGTGCGCCTCGTTGAGCGAGCGCGCCTCCAGGTCCGATTTGGGCACGTCGTTCCACATGGCCACCGGGAAGCGGTTCCAGACATCGGCGAAGGATTTTCCCCAGAAGCCGGTCCAGGTCATGCCGGTGAGCAGCATGAACAGCATCAGCAGCGAGCCCCAGAAACCGACCACCACATGAACTTCGCGCCAGAGCGCACGGCCGCGGCGGGACAGGTCCGGCCAGAGCAGCACGCGCAGGGAACGCTTGCGCGGCCACCACAGGTACAGGCCGGAGACCACCAATACGATGCCCCAGCCGGCGGCCAGTTCGATCAGCCGGTCACCGATGGTGCCGATCATCAGCTCGCCGTGCAGCGCGCGGGCCATGGCCTGCAGATTGGACTTGGCGTCCTGCACGCCGAGCAGCTTGCCGCTGTAGGGATCGACGAAGGCATTCACCTCGCGCCCATCGAGCTGGGCGACGAACTGCGCGCTGCGGTCGGCGGCCGGTGCCGGCAAATACTGGCTGACCTGCAACTGCGGGTTCTCGTGGCGCAGGTGCATCAGTTGCTCATCGGCGGACAGCCGCATCTCTCCCGGTTTCACGTGCAGCAGGTCGCTGTACATCAGCGGGTCGAGCTGTGGCTTGAACAGGTAGATGATGCCGGTCAGCGACAGCAGGATCATGAACGGTGCGACGAACAGCCCGGCATAGAAGTGCCAGCGCCAGGCCAGGTTGTAGAAGTCGAATGTCTTGTTCTGCATTCGTTGATCTCCTCACGCAAGGAGGCCCCCGACCAGCGGGGGCCGGTCGGGCATCAGAACGAGAAGTCCACTTTGGTCCAGAACGTGCGTCCCGGCTCGTGGATCGATTCAGGGTCGTTGGCCGGGTAGCCGAAGCCGGCGTTGCCCGCCAGGTTCAGGTGCTCGGCGTAGTCCTTGTCGAACAGGTTGTCGACGCCAGTGCTGACCTTGAGGTTCTTGCTCAGCTTGTACGCGCCGTTGAGCGAGAACACCGCAAAACCGGGGCTTTCGTCGAAGTCGTAGCCGACCACGTTGCCCTGGTTCTCGGCGATGCGGCCCTGGTGCGCGACCACGCGCCAAAGACCGCCAGCGCTCCAGTCGCCTTCCTCGTAGGTCAGGCCGAAACGTGCCTCCAGCGGCGGCATTTGCGGCAGCGCGGTGTCGTCGGTGGTGTTCTTGCCCCAGGCATAGGCCAGGGTTCCGTCGGCGGTCCAGTTGCTGGTCAGCGCGTAGGCCGCGCCCAGTTCGCCGCCCATGATGCGGGCGTCGACGTTCCGCGCCTGGGAGGTGCGGCCCATCATGCCGCCGGGCATGTAGTCGAACAGGATGTAGTCGCGAATCACACCGACGTAGCCCGACGCCCAGGCCTTGAGCTTCTCGTCCTCGTACTGCGCGCCGAAGTCCAGCTGGGTGGTCTTCTCCGGCTTGATGCTGTCGAAGGCGTTGACCGAACCGCTCGGGCCCTTGTCCGGGGAGAACAGCTCCCAGTAGTCGGGGAAGCGCTGTACGTGACCGAGGCCGACGTAGAGGGTGGTCGGCGTGTCGGCCAGATCGTGCTCGTAGCGCGCAAAGCCACTGGGCAAGGTATCGGCGCGCGTGTCGTCGGCAGTGGGGTTGGGCATCGCCATCATCCCCGAGCCGGAGCTCTGCCGGTAATCCTTGACCGAAGCGCGGTCCAGGCGCGCACCGGTGATCACGCGATCGCGGTCGGCGGCGTACCAGGTCAGCTCACCGAACGCGCCGTAGTTGTGGAACACGGCGTCCTTGTCCCACGGCTGCTCGTCATAGGTATTGATCCCCATGCCGCTGCGCTCACGGTGTTCGTTGGTCTGCGCATCGACGCCAGTGATCAGCTTGAAATCGTCCCAGCGCCAGGTGGCGGCCAGGCGCCCGCCGAGGGTGCGGCGGTCGACATTGGAGGCCATGGGGCCGGCCATCATGCCCATGCCTGAGGGCGTGCGCAGGCTGTAGTTGTCCATCACGTGGTCGGCGTAGTTGTAGTAGACCTGCGCCTCCAGCTTGTCGAGCACCTCGCCGATGTTGGACTTCTCGAAGCGCAGGCCGAGGCTTTCGCGCTTGAACTGCGAACCGTCCATGCCGCGTCCGGCATAACGCGCTTCGCCATCGCCCTTGCCGGCGGTGAGTTCGACCAGGGTGTCGGCGTCCGGCGTCCAGCCCACAGCCACGTCGCCGTTCCACTTGTTCCAGCGCGAGGGCACGGTATTGCCGCTGCCGTCCTCGTAGTCGTCGGACTGGGACTTGTTGCCGGTGACGCGCAGGTAACCCAATGGTCCGCCGGCGGCCGCATCCAGCACCCGGTCGAAGCGGCCATTGGAGCCAGCGGTGAGGCTGCCGTTGACCCGCATGCCCAGCTCACCGAAGCGCTCCGGCTCGCGGTCGAAACGGATGGTGCCAGCCGAGGCGCCCGGCCCCCAGATCACGGTTTCCGGGCCTTTCACCACGGTGAGTTTGTCGAAGGTCTCCGGCGAGATATAGGAGGTCGGCGCGTCCATCCGCGCCGGGCAGGCGCCGAGCATGGTAGTGCCGTTGGTGAGGATGTTCAGACGCGAGCCGAACATGCCGCGCAGCACCGGGTCACCGTTGGTGCCGCCGTTACGGATGGAGGAGAAGCCGGGGATGGTCTTGAGATAGTCGGCGCCGTCGCTGGCGGGGATCGGTTGGCGCGGCTGCTTCGGATCAGTGACCACGGTCAGCGGCGAACTCTGCGCCACGGCGGTGATGACACTGGGAGACAGCTCGGTGACATGCGCCGAGTGATCTTCTTCCTCGGCCAGCACAGGGACGGCAGTGAAACCGCCGAGGGCGGTCAGCGCGCACAGGGCGCGCAGGCCGACGGCAGTTTGCCGACGGCGCATAGGCATGCGGGACATTCCATGAATTCCATGATCAGTGATGACGCCCGCTCCACACGTACTCGCACGGCGCGCTAGCGAATGCAGGCATCCGCGCCGGGGTCGGGGAGTCGGGATTGCAGGTCAGCCGATCAGGAGCGGGGGTGCGCGGGAACGGGCGCCGGGAAAGACCGGCGAGTCGGGAATGCGCGAGGAAAGCAGCTGGACGACAGGGGCGCCGGCGCTGGGCAGGCCGTGGTCAAGCAGGACTGGCGGCGGAGTCAGCGGCGGGCTGTGGATCAGCAGGCTGCAATAGCCGCACTTCTCCATGAAGGCGTCGGCGGTGAGCGGCTGTTCGCCGTGGGAAGTCGGTGCCGCGTGTTGTGCAGCAGCCCGGTGCCCATCCGAACAGGCCATTTCGTCCATGGCGGCGACGGCCGCACCATGGTCCATGGCCTTGCCATGCTCCATCGGCATGACGTGATCCATGGGCATGGCGTGATCCATCGGCATCGACTGGGAAACCAGCGGGCCGACATAGATCATCAGCATGGCGAACAACGCCAGCCAGGTGCCTACGCCTTGTCGAGTGCGACGGGTCACGAAATGTCCTTGAGCAGGGTATGCCCCACCTGCGGCGGGGGTGCGCAATGATCGCACGGAGTTACAAAGCTCCGCTGCGGCACGTGGACGCAGAATCAGTTAAGCACAGCGTTAAGCGCTAGGAATAATTGCTGAAAATCAACATCACCAACAATTAATCATCGCAAAAATGCAGTAATAGACTTTTTCTACCAAATTTCCCCAAATGCTTGCCATTGGTCTCCGAGGCCTTTAGCTTGGCACTCATGAAAACCGCACACACCCTCATCCTGCTTCGCCAACACGCCTGCCTGCGTCTGGTCAGCCCGCGACTGCGTGGCTGAGCCCCCCTCCCCCGGTTTCGCCTCATTTCGTTTTATTTGCGCAGGCCCCGCAGGCCGCAGAGAACAAGGATTCCGCTCATGAGCATGTTGAAAGACCCGTCGAAGAAATACCGTGCCTTCACTCAGATCACCCTGCCCGACCGCACCTGGCCGGACAAGATCATCGACAAGGCACCGATCTGGCTGTCCACCGACCTGCGCGACGGCAACCAGTCGCTGATCGAGCCGATGGACGCCGAGAAGAAGATGCGCTTCTTCAAGTGCCTGGTGCAGGTCGGCCTGAAGGAAATCGAAGTGGGCTTCCCGTCCGCCTCGCAGACCGACTTCGACTTCGTTCGTGAGCTGATCGAGGGCGGCCACATTCCCGATGACGTCACCATCCAGGTGCTGACCCAGGCCCGCGACGATCTCATCGAGCGCACCTTCGAGTCCCTCAAGGGCGCGAAGAAAGCCATCGTCCACTACTACAACGCCTGCGCACCGAGCTTCCGCAAGATCGTCTTCAACCAGGACAAGGCCGGCGTGAAAGCCATCGCTGTGGCCGCAGGCCAGACCATCAAGCGCCTGGCCGACGCCGCGCCGGAAACCCAGTGGGGCTTCGAATATTCGCCGGAAGTGTTCAGCTCCACCGAGACCGATTTCGCCGTCGAGGTGTGCAACGCGGTGATCGACGTGTTCCAGCCGACTCCGGCGAACCGCCTGATCCTCAACCTGCCCGCTACCGTCGAGTGCGCCACGCCGAACAACTACGCCGACCAGATCGAGTGGTTCGGCCGCCAGATCAACAAGCGCGACAGCGTGCTGATCAGCCTGCACACCCATAACGACCGTGGTACTGGCGTGGCCGCGTCGGAACTGGCCCTGATGGCCGGCGCCGATCGGGTAGAAGGCTGCCTGTTCGGTAACGGCGAGCGCACTGGCAACCTCTGCCTGGTGACCATGGCGCTGAACATGTACACCCAGGGTATCGATCCCGAGCTGGACTTCTCCGACATCGATGCCGTGCGTAAGGTGGTCGAAGAGTGCAACCAGATTCCGGTGCACCCGCGTCACCCGTATGTCGGCGACCTGGTCCACACCGCCTTCTCCGGCTCCCACCAGGATGCCATCCGCAAGGGCTTCGCCCAGCAGAAGGAAGACGCCGTGTGGGAAGTGCCGTACCTGCCGATCGACCCGGCGGACATCGGCCGCAGCTACGAGGCAGTGATCCGTGTGAACAGCCAGTCCGGCAAGGGCGGCATCACCTTCCTGCTCGAACAGGAATACGGCATCAGCCTGCCGCGCCGCATGCAGATCGAGTTCAGCCAGGTCGTGCAGAACGAGACCGATCGCCTCGGCCTGGAGATGACCGCCGAGCAGATCTACACCCTGCTGCAGACCGAGTACCTGCAGGCTGTCTCTCCGTTCGGCCTGAAGAACTACCGTCTGCAGGAAGAGAACGGTACCTGCGCCATCGATATCGACGTGACCCACAAGGGTGAGCAGCACCACTGGCACGGCAAGGGCAAGGGCACCCTGGAAGCCCTGGTCGCCTCGCTGCCGGTGGACGTCGAGATCATGGACTACAACGAGCACGCCATCGGCGCCGGCACCAATGCCCGCGCGGCCGCCTATATCGAACTGCGTGTCGAGGGTGGTCGTTCGCTGCACGGCATCGGCATCGATGAAAACATCACCACCGCGAGCTTCCGTGCGCTGTTCAGCGCCCTGAACCGTGCCGTGACGCTGGGCCACGCGAAAGCCGCGTAAGCCTGGTAATACAGCAGTCCCCTTTGCCCCGGACGCCTCGTGCGTCCGGGGCTGTTTTCAACGGAGTGAAAACATGACCGATACACCACAGGACAACCCCTTCCAGACGCCCGCCGCGGTACTTCAGGATGGCCCGGCCGTCGCCACCGGCGAACCGCTCTACCGCCTCGCCGCCGTGGGCATCGCCACCTTCTTCGGCACGCCGGTCGCCGGAGCCTGGGTCATCGCGCAGAACCTCAAACGTCTGGGCCGCCACGCTCAGGTGCGCAACGCCTGGATCACCGGCATCGGCGCCCTCGTTGCGATCTTCCTGCTGGGCATGTTCCTGCCGGATAGCGTCCCCGCCACCCCCATCAACATTGCCGCCGTCTTCGGCATGTATCACTACGCCAAGCAGCACACCGGTGCAGCTGTCGAGCAGCATGCGGCCCAGGGTGGCCAGTTCACCTCCAACTGGCGTGCTTTCGGCGTCAGCCTGCTGTTCCTGCTCGCGGTCATGGCCGTGGTCTTCGGCGGTGCCTTTGTCCTGGCGCTGTTCGGGCTGATCTGAATCACCCTCTGCACATCACCTAAAGATTCCCCCTAGCCCCCTAGGGGGAAGTCTCCGCAATGCTGGGGCTCGCCCCGATTACTCCCCGCTCCCCCCTTCCCTAGTCTTGCCTGCACTGCTGCGAAAGCGGCAGGCAAACAAAAAACCGTGTCACGCAATCAGACACTTTCGGCCGCCCCTGCCTTGCGTACAGAGGCGCCTGGTTACCTACAACAACAACGAGCTCGACGTGCTTGGCCATCTGCCTTCACCCGCTTCAGGAGCCAGTAACCGTGAACCCGCAATCTCCCCACCCGCAATCCGTCCACACTTCCCGTTATTCCTGGTATGTCGTCGTGCTGTGCATGGTGGCGTATATCTTCTCCTTCGTTGACCGGCAGATCCTCTCGCTGATGATCGAGCCGATCAAAGCCGACCTGCAGATCAGCGACACCCAGTTCAGCCTGCTCAGCGGGCTGGCCTTCTCGCTGTTCTATGCCTTCATGGGCCTGCCCATTGCCTACCTCGCCGATCGCTCCTCGCGGGTCAGGATCATCGCCATCGGCGTGGCCTTCTGGAGCTTCGCCACCGCGGCGTGCGGCCTGTCGAAGAACTTCCTGCAGATGTTCCTCGCGCGCATGAGCGTGGGCGTCGGCGAAGCCGCGCTGACCCCGGCGACCTACTTGATGCTCGCCGACCTGTTCCCCAAGGAAAAACTCGGCCGCGCGCTGGGGCTGTACTCCATGGGCGCCTTCCTCGGCGGCGGCCTGGCCTTCCTGGTCGGCGGCTACGTGATCGAGGCGCTGCGCGACGTACCGGCCATCGACCTGGGCTGGTTGGGCCAGGTGCGTTCCTGGCAGATCGCGTTCTTCATCGTTGGCTTGCCCGGCGTGCTGGTGGCGCTGCTGATCGCGCTGACCATCCGCGACCCGGCGCGCAAGCTGGGCGATCGGGAGCAAAAGGCAACGGTTCGTGACGGGCTGCGTTTCCTGGGGCGCCATCGCGCCACCTTCGCCTGCCACTACCTGGGTTTCTCCTTCTTCGCCATGTGCCAGTACGCGCTGATGGGCTGGGCGCCGGCCCTGTACATCCGCCAGTACGGCCTGTCGCCGCTGGAGGTGGGCTACATACTCGGCGGCATTTTGCTGGTGCTCAACACCGCCGGGGTGTTCTGCGCCGGCTGGCTGGTGGACGTGCTGCAGAAGCGCGGGCGCAGCGATGCGGCGCTGATCAGCGGCATGCTCGGCGCCGCCTGCACCATCCCCTTCGTCATCGGTTCGGTGACGGCCGGCAGCCTGCAGCTGTCGGTGCTGCTGATGGGCGCGGCGATGTTCTTCTGCGCCTTCTGCATCTCCACCTCGGCAGCCGCCATGCAGGTGCTCACACCCAATCGCCTGCGCGCGCAGGTGTCGGCGCTGTTCCTGCTGGTCTCCAACCTTATCGGCCTGGGTGTCGGCACCACCCTGGTCGCGCTGCTCACCGACCAGTACTTCAAGGACCCGAAAGCCGTCGGCTCCTCCATCGGCATCATCGTCACCCTCGCCGGATTGCTCTGCCTGTGGCTGCTGGGCAGCGGGCGCAAGCACTTCCGCCGCAGCCTGGGCCAGGAGCAGACAGTCCAGCCTGAAGCGGTATCGCTGGATAACACCGCCGCCGCGAACTGATCGCGCCCGCCTCGACAAGACGTACGCCCGTTCGCCGGCGTGGCGCCCTGCGCCCCGGCGAACGATGCTCAGGAGATGACGATGTTGCGTAATCGCTTTGCCAGTGCGCTGCTTTCCAGCGCGCTGTTGCCCCTCTGTGCCCAGGCCGACCTGATCGACGACAGCCGCCTGGACACCTCGCTGCGCAACTTCTACATGTTGCGCGATTACCGCCAGGACAACGCTCCGCAGTCCCAGGCGGGCAGTTGGTCGCAGGCGGTGCTGGCACGCTTCAGCTCGGGCTTTAGCGAAGGCACCATCGGTGTCGGCATGGACTTCACCGGTTTCTACGCCTTGAAGCTCGACGGCGGCGCCGGCACCAGCAACGACAGCAACCTGCCCTATGACCGCACGACCGGCGAGCCGGTGGATGACTTCAGCCGTGGTGGCGCCACGCTAAAGCTGCGCTATTCGAAGACCACGCTGAAAGTTGGCCTGCTGGAGCCACGCCTGCCGGTGATCTTCCAGGACGATGTGCGCGTGCTGCCACAGACCTTCCAGGGCGTGATGCTGGAGTCTAAGGAGTCGGAGCGCTTCAAGTTCACCGCCGCGCAGCTATGGAATACCAGCACCCGCGCCTCCAGCGACCGCGAGTCGTTCTACCTGGCCACGCGTCCTGCCAGCCAGGACAGCAACAAGCTGAATCTGGGCGGCGTCGATGCGCAGTGGACGCCTGGACTGTCCACCAGCTACTACTTCGCCCAGCTCGAGGACATCTACGACCAGCACTATGTCGGCGCCAACTTCAAACAGCCGGTCGGCGAGAACACCGCGCTGCTCGGCACCCTGAGTTACTTCCACAACGAGGAGTCGGGGCAGGCGCTGTCCGGTCGCATCGACAACCGTGCCTATGGTGCGCGGCTGGGCGTGAAACACGGCAGCCACACGCTATCGGCCACCTACCAGCGCATGCTGGGCGAGGACATGTTCCCCATGCTGCTGGGCAACACGCCACAGCCCTATCTGGTCAACTGGGTGACCAACGGCGGCTTCTTCTGGGCGCAGGAGCGCTCTTACCAGCTGCGCTACGACTATGACTTCGCCAGTCTTGGCCTGCCGGGCCTGACGCTGATGACGCGCTATACCAAGGGCACCGATATCTCGCGCCCTGGCAAGAGCGATGGCCACGAGTACGAGCGCGACACGGATATCGGCTACACCATCCAGGGCGGGCCACTGAAGTCAGTGTCCTTGCTGATGCGCACCTCAACCGTGCGCAGCAGCTACGCCAGCGATTATGACGAGGTGCGCTTCATCACCAGCTACCCGCTGGCGCTCTGAAGGCCCTGAAATGAAGAAGGCCCCTTTCGGGGCCTTGTTCATTCACTCGTCGTCGCCACTGGCCGTTACCGCGCCCAGGCAACACAGGCGGTGCTGCTGCTCGCCTGCGTGGAGCAGCCAGCTCTCGTCCTCGGCCTGATAGCTGGCCTCCATCACCTGGTTGTAGCTGAAGCGCCATTCGCGGCGATCACGGCCGTCGATGGATTCGATCTGCAGGACAACGTCTTCACTGGCAAAGGGGTGCCCGGCGTTGGCGGCGGCGTCCGCCTGGTCCAGTAGTGCCTCGTTGAGCTCGAACTGCCAGGCATGCAGGCCGTCGATCAAGAGCATGTCGGCGGTTTCCAGCTGGTCCAGCAGATAGGGAGTCGTGGTCATGTTCGGCACTCGGCAATTGGGCTGGCCGCCATGATAGACCAGCTGGGTGGCGGCTGCCGGTTATTCCGCCCGGCGCGGCCAGAGGCGGCGTCTACACTGAGGGTTCTCGCACACCCCAGAGGAGGCAAAGCAGATGCGTACACGCGAACTCGGACAATCGGGCCTGAAGATTCCCGCGCTGGTGTTCGGCGGTAATGTGTTCGGCTGGTCCGCCGACGAAGCGACCTCCTTTCGCCTGCTCGACGCCCTGCTCGACGCCGGACTCAACTGCATCGACACCGCGGACGTGTACTCGCGCTGGGCTCCCGGCCACGATGGCGGCGAGTCGGAAGCACTGATCGGCAAATGGCTGAAGAAGACCGGCAAGCGCAACCAGGTGCAGATCGCCACCAAGGTAGGCATGGACATGGGCAACGGCCACAAGGGCCTGTCGGCGGTTTACATCGAGCAGGCGCTGGGGCGTTCGCTCAAGCGCCTGCAGACTGACTATATCGACCTCTACCAATCCCACTGCGATGACCCGCATACCTCCCTGGAGGAAACCATGGGTGCCTTCGCCGAGGCAGTAGAGAGCGGCAAGGTGCGGGTGATCGGCGCGTCGAATCTGGAGGCCAGGCGCCTGCGCGAAGCGCGCGAGGTGTGTGAACGTCTGAAGCTGCCGAACTACCAGAGCCTGCAGCCCAACTACAACCTCTACGATCGCGCCAACTACGAGACCAACCTGGAGCCCACGGTGCAACAACTGGGTCTCGGCGTCATCAGTTTCTACTCGCTGGCGGCGGGGTTCCTCACCGGCAAGTACCGCAGCGAGGCGGACCTGGGCAAGAGCAGCGTGCGCGGTTACAAGGTGAAGAACTTCATGAACGCGCGCGGCTTCGCGATCCTCGATGCACTGGAGGAAGTGGCTGGCGAGCTGAATGCCACGCCAGCACAGGTCTCCCTGGCCTGGCTGATGGCCCGCCCGAGCATCACCGCACCGATTGCCAGCGCATCGAAGCTTGAGCAGTTGCCGGACCTGATCGCAGCGGTGGACCTGAAGCTCAGTGACGAGGCGATCCAGCGCTTGAACACAGCCAGCGCTTATTGAGCGGGGCGAAAACATCGCGGACAGAGTCCGCTCCTACGCGGTGTCAAGTTTCGTAGGAGCGGACTCCGTCCGCGATTGATTTCAGCGAGGCACGACTTCAGCGACGGATGTCGAACTCGTCCGCATCGAGATTGGCCGGGAAGCGTTCCCGGTAGGCCGCCAGCTCCGCCGCATTCAGGGCGATCTGGAATACCCCGTCGGCACTGCCGGCCGCCAGCAGGTTGTCGCCCTGGAAGTCCAGCACCTGACTGTCGCCGGAATAGGCATGGCCCTTGCCGTCTTCGCCGACACGGTTGACCGCCGCGACGTAGCAGAGGTTTTCAATAGCCCGCGCGGGTAACAGGCGGTTCCAGTGCTGCCGGCGCGCGGCCGGCCAGTTGGCAGTATAGAGTAGCAGGTCGGTGTCCTGGGCATCGCGGCTCCACACCGGGAAGCGCAGGTCGTAGCAGACCAGCGGGCGAATCCGCCAGCCCTTCCATTCCAGCAGTATCTGCTGCTCGCCCGGCGTGTAGTGCTTGTGCTCGCCGGCCATGCGGAACAGGTGGCGCTTGTCGTAGTGCTGCATCTCGCCATCCGGGCGCGCCCAGAGCAGGCGGTTGCGATGACTGCCGTCGGCGGCACGGATGATCACGCTGCCGCAGACCACGGCATCGAGCCTCGAAGCCTGCTCGCGCAGCCAGGCGTAGGTCGCGCCCTCCTCCGCTTCGGCCAATGCCTCGGAGTCCATGGAGAATCCGGTGGTGAACATCTCCGGGAGGATCACCACGTCCGCGCCGCGGGCGCTCTCCAGCAGCGCGTCGAAGCGCTCGCGATTGGCCTTGGCGTCATGCCAGACCAGGGTGGTCTGCACCAGGGCAAGCTTGAGGTCGGGCAGTTGGCTCAGATCGCGCATAGTCGTTCCGCTGCCTGGCGCAGCGTCTCCTCTTTCTTGGCGAAGCAGAAGCGCACCAGGCGCATGTCTGCCGGGGCCTGCTGGTAGAACACTGAGACCGGAATGGCGGCTACGCCGTGCTCGCGGGTCAGCCACTCGGACATGGCGACGTCGTCGAGGTCCGGGCGGATCGCCGAGTAGTCCACCACCTGGAAATAGGTGCCAGCAGCGCGCTGGAAGGTGAAGCGCGAACCGTCCAGCAGGTCGCAGAACAGGTCGCGCTTGGCCTGGTAGAAGCCCGGCAGCTCGCGCAGGTGTTCGGGGTGCGCCGCCATGAAGTCGGCCAGCGCATGCTGCAGCGGGGTCACGCCGCAGAAGTTCACGTACTGGTGGATCTTGCGCATCTCCGCCGACAGCGCCGGCGGCGCCACCACGTAGCCGGTCTTCCAGCCGGTGACGTGGTAGGTCTTGCCGAAGGAGCTGATGACGAAGGCGCGCGGATACAGTTCGTCATGGGCCAGCACGCTGGCATGCTCCACGCCGTCGTAGACCAGGTGCTCGTAGACCTCGTCGCTGATGACGTAGATCTCGCGGTCGCGAATCAGCTCGGCCAGGCGATCCAGGTCGGCGCGGTCGATCAGCGCGCCGCTGGGATTGTGCGGGCTGTTGAGGAAGATCAGGCGCGTGCGCGGAGTGATGGCATCGGCCAGACGCTGCCAGTCGATGCGGAAGTCCGGCTGGCTCAGCGCGACATGCACACAGCGCCCGCCGGCCAGTTCCACCGAAGGCTCGTAGCTGTCATAGCAGGGGTCGAGGACGATGGCCTCGTCGCCGGCGCGGATCAGTGCCTGCACCGCACAGAAGATGCCCTCGGTAGCGCCGGGAACGATGGTTACTTCAGCGTCGGCGCTGACCTGGCGGCCATAGAGGCTGGCAACCTTGATCGCGACCTGTTCGCGCAGTGCCGGCAGGCCGGTCATCGGGCTGTACTGGTTGTGTCCGGCCATGACGTGGCGGCCGACGGCTTCGAGCAACGGAGCCGGGCCGGGGAAGTCCGGGAAGCCCTGGGAGAGGTTCAGCGCTCCGCTTTGTGCGGCGAGCTGGGACATGCGGGTGAAGATGGTGGTGCCGACATTCGGCAGTTTGCTGGCAATCATGGCTACAGGCGACAAGCTTCAGGCGGCAAGGGATGCCCCAGCTTATCGCCTGTAGCCTGCGGCCTGAAGCCCGAAAGACGTTATTTACGTTTGTCCTTCTTCTTCTTCTCGGCCTTCTTGTGGTGCGACATCAGGCGGCGCTTCTTGTTGACCTGGCGATCGGTGAGCTGAGTCTTCTTGCCCTCGAACGGGTTGTCGCCACCCTTGTACTCGATGCGGATCGGCGTACCGACCAGCTTCAGCACGCGGCGGAAGGTCTTCTCCAGGTAACGCGTATAGGCCTTGGGCACCGCGTCCACCTGGTTGCCGTGGATCACGATCAACGGCGGGTTGGCGCCACCCAGGTGCGCATAGCGCAGCTTGATGCGGCGGCCGTTGACCATCGGCGGCTGGTGGACCTGGATGGCGTCTTCCAGAATCTGCGTGAGCTTGCTGGTGGGCCAGCGGGTCACCGCGGAGCGGAAGGAGTCCTGCACCGACTTGTACAGGTGGCCGACACCGGTACCGTGCAGGGCGGAGATGAAGTGAATGTCGGCGAAGTCGGCGAACATCAGCCGGCGCTCGAGCTCGGTCTTCACGTAGTCGCGCTCGGCCGATTCCATGCCATCCCACTTGTTCAGCGCGATGACCAGCGCGCGGCCGGTTTCCAGCACGAAGCCGAGCAGGTTGAGGTCGTGCTCGACCACGCCTTCGCGCGCGTCCATGACGAAGATGACCACGTTGGCGTCCTGGATCGCCTGCAGGGTCTTCACCACGGAGAACTTTTCCACCGCCTCGAAGATCTTGCCGCGGCGGCGCACGCCGGCGGTGTCGATCAGGGTGTACTTCTCTTCGTTGCGCTCGAAGGGAATGTAGATGCTGTCGCGGGTGGTGCCGGCCTGATCGTAGACGATCACCCGCTCTTCACCGAGCATGCGGTTGACCAGGGTGGACTTGCCGACGTTGGGCCGACCGATGATGGCGATCTTGATGCCATCCTTCTCGCTCGGGCCGGGGATGCGCTTGGCTTCCTCACCCTCGGCAACCTCTTCCAGCTCGCTGGGCAGGTCGTTGTCTTCCGGCGCCTCGGGCTCCGGAGCGAACATCTCGCCCAGGGCTTCCTGCAACATCTGGGTGATGCCACGGCCGTGGGCGGCGGCAATCGGGATCGCATGGCCCAGGGCCAGCGGGCTGAACTCGGCGCGGGCGATGTCCGGATCGACGGTGTCGACCTTGTTGGCCACCAGGTAGGTGCGCTTGTTCTTCTTGCGCAGGTGCTCGCCGATCATCTCATCGGCAGCGGTAAGGCCGGCGCGGGAATCGACCATGAACAGGACGGCATCGGCCTCTTCGATGGCCTGCAGCGACTGCTCGGCCATCTTGGCGTCGATACCCTCTTCGTCACCGGAGATACCGCCGGTATCGATGACGATGAATTTCTTGCCCTGCCACTTGGCCTCGCCGTACTGGCGGTCGCGGGTCAGACCTGCGTACTCGGCGACGATGGCGTCACGGGTGCGGGTCAGGCGGTTGAACAGGGTGGACTTGCCGACGTTCGGGCGGCCCACCAGGGCTATAACGGGAACCATGCGGCTCTCCAGGAAATTTGATTTTCAGAAAACACGACGGCCGCTGCCGTTTTTCACGGCAGTGGCCGGCAGTAACACTCAGCTTAGCGAATCGTGTAGGCGGCCAGCTTACCGCTGTTGCCGAACACGTACATCCAGCTGCCGACTACCAGCGGGCGAACCCGCACGCCGTCACCGTCGACCTTCTCGCGGCCAACGAAACGACCGTCCACCTGGCTCAGCAGGTGCACGTAACCTTCCAGGTCACCGACGACCACGTTGCTCGACAGCACGGCCGGAGCGGACAGCTGGCGGCGAGCCAGTGCATCGTTGCTCCACAGCGAGGACGAACCACGGGAATCGAGGCTTTCCACGGTGCCGCTGGCCTGGCTGATGAACACGCTGCCAGTACCTTCGGCCACGCCGACGTAGCTGGAAGCCTCACGCTGCCAGAGTACACGGCCGGTGCCTACGTCCAGCGCCGCGGCGCGGCCCTGGTAGCTGGCCACGTAGAGTACGTTGTCGACCAGCAGCAGACCGCCGTCGATGTCGACGACGCGGTCCAGTTCGGAACGGCCTTGCGGGATGGCAACGCGCTGTTCCCACACCGGCAGGCCACGCTCGACGTCCACGGCAACGACCTTGCCGCTGGCCAGGCCGGCCAGCGCCAGACGGCCGGCGATCAGCGGAGCGCCGGTGCCACGCAGGGTCAGCACCGGGACAGTACCTTCGTAGATCCAGCGCTGGTTGCCGGTAGAAGCGTCGAAGCCGATCAGCTTGTCGTCCTGGGTCTGCACCACCACCACGTCGCCGTTGGTGGCCGGAGCGGCCAGCACTTCGCTGGTGACCTTGGCGCGCCACTTCTGCTCACCCGAGCCGGAATCCAGGGCGATCACGTCACCACGCAGAGTGCCTAGCAGGACCATGCCGCTGCCCACGCCGACGGCGCCGGAGATCGGCAGGTCGAGATCTTTCTTCCACAGTACTTCGCCCGTTTCACGCTGCATGGCCATGACACGGCCTTCGGCAGACGCGGCGTAGATGGTCTGGCCATCGACGGCAGGCTCGAGCAGGTTGTACAGGTCGCCCTGGCCGTCACCGACCGAACGGCTCCACTGTTTCTCCAGGCGAACCTCTTCCTTGAAATCGGTCAGTTCGGCCGGCGGCAGTTCTTTCTTGCTATTGCTGCTGCAACCCACAGCCATCAGGGTCAGTGCCAGCAGTGCAACGTGTTTCCAACGCAACATCTCAGGCGTCTCCCTTGGCCAGGTCGTCGAGTTTCATCTGCAGGGCGCCGACGGCGGCATCTTCCGGCAGGGCAGCCTTGGCCTTCTCGTAGGCGACGCGCGCGTCGTCATTGCGCTTGAGCTGCAGCAGCAGGTCGCCGCGCAGTTCTTCGCGGGTAGCAACGTAGGCTTTGTCGACGGTGCCGTCGAGCAGCTTCAGGCCGTCTTCGGCCTTGCCCTGGGCAGCCAGGACACGTGCCAGGCGCTGGCGGGCCAGCTCGCCGAGGGTTGCGTCAACTGGCTTGTCGACTACCGCCTTGAGCTCAAGGACGGCGTCATCCAGCTTGCCGCTGTCCACCGCGACCTTGGCGACGAACAGGCGGCCGTACTGGGCGTACGGAGTGCCGGCGAAGTCGGTGTTCAGCTTGCCAGCGAGCTCGGCGACCTTGGCGGTGTCGGGCTTGCCGGTCGGGTTCAGCGCGGTTTCCAGCAGGGCCTGATAAATGGTCGAAGCGCCCTGGGACTGGTTGGTCTGGTACTTTTTCCAGGCCTGCCAGCCGAACACCACGATCAGCGCCAGAGCGGCGCCGGTCAGCAGGGGCATGCCGTTACGCTGCCACCAGTCCTTGATGTCAGCGATCTGTTCTTCTTCGGTACGGTTACTCACCCCAATACTCCTATCCGCTCGATTCAAGCCTGCTGGAGGCAGGCAGCCAGGTGCTCGGGCAGAGCATCCCAGGCGATGTTCTGTTGTTCGCCCTCGCCACGCAGGGGCTTGAAACCTACCACGCGGTTGGCCAGTTCGTCGTCACCCAGAATCATTGCGAACTGTGCGCCGCTCTTGTCGGCCTTCTTGAACTGGCTCTTGAAGCTGCCGGCACCGGCGTTGACCAGCAGGCGCAGCCCCGGGATGGCTTCACGCAGCTTCTCCGCCAGGGCCAGCGCAGCCAGCTCTGCCGGCTCGCCGAAGGCACAGACGTAGAGGTCGGCCGGACGGTTCAATTCAGCCGGGACCACACCCAGGGTATCCAGCAGCAGCACCAGGCGCTCCACGCCCATGGCGAAGCCCACGCCCGGCGTCGGCTTGCCGCCGAACTGGCTGACCAGGCCGTCGTAGCGGCCCCCGCCGCAAACGGTGCCCTGGGCACCGAGCTTGTCAGTGACCCATTCGAAAGCGGTGCGGCAGTAGTAATCCAGGCCGCGAACCAGCTTCTGGTTGATCTCGTAGCGCAGGCCGACCGCATCCAGGCGGGCCTTCAGGCCCTCGAAGTGGGCGATCGATTCTTCGTCCAGGTAGTCGTGCAGGCTCGGCGCACCGACCAGCAGGGCCTGGGTGCTCTCCACCTTGCTGTCGAGGATGCGCAACGGGTTGGTGGTCATGCGGCGCTGGCTGTCTTCGTCCAGCTGCTCGAAGCGCTCCTGCAGGTAGGCCACCAGGTCATCGCGATAGCGCGCACGGGCTTCGCTGGAGCCCAGGGTGTTCAGTTGCAGGGTCACGGCATCGGCCATGCCCAGCTTCTGCCACAGGCGCCAGGTAAGGATGATCAGCTCGGCGTCGATGTCCGGGCCGGGCAGGTTGAAGACTTCCACACCAATCTGGTGGAACTGGCGATAGCGGCCCTTCTGCGGCTTCTCGTAGCGGAACATCGGGCCGGTGTACCAGAGCTTCTGCACCTGGCCACCGCCGGACAGACCATGCTCCAGCACGGCGCGCACGCAGCCCGCAGTGCCTTCCGGGCGCATGGTCAGGGATTCGCCATTGCGGTCGAGGAAGGTGTACATCTCCTTGTCGACCACATCAGTACCTTCACCGATACCGCGAGCGAAGAGCTCGGTGAACTCGAGGATCGGCAGGCGGATCTCGCTGTAGCCGTAGCTGTCCAGCAGGCCGGCGAAGGTACGTTCCAGATAGCGCCAGGCCGGGGTCTGGTCCGGCAGAATGTCGTTCATGCCACGGATGGCTTGCAGGGACTTGCTCACTTAGGATCCTTGTTGCGGTCAGCCGCGCACGATGAGTGCGGCGTCGGCCTCGGCCTTCTCGGCCGCTTTTTCGCGGATCAGCCGTTCCAGCTCATCCACCAGGTTATCGTTCTGCAGCTTCTGCGCCGGCTTGCCGTCGATGTAGATCAGGTTGCTCGGCGTACCACCGGTAAGGCCGATATGGGCTTCCTTGGCTTCGCCCGGGCCGTTGACCACGCAGCCGATCACGGCGACGTCCAGCGGCACCAGCAGGTCCTCCAGGCGGCCTTCCAGCTCGTTCATGGTCTTCACCACATCGAAGTTCTGCCGCGAGCAGCTCGGGCAGGCGATGAAGTTGATGCCACGGGAGCGCAGGCGCAGCGACTTGAGGATATCGAAGCCGACCTTGATCTCTTCCACCGGGTCGGCGGCCAGCGAGATGCGGATGGTATCGCCGATGCCTTCGGCCAGCAGCATGCCCAGGCCCACCGCCGATTTCACGGTGCCCGAGCGCAGGCCACCGGCTTCGGTGATACCCAGGTGCAGGGGTTGCTCGATCTGCTTGGCCAGCAGCCGGTAGGCGGCCACGGCCATGAACACGTCGGAGGCCTTCACACTGACCTTGAAGTTCTGGAAGTCCAGGCGGTCGAGGTGATCGACATGGCGCATGGCCGATTCCAGCAATGCCTCGGGGGTCGGCTCGCCGTACTTCTTCTGCAGGTCCTTCTCCAGGGAGCCGGCGTTGACGCCGATACGGATCGGGATATTGCGCTCGCGGGCAGCATCCACCACGGCCTTTACCCGGTCTTCGCGACCGATGTTGCCCGGGTTGATGCGCAGGCAGTCGACACCCAATTCGGCCACGCGCAAGGCGATCTTGTAGTCGAAGTGGATATCGGCAACCAGCGGGACCTTCACCTGCTGCTTGATCTTGCCGAACGCCTCGGCGGCGTCCATGTCCGGCACGGAGACGCGGACAATGTCAGCACCGGCGTCTTCCAGACGACGGATCTGAGCCACGGTGGCAGCCACGTCCAGGGTGTCGGTGTTGGTCATGCTCTGCACGGCGATGGGGGCGTCCCCACCCACCGGCACGTTGCCTACCCAGATCTTGCGGGACAGGCGACGTTTGATCGGAGACTCGCAATGCATCTTACTGTCCACCCAACTTCAGGCGTGCGGTACCACCACGCGCCGGTGTGACTTCGACCGGCTGGCCGTTGTAGCTGACCTGGGCGCCCTGGGCGAAGCCAAGACGCAGCTGGACCGGCGCCTTGGCGGCGACTTCCAGTGATTCGCCCTTGCGCTTGAGGCCCTCGAGGACGACCTTGCCGTCGGCATCGGTCACCTGGGTCCAGCAATCCGCGCTGAACTGAACCTTGACCACGCCCTGACCGGCGGAAGCGACCACCGGAGCGGCAGGCGCCTCCGTCGGAGCCACCGGGGCAACCGGACTGGCCGGCGCGACAGGCTGCTGGGCAGTCGGTTGCTGGGCCGGAGTTGCTGGAGCCTGGACGGCGGGAGCGGTTTCGGCAGCAGCCGGCACGCCCGGGGTGGCCGGAGTCGTTGCGGTCGACGGTGCAGTCTCGAGCGGAGCCTCGGCGCTGCCGTTGTCGCCGGCCGGCTCGGTCGGTGCTGGCGGAGTATTGGCCTGGTCCTCGGCGACGGCCTGGTCTTCCGGCTCGTCAAGCGTATGGATCTCGGTGGTGCCGTCGGCGCTCTCGACTTCGACATGCTCCATGTTCAGGCTGCCGGTCTCGGCCGGGCGAGCAGAGCGCTCCTGCCACCAGAAGTAGCCGAAGCCGATGAGCACGGCCAGCAGGACCAAACTGAACAGGCGCAGCAGATTGCGCGACAGCCGCACGGGCTCAACGACACGCCCCAGCGCCTGGACGTTGCTGCCGCTGGCATCGGTACCGGTGTACTGGTCGAAGGCGGTGACCATCTGGGCCTGGTCCATGCCCAGCAGTTTGGCGTAGGCACGGATATAGCCGCGGGCGAAGGTATGCCCCGGCAACTGTTCGAACGAACCCTGTTCCAGCTGGCGCAAGGCATTTTCGGTCAGGTTCAGCTGGCCGGCCACCTGCGCGGTGCTCCAGCCCTTGTTCTCGCGCGCCTGGCGCAGGGTCTCGCCAGGATTGGCGCGGGTCGTGCCGATAACATCGGGCTGCGACGTATTCATCATTTATCCGCCTGGTATGCCTGGTATTCAGGAGATGCGGGATACAGGCGCTTGAGTTGCAGCCCGTAGCTGGCAGCGGTATCCCGGTCGTCGAAAATCTTTGCCAGTCGAATCCCCAGCAGCAGGCTACGCGCAGTCTGCGGGCCTTGCTTGAGGTATTCCTCATAGAATGCGCGGGACGGCACGTACTCGCGATCCTGGTAGTTCAGGTCCGCCAGCTCGATCAGCGCGCCGGGAGTATTCCGGTTCAGGCGCACAGCCTTCTCGAAGAATTCCTTGGCCTCTGCGCGCTTGTTGAGCTTCATGCTGACCAGGCCGAGGTTCTCGAAAATCCGCGAACGCTCGGAATAAAGGCCGTCGTCTGTGGCCTTCATGTAGGTGTCGTAGGCTTCCTGATAGCGCTTCTGCTCGAAAAGGAAGCTGGCGTAGTTGTTCAGAATACGTGCATCACCAGAGCGCGCCGAGAGCGCCTTGCGGAACTCGGTTTCCGCGAGCTTCGGCTCCATCTCGGTCTGATAGACGACAGCCAGCGCAGCATGGGCATCGGCGCTGGACGAATCGATATCCAAGGCCTGCCGCAGCGGCACCTTGGCCTGCTCGGTATTGCCCATTTGCAGGTAGCCGATGCCGAGCTGGATGTAGGCGTCGCGCGCCTCGTCCCGGCCCTTCTCGGTCTTCAGAGGATCCTGTTTACCAGTCGTCACGCAACCCGTCAGCACGGTTGCCAACAGTAAGCACAGCGCGGCGCGCAGGGTCATCGGAATCCTCCCTAGTCAGTTTCGATTGGCGTTGGTCGGGGCCTGGTCGGCGTCCGCAGCCAGTTGTCGTACGGCAATGTAACGTTCGCTACGGCGGGTGCGGTCCATCACCTGGCCCACCAATTGACCACAGGCGGCGTCGATATCGTCGCCGCGGGTGGTACGAACAGTCACGTTGAAGCCGCTCTTGTGCAGCATGTCCTGGAATCGGCGGATGGCATTGTTGCTCGGCCGCTCGTAACCGGAATGCGGGAACGGATTAAACGGAATCAGGTTGATCTTGCAAGGGAAATCCTTGAGCAGTGCGATCAGTTGCTCAGCATGCTCGGGCTGGTCGTTGACGCCGGCCAGCAGGGTGTACTCGATCGTCAGCACGCGTTCCTTGCCCAGACGCGTGATGTAGCGATAGCAGGAGTCGAGCAGCATCTCGAGCGGGTACTTCTTGTTGATCGGCACCAGCTTGTTGCGCAGCTCGTCGTTGGGCGCATGCAGCGACAGGGCCAGGGACACGTCGGTCACCTCGGCGAGCTTGTCGATCATCGGCACCACGCCAGAGGTGGACAGGGTCACCTTGCGCTTGGAAATACCGTAGCCGAGGTCTTCCATCATGATGCTCATGGCAGTCACGACGTTGTCGAAGTTCAGCAGCGGCTCGCCCATGCCCATCATCACCACGTTGGTGATGGCACGGTCGATCTTGCCCGGGATGGTCCCGAACGATTGGTTGGCGATCCACACCTGGCCGATGATCTCGGCGGAGGTCAGGTCGCTGTTGAAGCCTTGCTTGCCGGTGGAGCAGAAGCTGCAGTCCAGCGCGCAACCGGCCTGCGACGACACGCACAGGGTGCCGCGACCGCCTTGCGGGATGTACACGGTCTCGACGCAGCTGCCCGAGGCCACGCGCACTACCCACTTGCGGGTACCGTCAGCGGAAATGTCCTGGCTGACGATCTCCGGAGGACGAATTTCGGCAACGGCCTCGAGCTTTTCGCGCAAGGCCTTGCCGACGTTCGTCATGGCGCTGAATTCGACAGCGCCAAAGTGGTGAATCCATTGCATCACCTGGCCGGCGCGGAAGCGCTTTTCACCGATGGACTCGAAGAATTCCTCGAGCTGGGGCTTGGTCATGCCCAGCAGGTTGGCCTTTACAGCGGTATCAGTCATGGATTCACCCTCGCTCATTCGCCGTTATCAGCGAATGCGCTCGCACACCTCGGTGCTGGAGAAGAAGTAAGCGATTTCGCGAGCAGCGGAAGCTTCCGAGTCGGAACCGTGTACGGCGTTCTCGTCGATGGAAACAGCGAAGTCGGCGCGGATGGTGCCGGCGTCGGCTTTCTTCGGATCGGTGGCGCCCATCAGTTCACGGTTGCGCAGGATGGCGTCTTCGCCTTCCAGAACCTGGACAACGACCGGGCCGGAAGTCATGAAGGAAACCAGGTCCTTGAAGAAGGGGCGCTCTTTGTGCTCGGCGTAGAAACCGCCAGCTTCGCGCTCGGACAGCTGAACCATCTTGGAAGCGACAACGCGCAGGCCGGCTTTCTCGAAGCGGGTCAGGATTTCGCCGATGACGTTCTTGGAAACGGCGTCGGGCTTGATGATGGAGAAGGTACGTTGCAGGGCCATGGAAATAACTCCGAAAAAGCAAGGTTGGTAATGCCAAGAAGCCCCTGGCGTGGCCAGGAGCTCCTGCGATTCTAGGGTTTGCCGCGCGCCACGCCCGATGGGCGGCAGCCGCGAAACCGGCCCGACTGCGACAGGGCCGGCGGCTGGAAAATTCCCCTGAGGAAATTTTCGACAGCTCACCTAAAGATAAAACCCGCGAATTATACGCGGGTTCGGGGAAAAGCATAAGGGCGGCTTCAGGCAGCAGGCCCTAGGCTGCAGGCGCAGGGTGGCTATTGATTTTGCCTGCAGCCTAAGGCCCGCCGCCTGCCGCCGCTTTCAGTCGGCTTCTTCGATCCAGGCAGCCTGGATGGCCTCCAGGACCTTTTCCCCGCCACGGGAAGGATCGTCGCTGAACTCCGGCAATGCCAGCACCCAGCGGTGCAGATCGACGAAATTCACGTAGCGCGGATCGACGTCCGGCTGGGACTCGGCCAGCTGGATGGCGATTTCGAGCACATCAACCCATTTCAGACTCATGCGAACGCTCCGCCTCAGTGACCTTCGGACACCTGGTTGATGGTGTATTTCGGAATTTCCACCACCAGATCGGTCTCGCCGACCACGGCCTGGCAGGACAGGCGCGAATCCGCCTCCAGACCCCAGGCCTTGTCCAGCATGTCGTCTTCCAGCTCGTCGGAGCCTTCCATCGAGTTGAAGCCCTCGCGCACGATCACGTGGCAGGTGGTGCAGGCACAGGACATCTCACAGGCGTGTTCGATCTCGATGCCGTTGCGCAGCGCCGCCTTCATGATGGTTTCGCCCGGCTGGGCTTCGATCACCGCGCCTTCGGGGCAGTGTTCGGCGTGGGGCAGAAAGACAATCTGCGGCATCTTCGCTTATTCCTCGATTTCGTTGAGCCGGCGACCGGCCAGTGCGGCTTTGACGGTGGCGTCCATACGGCGCGCGGCAAAGGCGTCGGTCAGCTGGGACAGACGCTTGATCTGTTGTTCGATGGCGACGGTATCGCTGCCGGTGGCCAGCTCGCGCAGCGAGTCCATGCCAGCATCGATGACCAGGCGCTCGTCGGCCTCCAGCAGGCGCTCGCCGTCGGCGTCCAGCGCCGACTGCACGGCCTCCAGCAGACGCTGGGCCTCGACCTGCTGTTCGCGCAGGGCGCGGGCAGCAAGGTCATCGCCGGCATACTGGAAGGAATCCTGCAGCATGCGGGCGATTTCGCCGTCGGTCAGGCCGTAGGACGGCTTGACCTGGATGCTCGCCTCGACGCCCGAGGACAATTCACGGGCGGACACACCCAGCAGGCCATCGGCGTCGACCTGGAAGCTGACGCGGATCTTTGCCGCGCCGGCCACCATCGGCGGAATGCCACGCAACTCGAAGCGCGCCAGGGACCGGCAGTCCTTGACCAGCTCGCGCTCGCCTTGCAGCACATGAATCATCATGGCCGTCTGGCCGTCCTTGTAGGTGGTGAACTCCTGGGCGCGCGCTACCGGAATGGTGGTGTTGCGCGGGATCACCTTCTCCATCAGCCCGCCCATGGTTTCCAGGCCGAGCGACAGGGGAATCACGTCCAGCAGCAGCAGCTCTTCGCCGCGCTTGTTGCCGGCCAGGGCATCAGCCTGGATGGCCGCGCCAATGGCGACGACCTGGTCCGGATCGATGTCGGTCAGCGGGTCGCGAGCGAACAGGTCGCCCACCAGTTCGCGCACACGAGGTACGCGGGTCGAGCCGCCAACCATGACGACAGCGCTGACTTCTTCCAGCTCGACACCGGAATCACGGACTGCGCGACGGCAGGACTTGAGGCTGCGCTGGATCAGCGGATCAATCAGGGCCTCAAGCTGGGTGCGGGTCAGCTCACCAGACCAGCTGTCATAAGCAACGGCCACGCTGGCGCAGTCGGTCAGCGCTTCCTTCGCCGCACAGGCAGCCTGCAGCAGGCGACGCTGGGCGCCCGGATCCAGATCAGCCGAGACCCCGGACTGCTCGATGATCCAGCCGGCGATGGCATGGTCGAAGTCATCGCCACCCAGCGCGGTATCACCGCCGGTAGCCAGGACTTCGAAGACGCCACGGGTCAGGCGCAGGATGGAAATGTCGAAAGTACCGCCACCCAGGTCATAGATGGCGACCACGCCCTCGGCGTTCTTGTCGAGGCCGTAGGCGACCGCCGCAGCGGTCGGCTCGTTGAGCAGGCGCAGCACGTGCAGGCCGGCCAGACGCGCGGCGTCCTTGGTGGCCTGGCGCTGGGCGTCGTCGAAATAAGCGGGAACGGTGATCACTGCGCCCACCAGTTCGCCACCCAGGGTCAACTCGGCGCGCTGGCGCAGGACGCGGAGAATTTCCGCCGAGACTTCCACCGGGCTCTTGGCGCCCTGGACGGTCTCGATGAAGGGCATGTGCGATTCGCCCTGGGTAAAGCGGTACGGCAGTTGGCCGCCCAGCTGCTTCACATCCTCCAGGCCGCGCCCCATCAGGCGCTTCACCGAAATGATGGAGTTCAGCGGGTCTTGCGAGGCGGTGGCGCGAACGTTCTCGCCCACCTCGATGCGATCGGCGAGGTAACGCACCGCAGACGGCAGGATCACTTCGCCGCGATCATCGGGCAAGGGTGCTGCGACGCCGCTGCGCACGGCAGCGACCAGGGAATTCGTGGTACCCAGGTCGATCCCCACCGCCAGGCGACGCTGGTGTGGCTGGGGACTTTGTCCGGGCTCGGCGATCTGCAGTAGGGCCATGCGGTTTCTAATCAGGCTATCGGGCGCGGCACGGGCCGCGCGGATTAATCGTCGAGTCGCTCTTCGAGCTGCCGCACTTCCTGCGCCAGCTTGTCGAGGAACTGCATGCGGCGAACCAGACGCTCGGCCAACTCACGGCGACCGGTATCGTCCCAGCAATCGGCGAAATCCTCTTCCAGACGCTGCTGGGCGGATTTCAACTGACGCTTGAACTGCGCCACGCCATCGAGATCGGCGCTGTCCTGCAGGTCTTCCAGGTCCTCGCGCAGCTGCATCTGCTGCAGCAGGAATTCCGGATCCTGTACCGTGGCCTCCAGCGGCAACGCATCGCCGCGCAACGCCAGCAAGTACAGGGCACGACGCGGCACGCTCTTCAGCGTCTGGTAGGCATCGTTGAGCTCGGCAGCCTTGGACTGCGCCAGTCGCTGCTCGCGCTCGGAAGCATCGGCGAAGCGATCCGGATGGACCGTCCGCACCAGCTCGCGGTAGCGGTTGCCAAGGGCTTCCAGATCGATCCGGAAGCCCGGCTGCAAATCGAACAGCGCGAAGTGACAGGGACTACCCACACCCGACCTCAGACGTTGAAGCTTTCGCCGCAGCCACACTCACCGCGCACGTTCGGGTTGTTGAACTTGAAGCCCTCGTTGAGGCCTTCCTTGGTGAAGTCCAACTCGGTACCGTCGAGGTAGACCAGGCTTTTCGGGTCGATGATGACCTTCACGCCGTGGCTCTCGAAGACCTGGTCCTCGGCTGCCAGTTCGTCAACGAACTCCAGCACATAGGCCAGCCCGGAACACCCGGTGGTGCGCACGCCAAGACGAATGCCCTCACCCTTGCCGCGCCCTTCGAGAGAACGGCGAACATGGTTGGCGGCGGATTCGGTCATGCTGATGGCCATGGGAACTCCTTACTCAACGAATCGCTTCAGAGCAGACCTTTCTTCTGCTTGTAGTCGCGCACGGCCGCCTTGATGGCGTCCTCGGCGAGCACCGAGCAGTGGATCTTCACTGGCGGCAGGGCCAGCTCTTCGGCGATGGTGGTGTTCTTGATGGATTCGGCCTCGTCCAGCGTCTTGCCCTTCATCCACTCGGTGGCGAGGGAGCTGGAGGCGATGGCGGAACCGCAGCCGTAGGTCTTGAACTTGGCGTCTTCGATGACGCCCTGCTCGTTGACCTTGATCTGCAGGCGCATCACGTCGCCGCAAGCGGGAGCACCGACCATGCCGGTGCCGACATCCGGGTCTTCGGCATTGAGCTTGCCGACGTTGCGCGGGTTTTCGTAGTGGTCGATGACCTTGTCACTGTAAGCCATGGCTAATCCTCACTCTATGGGGCGGGTCAGTGGGCCTGCCATTCGACCTTGGACAGGTCGACACCCTCTTTGAACATATCCCACAGCGGCGAGAGTTCACGCAGCTTGGAAACGGCTTCCACCACCTTTTTGGCGGCGTAGTCGACCTCTTCTTCAGTAGTGAAGCGGCCGAAGCTGAAACGGATGGAGCTGTGCGCCAGTTCGTCGTTGCGACCCAGGGCGCGGAGCACGTAGGACGGCTCCAGCGAGGCCGAGGTGCAGGCGGAGCCGGACGAAACGGCCAGGTCCTTGAGCGACATCATCAGCGACTCGCCTTCGACGTAGTTGAAGCTGACGTTGAGGATGTTCGGCGCGTAGGAAGTCGGGCTGCCGTTGAGATACAGCTCTTCCAGGTCCTGGACCTGATCGAAGAAGCGCTTGCGCAGGCCTTCGATGCGAGCCATTTCCTGGTGCATTTCTTCCTTGGCGATGCGGAAGGCTTCGCCCATGCCGACGATCTGGTGGGTCGCCAGGGTGCCCGAACGCATGCCGCGCTCGTGACCGCCGCCGTGCATCTGGGCTTCCAGGCGCACACGCGGCTTGCGACGCACGTACAGCGCGCCCATGCCTTTGGGGCCATAGACCTTGTGGGCGGAGAAGGACATCAGGTCGACCTTGAGTTTCTCCAGGTCGATGTCGACTTTACCGGCGGACTGGGCAGCGTCGACGTGCAGCAGGATGCCGCGCGAACGGGTCAGCTCACCGATGGCAGCGATGTCGTTGATGCTGCCGACTTCGTTGTTCACGTGCATGACCGAAACCAGGATGGTGTCGTCACGCAGGGCGGCCTCGACCATCGCCGGGGTGATGATGCCCTCGGGAGTCGGCTCCAGGTAGGTCACTTCGAAACCTTCGCGCTCCAGCTGGCGGCAGGTATCCAGGACCGCCTTGTGCTCGATCTTCGAGGTGATGATGTGCTTGCCCTTGGTCGCGTAGAAGTGCGCGACACCCTTGACGGCGAGGTTATCGGACTCGGTGGCACCGGAAGTCCAGACGATCTCGCGGGGGTCGGCATTGACCAGTTCGGCGACCTGGCGACGGGCGTTTTCAGCCGCTTCCTCGGCCTTCCAGCCGAAGAGGTGGGAACGCGAAGCCGGGTTGCCGAAATTGCCGTCAACCAGCAGGCAGTCGGCCATTTTCTGAGCGACACGCGGATCCACCGGGGTGGTGGCGGAGTAGTCGAGGTAAATCGGCAATCTCATCAGGTAACTCCTACAGGCGGGCGTTCGCTCAATCGATGGCGGACGCTTCAATCTTGTCGAGGCGCAGCGGCTTACTGCCCGAGCAGCGACGCTCGTCCTGGCGCTGAGCGACCTCTTGAACTTCGCGGCGCTCGACCAGGTCGGCCAGGCTGATACCGCTGAGGAACTCGTGAATCTGCTGACTGAGGTCGCACCACAAGTGGTGGGTCAGGCAGGTATCGCCGGAGTGGCAGTCACCCTGGCCCTGGCAGCGGGTAGCATCGACCGACTCGTTGACCGCATCGATCACCTGGGCAACGTGGATGCCGGTCATGTCGCGGGACAACTGGTAACCGCCGCCCGGACCACGCACGCTGACCACCAGGTTGCCACGGCGCAACTTGGCGAACAGCTGTTCCAGGTAGGACAGGGAAATACCCTGGCGCTCGGAGATATCGGCGAGAGAAACCGGGCCACGCTGGGCGTGCAACGCCAGATCGAGCATGGCGGTGACGGCATAGCGGCCTTTGGTGGTCAATCGCATGGGGAAATCCGGAAGAATCGCTGGTATGGCGGAAGTATGCTCTTTTCCGACTATTTAAGTCAACTATAAGACCTATTACTTTAGTCGGAATTAGCCAGCGAACGGCGGCGTATTGTAGCAGCAATGCAAGGGCTGGCGCATCACTGCGCCGACTTGCTGCTCTCCTCGCCCTTGACTCCAGCGAAGTCCTCTTCCCGCAGTACCGGAAGATCCTTCGCACAGTAGTCGCTACCCAGGGCCGTCAGAGCCTTGCACATGCCTTCCAGACGACCATCGACCGCCTGCAGGTGGTCAAGCAACTGACCAATGGCACGAGCCACCGGATCAGGCATGTCCTGGCTGACGCCGTAGGCATCGAACCCGAGCTTTTCTGCCATGGCCTGGCGCTTGGCCGCCTGATCCGCGTCATCCTTGATGATGATGCGCCCCGGAATCCCCACAACGGTGGCGCCCGGCGGCACCTCTTTGGTCACCACGGCATTGGAACCGACCTTGGCGCCGGCACCGACGGTGAACGGGCCGAGCACCTTGGCGCCCGCCCCTACCACCACGCCATCGGCCAGGGTCGGATGGCGCTTGCCCTTGTTCCAGCTGGTGCCGCCCAGGGTCACACCCTGATAGATGGTCACGTCGTCGCCGATCTCGGCTGTTTCGCCAATGACGATACCCAGGCCATGGTCGATAAAGAAGCGACGACCGATCTTCGCGCCCGGATGGATCTCGATACCGGTCATCCAGCGACCAAAATTCGACACCATGCGCGCCAGCCACTTCCAGCCGGACACCCACAAGCCATGGGCCAGGCGATGCAGCCAGACGGCATGCAGGCCCGGATAGCAGGTGAGCACCTCGAAGGCATTACGCGCCGCCGGGTCTCGATGGAATACGCTCTGAATGTCTTCGCGTACGCGCTCAAACATCTTCATCACTCCGCTTGGAAAGCTCCCCGCGGGCAGCTTTCTGTGTCTCGGTGAGAATACCCCGCAGGATATTCATCTCCAGCTTGCTCACACCGCTGCGGCCGTACAGGCGGCGCAGGCGCGACATCAGGTGGCGCGGCTTCTGCGGGTCGAGGAACTGGATATCCACCAGGGTCGATTCCAGGTGCGTGTAGAAGCGCTCCAGCTCATCCGACGTCACCGGGACGCTGTTGAGCATTGCCGTGGACTCGACCTTCTCCTGCTTGGTCGGCTGCCCCTGAACGGCCAGCCAGGCCATGCGCACCTCGTAGACCAGCACCTGCACCGCCGTCGCCAGGTTCAGCGAACTGAACTCGGGATTGGCCGGGATGTGCACGTGGAACTGACATCGTTGCAGCTCTTCGTTGGTCAGGCCGGCGTACTCGCGGCCAAACACTAGCGCGACCTCACCACCCTGCTGGACATGCTCCAGGCTGGTGGTGGCGCACTCGCGGGGATCGAGCAGCGGCCAGGGAATGCGGCGATCGCGCGCACTGGTACCAAGCACCAGGCTGCAACCCGCCAGGGCATCTTCCAGGGTCGGCACGACCACGGCCGCATCGAGAATGTCGTCGGCGCCGGATGCGCGGGCGCGCGCCTCGCCACTGGGGAAATCCATCGGATCGACCAGCACCAGGCGCGACAGGCCCATGTTCTTCATCGCACGGGCCGTACCGCCGATATTGCCGGGATGGCTGGTGTTGACCAGCACCACGCGAATTTTGTCGAGCAACGCGCGACTCCACACAAAAGCGAAAAAGGGAGGGAATCCTACCGCAGCAGTGGGTCTTGCGCCACGCAGGCGACAGGTCGCTCTATGAACTCCATGGCTTTCTGCTAGAATGTCCGGCTTTCTTTAACGACCCAGGTGACCTCTCCATGCAGCCTATGCTGAATATCGCCCTGCGCGCCGCTCGCAGCGCCGGTGAACTGATCTTCCGCTCCATCGAACGCCTGGATACCCTGTCGGTCAACGAGAAAGAAGCCAACGACTACGTCACCGAAGTCGATCGCGCGGCCGAACTCTCCATCGTCACCGCCCTGCGCAAGGCCTACCCGAACCACGGGATCATGGGCGAAGAAGGCGGCATGCTCGAAGGCAGCGGCGAAGGCGCCGACTACCTGTGGATCATCGACCCGCTGGATGGCACCACCAACTTCATCCACGGCGTTCCGCACTATGCCGTCAGCATCGCCTGCAAATACCGCGGCCGCCTCGAGCACGCCGTAGTCCTCGATCCGGTCCGCCAGGAAGAATTCACCGCCAGCCGCGGCCGTGGCGCCGCCCTGAACGGTCGCCGTCTGCGCGTCAGCAACCGCAAGAGCTTGGAAGGCGCCCTGCTCGGCACCGGCTTCCCGTTCCGCGACAGCCAGATGGACAACCTGGACGCCTACCTGGGCATGTTCCGCAGCCTGGTCGGCCAGACTGCCGGCATCCGCCGCGCCGGCGCCGCCAGCCTGGACCTGGCCTACGTCGCCGCAGGTCGCTACGACGCCTTCTGGGAATTCGGCCTGTCCGAGTGGGACATGGCAGCTGGCGCGCTGCTGATCCAGGAAGCAGGCGGCCTGGTGAGCGATTTCACCGGCGGTCACGAGTTCCTCGAGAAGGGCCAGATCGTTGCCGGCAACACCAAGTGCTTCAAGGCGCTGCTGACCAGCATCCAGCCGCACCTGCCGCCGTCGCTCAAGCGCTGAGCCTGAGCCTCGACAGAAAAAGCCCGGCAATGCCGGGCTTTTTTGTGCCTGCAAGAACGCACTCCATTGCAGGAGCGAGCTTGCTCGCGAAGCTTTTGCCCTTTCTTCTGGCGACACGACGGGGGGCTGTTCGCGAGCAAGCTCGCTCCTACGAATAGATCCAAAAGAAAAGGCGCCCGATGGGCGCCTTTCTCACTGAGACCTGGCGACAGCTTATTGCTGCCCCAGGACGAGTCGGCCGCTCTTGTCGACCGGAATCTGCGAGCCCGGATCGCGGTCCATGCGGACCTGGCCGGCCTTGCCATCGAGCAGGTACTTCACGTCGTAGCCGACGACCTTCTCGCTGGTATCATTGACGGTGCTGCAGCGGGTTTCGGTGGTGGTGTAGGTATCACGCTCCTGCATGCCTTCCTGCACCTTGTTGCCCGCGTAGCCGCCGCCGATGGCGCCCGCCACGGTGGCGATCTTCTTGCCATTGCCGCCGCCGATCTGGTTGCCCAGCAGGCCGCCAGCGATGGCGCCAATCGCCGTACCGGCGATCTGGTGGGTGTCCTTGACCGGACGCTGATGGGTCACTGCCACGTCCTTGCAGACCTGGCGCGGATTCTTGATGGTTTCCTTGACCGGTTGAACGGCGAGCACCTCGGCGTATTGCGGCGCACGGTCCACCAGACTGTAGGTAGCCACGGCGCCACCGGCAGTCACGCCTACAGCGCCCAGCACGGTACCGATTAGCAACGACTTGTTCATAGGGTTCTCCTGGTCTTTCTTCTCATTCGGGCCTTGCCCTTTACCTTGCCTTGGAGCGACCCATTTGTAAGAAAGTTCCGGCGGTTTCGTGATCCACCTCCTACAAACGAAAACTCCCGCCGAAGCGGGAGTTTTCTCTGGAAGGCCGGAAACGCTCTATTACGGGCGCTCGTCGACTTCCTTGCTCGGCGGAGGAATCAGGTCCTCGCTGGACAGGTTCAGCCAGATCAGCACCACGTTGGCGATGTAGATCGACGAGTAGGTACCCGCCATCACACCGACGAACAGTGCGATGGAGAAGCCGAACAGGTTGTCGCCACCGAAGAACAGCAGCGCAGCGATCGCCAGCAGGGTCGACACCGAAGTGGCGATGGTCCGCAGCAGGGTCTGGCTGGTCGAGATGTTGATGTTCTCGATCAGGCTGGCCTTGCGCAGCACGCGGAAGTTCTCGCGCACCCGGTCGAAGATCACGATGGTGTCGTTCAGCGAGTAGCCCACCACCGCCAGCACCGCGGCCAGCACGGTCAGGTCGAAGGTGATCTGGAAGAACGACAGCACGCCCATCACGATGATGGCGTCGTGGATCAGCGAGAGGATCGCCCCCAGGGCGAACTTCCACTGGAAGCGGAAGCCCACGTACAACAGGATGCCGCCCAGCGCCAGGAGCATGCCGAGGCCGCCCTGGTCGCGCAGCTCTTCACCCACCTGCGGGCCCACGTACTCGACGCCGTTGACCTTGGCGGGGTTGGAGGCATCCGCCTTCTGCAGCGCAGCGGCGACCTTCTTGCCCAGCTCCGGGTCTTCGCTGGGCATGCGCACCAGCACGTCGCGGGTATCGCCGAAGCTCTGTACCACGGCCTCGCTGTAACCGGCGGCGACCAGTTGCTCGCGCACCTTGGAGAGGTCGGCAGGCTGCTCGTAGTTCAGCTTGATCGACGTACCGCCGGTGAAGTCCAGGCCGAAGTTGATACCTTTGAAGACCCAGCTGCCGAGGGCGATCAGGGTCAGGATCAGGGTCGCGGCGAACGCAATGTTGCGCACGCCCATGAAGTTGATAGTACCGATCTTGATATTCATCTCTGGCCCCTTAGATCCACAGCTTCTTAACGTCGCGGCCGCCGTAGATCAGGTTCACCATTGCGCGGGTGACCAGAATGGCAGTGAACATCGAGGTGAGAATACCCAGGGACATGGTCACGGCGAAGCCCTTCACCGGGCCGGTGCCCATGGCGTAGAGGATGCCGCCGACCAGCAGCGAGGTCAGGTTGGCGTCGATGATCGCGGTGAAGGCCCGGTTGAAGCCCTCATGGATCGCCCGCTGCGTCGACATGCCCGCCGCCAGTTCCTCGCGTATCCGCGAGAAGATCAGCACGTTGGCGTCCACCGCCATACCCATGGTCAGCACGATACCGGCGATACCCGGGAGGGTCAGGGTCGCACCGAGGATCGACATCAGCGCCACCAGCATGACCATGTTGAAGGCCAGGGCGACGGTGGCGATCACGCCGAAGAAGCGGTAGATGACGATGATGAACAGGGAAACGAAGACCATGCCCCAGAGGGATGCATCGATACCCTTGGCGATGTTGTCCGCACCCAGGCTCGGGCCGATGGTGCGTTCTTCGGCGAAGTACATCGGCGCAGCCAGGCCACCGGCGCGCAGCAGCAGGGCCAGTTCCGAAGACTCGCCCGGAGCGTCCAGGCCGGTGATGCGGAACTGGTTGCCCAGCGGCGACTGGATGGTCGCCAGGCTGATGATCTGCTTCTCTTCCTTGAACGCCTGAACAGCGACTTCCTGCTCGACGCCATCGACGACCTGCTTGGTGTAACGGGTGATCGGCTTCTGCTCGATGAACACAACGGCCATGCTGCGGCCGACGTTGTTGCGGGTCGCGCGGTTCATCAGCTCGCCGCCGTGGCCATCCAGGCGGATGTTCACTTGCGGACGACCGTTCTCGTCGAAGCTGGCGCTGGCGTCGGTGACCTGGTCACCGGTGATGATCACGCCACGCTCCAGGGTCGCCGGCGGACGACGCGGCTCGCGGAAATCGAAGGTTTCAGTGGAGGACTTGATCGCATCCGGCTCGGCGGCCAGGCGGAACTCAAGGTTCGCAGTCTTGCCGAGGATACGCTTGGCTTCGGCGGTGTCCTGTACGCCCGGCAGCTCGACCACGATGCGGTTGGCGCCCTGGCGCTGTACCAGCGGCTCGGAGACGCCCAGCTCGTTCACGCGGTTGCGGACGGTGGTGAGGTTCTGCTTGATCGAGTATTCGCGGATTTCGGCCAGCTTGGTGGCGGTCATGGCCAGGCGCAGGACCTGCATGCCATTGCGCTCGCTCTGGGCGGTTTCGAAATCGCGGAAATCCTTGGCGATGATCGACTTGGCCTTGTCCAGGTCGGCTTCTTCGGTGAAGCCCAGCTGGATGCCGCCGTCCTGTACCGGCAGGCTGCGGTAGCGCACGCGCTCTTTACGCAGGGCGCTCTTGACCTCGTTCTCGTACACCTTCATACGAGCGTCGACAGCTTTCTCCATGTCCACTTCCAGCAGGAAGTGCACACCACCGGAAAGGTCGAGACCCAGCTTCATCGGGTGGGCGGCGATGTTGCGCAGCCAGTTCGGCGTGGTCTGGGCCAGGTTCAGGGCGACTACGTAGTCGTCACCCAGCGCGCGGCGGACGATGTCCTTGGCCGGCAGTTGGTCTTCCTGCTTGGCCAGGCGGATCAGGCCGCTGTTCTTGCCCAGCGAGCCTGCCTTGACAGCGATGCCGGCATCGGCAAGCGCCTTGCTGGCCTTGTCCACGTCGGCCTGGGTGACCTGCAGCGCAGTGCTCGCGCCGCTGATCTGGACGGCCGGATCGTCAGGATAGAGGTTGGGCGCGGAGTAGATGAAACCGACGGCCAGGACCGCCAGGATCAGCAGATACTTCCACAGGGGATACTTGTTGAGCATGACACCGCCCGTTATGACGCGGGGCGCATCTTGCGCCCCGTCGGTTGGGTTTCTAAGAGGTGGATCAGATCGCCTTCAGGGTGCCTTTCGGCAGGGTCGCGGCGATCGCGGCCTTCTGGAACTTCAGCTCGACGTTGTCGGAAACCTCGACGACGACGAAGTCATCGGCCACTTTGGTCACCTTGCCGGCGATACCGGCGGAAGTGACGACTTCATCGCCCTTCTGCAGGCCGGACAGCAGGTTCTTGTGCTCCTTGGAGCGCTTGGCCTGGGGACGCCAGATCATCAGGTAGAAGATGACCAGGAAACCGACCAGGAAAATCCACTCGAAGCCAGTGCCGGCCGGGCCAGCAGCGGCGGCGGGGGCTGCGGCGTCAGCGTAGGCAGCGGGAATCAGAAAACTCATTGGAAACTCCTGTCTCAAAGCTTTTTCGATGAATAAGGTCAGTCCGCCAGCGGCGGCACGGGAAGGCCGCGCTTGGCGTAGAAGGCGTCGACAAAGTTCGCCAATGTACCCTGTTGGATTGCCTCGCGCAAACCAGCCATAAGCCGCTGATAATGCCGCAAGTTGTGGATGGTATTGAGCATGCTGCCGAGCATTTCGCCGCACTTGTCCAGGTGGTAGAGGTAGGCGCGGGAGAAGTGCTTGCAGGTGTAGCAATCGCAGGTCGGGTCCAGCGGAGATTCGTCGTGCTTGTGCACCGCGTTGCGGATCTTGATCACCCCGGTGTCAACGAAAAGGTGGCCATTGCGCGCATTGCGGGTGGGCATGACGCAATCGAACATGTCGACGCCCCGGCGCACACCTTCCACGAGGTCTTCGGGTTTGCCCACACCCATCAGGTAACGAGGTTTGTCAGCCGGCATGTGCTGGGGCAGGAAGTCCAGCACGCGGATCATTTCTTCCTTGGGCTCGCCTACCGACAGGCCGCCAATCGCCAGGCCGTCGAAACCAATTTCCTGCAGGCCGTCCAGCGAGCGCATGCGCAGTTCTTCGTGCATGCCACCCTGGACGATGCCGAAGAGTGCCGAGGGGCTGTCGCCGTGGGCGACTTTCGAGCGCTTGGCCCAGCGCAGCGACAGCTCCATGGAGCGCTTGGCCACGTCGAATTCCGCCGGGTACGGGGTGCACTCGTCGAAGATCATCACGATGTCCGAGCCCAGCGCACGCTGCACCGCCATGGACTCTTCCGGGCCCATGAAGACCTTGGCGCCGTCCACCGGGGAGGCGAAGTACACGCCCTCCTCCTTGATCTTGCGCAGCGCGCCCAGGCTGAACACCTGGAAGCCGCCCGAATCGGTGAGGATCGGCCCTTTCCACTGCATGAAGTCATGCAGGTCGCCGTGCTTCTGGATCACTTCGGTGCCCGGGCGCAGCCACAGGTGGAAGGTATTGCCGAGGATGATCTGCGCGCCGATGCCCTCGATGTCATGCGGGAGCATGCCCTTCACGGTGCCGTAGGTGCCCACCGGCATGAACGCCGGGGTTTCCACCACACCGCGGGGGAAAGTCAGGCGGCCGCGGCGGGCCTTGCCCTCGGTGGCCAGCAGTTCGAATTTCATGAAGCTCATGGATCAGTCCTCGGGGCCGCGCGGTGCCGGGTTGCGGGTAATGAACATGGCATCGCCGTAGCTGAAGAAGCGATAGCCCTGCTCCACTGCCGCCGCATAGGCAGCCATGGTCTCGGGGTAGCCGGCGAAGGCGGAGACCAGCATCAGCAGGGTGGATTCGGGCAGGTGGAAATTGGTCACCAGGGCGTCGACCACGTGGAACGGCCGCCCGGGGAAGATAAAGATATCGGTGTCGCCGCTGAACGGCTTGAGCACGCCATCGCGAGCCGCGCTTTCCAGCGAACGCACGCTGGTGGTGCCGACGGCGACTACCCGGCCGCCGCGCGCCTTGCAGGCGGCCACGGCGTCGACCACGTCCTGGCTGACTTCCAGCCACTCATTGTGCATGTGGTGGTCTTCGATGCGCTCCACGCGCACCGGCTGGAAGGTCCCGGCGCCGACGTGCAGGGTGACGAACGCGGTATCCACGCCCTTGGCGCGGATCGACTCCAGCAGCGCTTCGTCGAAGTGCAGCCCGGCAGTCGGCGCGGCCACCGCGCCCGCACGCTCGGCATAGACAGTCTGGTAGCGCTCGCGGTCGGCGTCTTCATCCGGACGGTCTATATAAGGCGGCAGCGGCATGTGGCCGACGCGCTCCAGCAGCGGCAGCACGTCCTCGCTGAAGCCCAGTTCGAACAGCGCATCGTGGCGCTGCAGCATCTCGGCTTCGCCACCGCCGTCGATGAGGATCTTCGAACCCGGCTTGGGCGATTTGCTGGAGCGCACATGAGCCAGCACGCGATGGCTGTCCAGCACGCGCTCGACAAGGATTTCCAGCTTGCCGCCGGAAGCCTTCTGGCCGAACAGGCGGGCAGGAATCACCCGGGTGTTGTTGAACACCATCAGGTCGCCCGGCTTGAGGAAGCCGAGGATGTCGGCGAATTGCCGATGGCTGAGCTCGCCGCTCGGTCCGTCCAGCACCAGCAGGCGGCTGCCGCGGCGTTCAGGGAGCGGATGGCGGGCGATCAACGCCTCGGGCAGGTCGAAATGAAAGTCAGCGACACGCATGGGAAGAGCTATCTCGAAGGGGCGCGTATCTTACTGGAAATGCCAAATTCTGACCATTCGAGCCGATTGACCGGCGCAGAGCGTCTCCCTATACTGCCGCGCCATTGCCTCGGTGGCGGAATGGTAGACGCGGCGGATTCAAAATCCGTTTCTGGCGACAGAGTGAGAGTTCGAGTCTCTCCCGGGGCACCACCACATAGTTTCAGGACTTCCCAAGAAATCCCGAAACCCACGAAGAACCGGCCCTCTGGCCGGTTTTTTGTTGCCTGCGATTCTCCTCGCAAGTGGCTCGACTGGAGCCGTACAGGGCGATCAAGGCGGGCCTCCTCGCAATCAGCGCAGCCCAGGACGACCGAAGACTTCCCAGCCCGGTGGCCTCTGGCGCCCCTCCAGGGAACGTAGCGGCACTTGCCCCCCTCTGTTCGGCGCAGCGGACCAGCCCGGAAACCCCTGGCTCGCACGACCGTTCCAGACGCTTGCGACGACCTGTTCCAGGATGCCTCGGCGCAAGGCCGGCGTGGTTCCGGCCAGCAAAAAAGGCGCCTCGCAGCGCCTTGGGGTGGCGCTAGTAGCACGGCAAGCTCAGCAGCATCACAGCGAGGATGCGCAGCAGCACCAGGCAGACCGACCAATAACAGTGTTGATTCATTGCGAGAACTCCTGAGTAAGGGAGCTCTACTGAACCAATACTGAAGCCTCCAGAAAGACGCTTTCCCGCCATAAAAGCGACGGAAAAAACTGTCGACCCGATGGGACAGGAAAATCAGCGACAGCGATGGCTTCAGCAGCCATTCAATCGGCGTCGGCCCACAGCCTGATGATCAGCGTGCGCGTGGAGCACACAGGCGTTGGCCTCGACTACCAGCGCAGCAGGCGTGGTCCGAGCAGCGCGCCCAGCACGCTGGGCACCAGCATGCCGAGCAGATACCAGACGCCTCAGAAAGAAACGCCCATTTCCGGGCAGTGCAGGCAATAGGCCAGGGTCGCGGTGGCGCCAGCCAGCAATCCTCCTGCTGCCCCCGCCAGGCGCAGGCGCGTCGGGGCAAGGCCGCGCAACGCCCAGAACACCGAGATAAATGCCGGCACCGAGAGCAGCGCAATGTTCAGCGCGCAGGTGCGCCAGGTCTTGCCCAGGATCAGGCCTGCGCGCGCCTCGACGGGCACTCCTGCCAATTCCAGGGCGCCACCGAGCCAGACCGCCAGCACTGGCAACCCCAGCAGCACCCATGCCGCTCCCCCACTGACGCCTGGTCGTGCCAGGCGACTGCTCAGCCATAATGCAAGCGGCGCCAGGCTGCCCGGGAGTGCGACCTTGGCCCAGAACAACGGTGTGCGCGAGACTTCAGCCAGATCAGGCCGAACCCCAAACAGCGCAGCCATCAGCAGCAGCGCGCCCAGACCTCCGGCGAATAGCGCGATCGCCAGGCGCCTGCCCAGAACTCGCCGATCCACCGCGCTTTCGCCGGCGCTCAGCAGGTCGATCAGTTCATTGGTCTTCATCGCTTCGCCTTCCTCGAATCATATTCGCCAGGACCTTCAGCCCACGGTGAATGCCCACTTTCACGGCGGAACTGGAAAGCCCGGTCAGGCTCGCGGTCTCTTCCACCGACAGGCCTTCGAGCTTCACATGGACTATTGGCAGGCGCTGCTTGTCGGGTAGCTGCAGCAGCAGCTTGCCGAGATCGCGGCGGGCCTGGGCGGGCTCGTCATCTTCGCCGATGAGCAGTTCCGCGGCGTCGTCCTGCAAGGGATCATGCAGCGCCTCTCGACGGGCGAACGCGCGGAAATGGTCCGCCAGCTTGTAGCGCGCAATCGCTTGCACCCAGGCCGTCAGCGGCTGATCGGCGCGGTAGGTGTGGCGGGCGTTGTGCACCGCCAGCAGGACCTCCTGCAACAGGTCCTCGACCTCGCCAGGGCGCTGGCTCAGGCGCCGGCGCAAGAAGGCACGCAGATGCGTGCCCAGTGCGCTGAGAAAGTCACGGTACGCCGCGTTGTCACCGTCCATGCCGCGCAGCAGCAACGCCTGCAGCTGCGCTTCACGCGCAATCAACACATCCTGACTGGTAGTTCGCTGCATCGGCCGTCCTGGTTACACCGCGGCTGGATTTTTCCCACGGCTCGCTGCTGTTTCCGGCGCGCCGCCGGCCCCACAGGAAAAACAGACCGTCGTTCAATACGTTAGGGCCGCGGCGAAGAATTCTCAAAATTTTTTCGCACGGCTGTAACCGGATCAGCGCTCCCGGCGAACTACCCATCAAGCCGTCGGAAAGTCCTCCGCGGCCCTCAACCGAACTGGAGCAACCGCACCATGAAAACCCTGACCCTGACTACCGCCGCCATTGCCCTCGCCGCCATCACCAGCGCAGCCCTGGCCGACGACATGAACACCAAGGCCGGCAATGGCGCCGCCATGGAGAAATGCTACGGCGTGGCCATGGCAGGCAAGAACGACTGCAAGGCGGGCGCGGGCACCACCTGTGCAGGCAGTGCCAAGAAGGACTATGACGGCATGCACTGGAAGAACGTCCCGGCCGGCACCTGCACCTCGATCAAGACGCCCCACGGCATGGGCTCGCTGACCCCGAGCAAGGCCTGAGCCCAGGCCGCCGACCATGAACGCACATACTCGACTGGGCGCAGGCCTTGGGCTGAAGGCCGAGCACTACGCGGACGCTCTTGCCTGCACTGCCCAGGGACTCTGGTTTGAAGTCCACCCGGAGAACTACATGGTCGGCGGCCCCCGCCTCGCCTGGCTGCAGCGCATAGCGGAACGGCATCCGCTGACACTCCACGGAGTATCGCTATCCCTGGCCGCGGACTCGGCTCCGGACCCAGCACACCTGCATCGGTTGCGCGCGCTGGTCGAGCGTGTGCAACCGGAACTGATCTCGGAGCACCTGGCCTGGTCCACCTGGCGTGGCCAGTATTTGCCGGACCTGCTGCCCTTCCCGCGCAGCCATGCCGCCCTGGCGCGCATAGCCGAGAATATCCAGCGCACCCAGGAAGCCCTGGGGCGACGCATCGCCATCGAGAACCCCAGCCACTACGTACGCCTCGAGGGCCATGACTGGGGCGAAATAGAGTTCCTCACCGAACTGGCGCTGCGGACTGGCTGTGGCCTGTTGCTCGATATCAACAACGTGCATGTCAGCGCGCACAATCTCGGCTTTGACGCGCACGACTATCTCGCTGGTTTCCCTGCCGCGGCCATCCTCGAGATCCACCTGGCCGGACACAGCCATGACGCAGGCGGCGAGCTGCTGATCGACTCCCACGACGCGCCCATCGCTGAGCCGGTGTGGGCCCTGTACCAGCGCCTGATCCAGCGTATCGGGCCAAGGCCGACGCTGATCGAGCGCGACGATCACCTTCCGGCCTTTGCCGACCTGCTGGCCGAACGCGACATCGCCCAGGCAACCCTGAACCTGGCCGAGGTGACCGCATGAAGACCTCTCTGGGCGCCTTCCAGGACGCGTTCGTCGCGGCGCTCTACCAGCGCCCGGCCCCGGAACTGCAGGCGGTCACCACGCAGGCCGCTTTCCAGGTGTACCGCAACACTGTCCTCAAGGGTTGCGTCGACGCCCTGTGCGCCAACTTCCCCAGCGTCGAGCGCCTGGTCGGTAGCGACTGGATGCGCGCCGTTGCGGCCTTGTACACCGGCGAAATGCCGCCGAGCGACGCTCGCCTGGTGCTCTACGGTGAACGCTTCGCGGACTTCCTCGATGCCTGCGAGCCAGCACGCGCGTTTCCCTACCTGGGCGACGTAGCGCGCCTGGACAGGCTCTGGACCGAGGCATTCACCGCGCATCAGGACGCACTGCTGGACTTGGCCAGCCTGGCCGGCATGACCGCCTCGGACCTCGCCACCTGCCAGCTGGAGCCGCGCGCCAGCGTGCGCTGGCGCTGGTTTGCTGAACAACCGATCCGCAGCCTCTGGCACTACAACCGTGAAGCGCTGCCAATGCCCGATGCGCTGCCCTGGCACGGCGAAGGCGTCCTGCTGGTCGGCCATGCCGAAGGTGTCGACTGGCAGCCCCTGGAGCTCGGCGGCTGCGTCTTCCTCGACGCCTGCGCGGAGGGGAACAGCCTCGATCGCGCGTCAACGCTGGCACTTGCCACACAGCCCGATCTGGATTTCAGCGTGCTGCTGGGCCGCCTGCTGGCCGCCGGCGTTTTTCGTCCCGTCACCCTCGCTTAAGGAGGACATCATGGACCTTGCCCATGGCACCACCCCCACCACCGGCCTGCGCCACGGCTGGAATCGCCTTGCGGACTTGCTGCAGCGCCTTCTGGGCGACTCTTTTTTGTACCTGGTGGCGCGCGTCGGGATTGCCGCGATCTTCTTTCTCTCCGGGCGCACCAAGGTGGAGGGACTCCTGACCATCACCCCGGGCACCTACGAACTGTTCCAGACCGAGTACATGCTGCCCCTGGTGCCACCGTACATCGCCGCACACCTGGCCACCTATGCAGAGCATTTCTTCCCAATCCTGCTGGTGCTCGGGCTGTTCACTCGCCTTTCGGCGCTGGCACTGCTGGGCATGACCACGGTGATCGAGGTGTTCGTCTACCCCGACGCCTGGCCGACACACTTGTCCTGGGCCGGCTTGCTTCTGCTGCTGATCGGTCGCGGCGCGGGTGCCTGGTCGCTGGATCGGCTGTTCAGGATTCGCTGAGGACCTGACACGCAACGCGTGGTGCAGCGCTCACCCTGACGGCTGCACCACGACGAATTCATTGGCGAGCTTGCGGCGCCGCAGCCACGCCATGCCGCTCCTGCAGTGCTGCGACGAACGCTGCCAGCGGCATCGGTCGGTCGAACAGATAGCCCTGCAGCACCTCGACGCCGCGGGAGGCCAGGTAAGCCTGCTGCTCCACGGTCTCCACCCCCTCGGCAATGATCATCAGGTCCAGCTTGCCGCAGAGTTCGACGATGCTGTCGAGGACGTGCGAGGACAGCGCGTCCACACCGATCATCGCGACGAAGCTCTTGTCGATCTTCAGCGCATCCACCTTGAAGCGGTGCAGGTAGGCCAGGCTCGAGTTGCCGGTTCCGAAGTCGTCGATCGCCAGCTTGACGCCCAATCCGTGCAACTTGTCGAACAACTCGTCCGTCACCTCGCTGGAGACGATCAGCTCGCGCTCCGTCAGCTCCAGGGTCAGCTCCGGGCGATGGGGCAGGAAGCGCGCCTGGAAGTCCCGGCAATCGTCGAACAGCCCCGGCTCCGTACAGTGCCGGGCGCTGATGTTGAAGCCCAGGTGAAAGCCCTGGCCGAGCAATTTTGCGTGCGGCGCCAGGCCGTCGGCGACCTGGTGGAACAGTTCGCGGGTCATCGCCACGATCAACCCGGAGCGCTCGGCCATGGGGATGAACAGGTCGGGGCCGACCATGCCTTCACGCGGGTGAATCCAGCGCATCAGCACTTCGGCACCGATCCAGTGACCGTCCCGGGCATCGACCAGGGGTTGCAGATAGGGGACGAACTCCCCGGCGAGCAAGGCGCGCTCGAGCTCCAGGCTCGGCGTCGCCGAACGCCCCCAGAGCCAGTAGCACGCCATGCCCGACACTCCGCCGAGCATCAGCATCAGCGTTACCAGCGGCAGCGAATCCTCGCGGATGTGCCGCCACTGCGCGCCTTTCGGAAAGCCGCCGATGACCTTGTAGGGAAACTGCCCGGACGCCAGTTCGACATGCCCAAGAGGCAGGGACGCCGGTTCACCGTCGAACACCCGCCCCTCTTCGTCCATCCACTGCCTGCCAACCTGCAGCTGCAGGTCGCTGCGCTGATCGACCAGTTGCAGGGTATTGCTCAGGTAGCGCCCATCGACGGTCGCCAGTGCCGCCTTGTTGCCCTGCACCCGGCGCAGGATCAGCAAGGCATAGTTCGGCGTCACCGAATTGCCCGCCATCATCCGCAACTGCCCATTCACATAGAGGCTGGGGTCGAGGCGCTCATCGAACTCGCCGAACAGCGAGGTGCAATAGATGTCGTTGTCGTGGGTCAGGTTGACCGAACGGACGAACGGCACCACGGCGACCTGCTCGCGGAGCACCCAGGTGGCGTCTTCGCAGGATTCGTCAGCGTGCAACAGCGCTGCCCGGGCAGCTGCCGTGGCGTTGCCGAGCATCACATCGAACAGGCGCACAGCCTCGTTCGACGCCGCACTTGCCTCGCTGCTCAGGCTGCGCAGGGCCTGCCAATAGATGATGGCGCTGCCCAGCAACAGCGGCAGCAGTGCCATGGAAAGGGAAAAGACCAGACGGGGCAGCAGCCGGCGCCGGGTATAGCTGCGTAGCGGCATCCTTGTTCCTTGCTCGACAGCGTCGCGACCTGCGACGCATTGCCACTCCCCCACGGGTAGCGACGTGCCTTGAGCTTAGAACAGCCTGCGCCACAGAACGCTGCACGGCGGAATCCGTATAATCCCGGCCCCATCCATCCTGATCGCCACAGAAGATGCCCATGCCCAAGCCGCAGCAGCTCCAGCCCACCGGAGACTTTCCGCCCGCCACGCTCGTCCGTCGCTTTGCCGCGATGTTCTACGACTTCCTGCTTTGCGTGGCCTTGCTGATGGTAGTGACGCTGGTCTACCAGCAAGGTTTCCTGCGCCTGATCTATGGCAGCGAGAAACTCCGCATGCTGGCCGACCAGGGTGCCCTGACCGGCGACCCGCTGCTGTCCAGCCTGCTGTTCATCAGCGTATTCGCCTTCTTCGCGAAGTTCTGGACCCACAGTGGCCAGACCCTCGGCATGCAGGTCTGGGGCATTCGCGTGCAGAACGCCAACGGCACGCGCATCACCCTGATGCAGGCGCTGCTGCGCTTCGTCATTGCCATCGCGTCCTGGGGCTGCGCCGGCCTTGGCTTCCTCTGGATGCTCTGGGACAAGGACAAGCGCACCTGGCAGGACCGCTACTCGGAAAGCGTGGTGATCCAGATTCCCAAGGCGGTGCGCAAGGCAACCCAGGGCCGCGGCTGATTCCCGCGCACAAAAAAGCCGGCGATTGCCGGCTTTTTGCTTTTGCTCTCTGTAGGAGCGAGCTTGCTCGCGCGCCCCCACTCGGTGGCAAGAGGTTCGCGAGCAAGCTCGCTGCTACAGGGTTTATCCGGCCCGCTTCAACAGCAAGGTGCCGAGGAAGGCGCAGATCGCTGCCGGCACCAGCACCGCCAGCAGCGGCGGGAAGTTGAACACCTGGCTCGACGGGCCGAGCAGGTCCTGCGCGATGCGGAAGGTGAAGCCCACCAGCACACCGGTAAATACCCGCTGGCCGAGGGTCACGCTACGCAGCGGACCGAAGATGAACGAGATCGCCATCAAGACCAGGGCGGCCGTCACCAGCGGCTGCAGGATCTTGGTCCAGAACGCCAGCCAGTAGCGGTTGGAGCTCAGGCCCTGGTCCTGCAGATAATGGATGTAGCTCCACAGGCCGGTGATCGACAGCGCTTCCGGCTCCATCACCACGGTATTGAGCAGTTGCGGGCTGAGCTGGATGTTCCAGGTCTCGCTGGGCGAGCTCACCACCTCACTGCGCTTCTCCGCGGCATGCAGCACGCTGGTGGTCACGTCCTGCAGTTGCCACTGGTTGTTCTCGAAGACCGCCTGGCGGGCGAAGCTCGCGGTCTGCAGGCGACGGTTGTCGTCGAAGTTGTAGCGGGTCACGCCCAGCAGCACGCCGTCCGGGCGTACCACGTTGATGTGGATGAACTCGTGCCCCTGGCGGTGCCAGAGCCCCGACTTGGAGCTCTGCGAGCCGTTGCCGCTCTGGGCCAGCGCGCGGCCGCTCTGGGCAGCGGTTTCGGTGTAGGGAATCACGTACTCGCCGACCAGGATGCCGGCGAACATCAGCACCAGCATCGGTTTCATCACTGCCCAGACGATGCGCTGCAGCGACACGCCAGCGGCGCGCATGATGGTCAGTTCGCTGTTGCTGGCCAGGGTGCCCAGGCCCACCAGGCAGCCGATCAGCGCCGCCATGGGGAGCATGTCGTAGGCCCGGCTCGGCCCCGTGAGCAATACGAACTTGAGGGCCTCGGTCAGCGTATAGCTGTCATCGATCTGCCCCAACTGGTCGACGAAGGCGAACAGTTCGGCCAGGCCGAGGATTACCCCGAGGACCGCGAGAATGGAAACGAAGACGGTTGTGCCGATGTAACGATCCAGCTTACGCATGCTTCAGCTCCCCGCCCGATTTCGCTCGTTTGGCGGCCAGCTTCAGGCGCAACGGCTCCCAGTACAGCAACAACAGGCCGATGCCCAGGAATATCCCGTGGATCCACCACAGGCCAAGGGCCATGGGGATCTTGCCCTTGTCGAGCATGCCGCGCCCGGCGATCAGCAGGGCCAGGTAGGCCATGTACAGCAGCACCGCCGGCAGCAGCTTGAGGAAGCGGCCCTGGCGCGGGTTGACGCGCGACAGCGGCACCGCCAGCACAGTCACCACGAACACCAGCAGCGGAATGGACAGGCGCCACTGCAGCTCGGACTTCATGCGCGGGTCATCGCTGCCCAGCAGGTCGGAGGTGGGAATGGCATCGCGGTCGTCGATCTCGCTGCTCACTTCCGGCTTGGGCAGCAAGGCAGCGTAGGTGTCGTACTTGATCTCGCGGTAATCGGCCTGGCCAGGCGTGCCGTCGTAACGGTAACCGTCCTTGAGGATCAGGTAACGGCTGCCATCGCCGTGGATTTCCTGCACACCGGTGGCGCCGACCAGCACCGAGGTGCCGCCGTCCTTGCCGTTGCGCGGGCGGTTCTTGTCGGAGATGAACACCCCGCCCAGCTCCGTGCGTTCGTTGGCCAGGGTCTCGGTATAGGTCACCCGCGTGCCGTCGCGCATCGACTGGAAGCGTCCCGGTGCCAGGGTGTCGAATTCGGTCATCGCATCCTGCTTGTTCAGCAGCAGCTGCATCTGGGTAATGCCCTGGGGCGCCAGCCACAGGCTCAGCCAGGCCACCAGCAGGGCGATGAACAGCGCCGGCGCCAGGGTGATGGCGAGCAGGCGCTGCTGGCTCATGCCGGTGGCGGTAAGCACGGTCATCTCGCTGTCGAGGTACAGGCGGCCATAGGCCAGCAGGATGCCGAGGAACAGGCCCAACGGCAGGATCAGCTGCAGGAAGCCCGGCAGGCGTACCCCCATGATCATGAACAGCGAGCCCGGATCAAGCAGGCCCTGGGCCGCCTGTGCCAGGTATTTGATGAAACGGCCGCTCATGATGATGACCAGCAGCACGGCGCTCACCGCGCTCATGGTGATCAGCACTTCACGGGACAGGTAACGGAAGACAATCAAACCGGACACTCCAGGGTTGTCACGCTCAGGCGGCTACGCTCAAACTAGCCGCCGTGAAGCATTGCCGGGTGCGCGCGGACGCGACCCAGCGCAAATAGCCGGCATTATCCTGCGATTCGCCAGGCCTGTCACTGCGCAGTCCATCTTCATTCGCAGACCCTTCTGCTCTTTGTCCCGGGGACACTCAGCCATGGAATTCCTTGTAAAAAGCGTACGTCCGGAAACCCTGAAGACCGCCACCCTGGTCATCGCCGTGGGCGAAGGCCGCAAGCTCGGCGCCAGCGCCAAGGCCGTCGACGAAGCCACCGGCGGTGCCATCGCCAACCTGCTAAAGCGCGGCGATCTGGCAGGCAAGGTGGGCCAGACTCTACTGTTGCAAGATTTACCCAACCTTAAGGCCGAGCGCGTCCTGCTGGTCGGCGCCGGCAAAGAGCGCGAACTCTCCGACCGCGCCTACCGCAAACTGGTTTCCGCCGTCCTTAACAATCTGAAGAACCTCGGTGGCGCCGACGCCGTCCTGGCCCTGGGCGACCTGGCCGTGAAAGGCCGCACTGCCCACGGCAAGGCCCGCCTGCAGGTGGAAACCCTGGCCGACGGCACCTACGTCTTCGACCGCTTCAAGAGCCAGAAGGCCGAAGCGCCGAAGCTGAAGAAAATCACCCTGCTCGCCGACAAGACCGACGCCGCCGCCGTCGAACAGGGCGCCAAGGAAGCCCAGGCCATCGCCAACGGCATGGCCCTGACCCGCGACCTGGGCAACCTGCCGCCGAACCTCTGCCACCCGACCTTCCTCGGCGAGCAGGCCAAGGCGCTGGGCAAGGAATACAAGGGCCTGAAAGTCGAAGTCCTCGACGAGAAGAAACTCCGTGAACTGGGCATGGGCTCCTTCCTCGCCGTCGCCCAGGGCAGCGACCAGCCACCGCGCCTGATCGTGCTGCAGTACAACGGCGCGAAGAAGAAGGACGAGGCCCCGCACGTCCTGGTCGGCAAGGGCATCACCTTCGACACCGGCGGCATCAGCCTCAAGCCCGGCCTGGGCATGGACGAGATGAAGTTCGACATGTGCGGCGCCGCCTCCGTGTTCGGCACCTTCCGCGCCGTGCTGGAGCTGCAGCTGCCGATCAACCTGGTCGGCGTGATGGCCTGCGCCGAGAACATGCCCAGCGGCGGCGCTACCCGTCCGGGCGACATCGTCACCACCATGAGCGGGCAGACCGTCGAGATCCTCAACACCGACGCCGAAGGCCGCCTGGTGCTGTGCGACGCGCTGACCTACGTCGAGCGCTTCAAGCCGCAATCCGTGGTGGACATCGCCACCCTGACCGGCGCCTGCATCGTCGCCCTGGGCTCCAATACTTCGGGCCTGATGGGTAACAACGACGCGCTGATCAAGCAACTGCTCAAGGCCGGCGAAGTCGCCGACGACCGTGCATGGCAACTGCCGCTGTTCGACGAGTACCAGGAGCAACTCGACAGTCCCTTCGCCGACATCGCCAACATCGGCGGGCCGAAGGCCGGCACCATCACCGCCGGCTGCTTCCTGTCGCGCTTCGCGAAGAAGTTCCACTGGGCGCACCTGGACATCGCCGGCACCGCCTGGATCAGCGGTGGCAAGGACAAAGGCGCCACTGGCCGCCCGGTTCCGCTGCTGACCCAGTACCTGCTGGACCGCGCCAAGTAATGGCACAGTGCAATCTGCCGATGGGATCGAACGCATGACGCGTGTGGATTTCTATGTCATTCCCAGCGCCGATCCCGACGCACGCCTGACCATCGCCTGCCGCCTCGCCGAAAAGGCCTGGCGGCAAGGCATGCGCATCTTCGTGCTGTGCAGCGACGAGGCCCAGCGCGATGCGCTGGATGCCCGGCTGTGGAACTTCCGTGGGGAAACCTTCATCCCACACAACGCGGTGGAAGAAGACGCCGACTCGCCCATCGTGCTGGCCCTGGGCGAGCCGCCGGAGAGCCACCGGGACCTGCTGATCAACCTGACCCTGGCCATTCCCGCCTTCGTCGACCGCTTCAACCGGGTCGCCGAACTGGTGATCGAGGAACCGGCGATTCGTCAGGCCGCGCGGGAGAATTTCCGCCGTTACCGCGAGCAGGGCTATCCTTTGCAGGACCACCGCCTGCCACGCCCTTGAGAACGCACCCGCCAAGACCATGGACAGCCGTAAGCCCCCGCACGACCCCGACCACCTGCTGGAAGACCTGAAGAAGATCCAGGACCTGCTGGACGAGACGGGGGCCGAGCCGCCCCTGCTCACCGAATCCTTCGAGCCGGACAACATTCCGCTGCTCTCCGATGTCGTCACGCCCGCGCCCCTGGCGCAGGAACCCACCACTGCCCTGCCCGCCGCGACCGCGACCGCGACCGCGACCAGCGAGCTGAACCGCCTGGACCTGGAGCTGCGCGCGGCGGCCCAGTTGATCCTGCAGGATGTCATCGACGACTTCGCCCCGCAGATCGAAGCCGAACTGCAGCGCCGCCTGGAAGCGCGGATGCAGCGCCTGCTGGCCCAGCGCAAGCCCTGAACGTAGGGCGTATAACGCTCCGCGTTGTACGCCGATTGGCCTGCCCCCCCCTCCCCCTTGCAGGAACGAGCTTGCTCGCGAACGCTTCATGCCCGAACCATCAGGCGTCAGGCGAGTTCGCGAGCCAGCTCGCTCCTGCATGCCCCTTTGGGCGCATGGCCATCCACGCCGGTGGCCTGAGCGCCCTGCCTCCCGTTATACTCAGCGGTTTTCCGTCTAGCCTTATCAGGGTCCCGCCGCGCTCATGGACAAGACCTACCAGCCCCACGCCATCGAATCCCACTGGTATCCCCTGTGGGAGAAAGAGAACTACTTCGCCCCGCAAGGTTCCGGCGAGCCGTACACCATCATGATCCCGCCGCCGAACGTCACCGGCAGCCTGCACATGGGTCACGGCTTCAACAACGCCATCATGGACGCGCTGATCCGCTACCGCCGCATGCAGGGCCGCAACACCCTGTGGCAGCCGGGTACCGACCACGCCGGCATCGCCACCCAGATGGTGGTGGAGCGCCAGCTGGCCGCGCAGGGCATCGCCCGTCATGACCTGGGCCGCGAGAAGTTCCTGGAGAAGGTCTGGGAATGGAAGGACCAGTCCGGCGGCACCATCACCCGCCAGATTCGTCGCCTGGGCTCCTCCGTGGACTGGTCGCGCGAGCGCTTCACCATGGACGACGGCCTCTCCGAAGCGGTCAAGGAAGCCTTCGTGCGCCTGCACGAGGACGGCCTGATCTACCGCGGCAAGCGCCTGGTCAACTGGGACACCAAGTTCCACACCGCCATTTCCGACCTGGAAGTGGAGAACCACGACGAGAAGGGCCACCTCTGGCACCTGCGCTACCCGCTGGCCGACGGCAACCAGACCGCCGACGGCAAGGACCACCTGATCGTCGCCACCACCCGTCCGGAAACCATGCTGGGTGACAGCGCGGTCGCCGTGCACCCGGAAGACGAGCGCTACGCCGCTCTGATCGGCACCTTCATCGACCTGCCGCTGGTGGGCCGGCGCATCCCGATCATCGCCGACGACTACGTCGACCGCGAGTTCGGCACCGGCTGCGTGAAGATCACCCCGGCCCACGACTTCAACGACTATGAAGTCGGCAAGCGCCACAGCCTGCCGCTGATCAACATCTTCGACAAGAACGCCGCCGTGCTCGGCACCGCCCAGGTGTTCCAGCTCGACGGCAGCGTCAACGCCGAGTTCGACGCCAGCCTGCCCGCCGCCTACGCCGGCCTCGACCGCTTCGTCGCACGCAAGCAGATCGTCGCCGACTTCGAAGCCGCCGGCCTGCTCGAGAAGATCGACGACCACGCGCTGAAAGTGCCCAAGGGCGACCGCTCCGGCACCGTCATCGAACCGTGGCTGACCGACCAGTGGTACGTCTCCACCAAGCCGCTGGCCGAACCGGCCATTGCCGCCGTGGAAGACGGCCGCATCCAGTTCGTGCCCAAGCAGTACGAAAACATGTACTTCAGCTGGATGCGCGACATCCAGGACTGGTGCATCAGCCGTCAGCTGTGGTGGGGCCACCGCATCCCCGCCTGGTACGACGATGCCGGCAACGTCTACGTCGGCCGCAACGAAGCCGAAGTGCGCGCCAAGCACAACCTGGGCGACGCCAACCTGCGCCAGGACGAAGACGTACTGGACACCTGGTTCAGCTCGGGCCTGTGGACCTTCTCCACCCTCGGCTGGCCGGAACAGACCGAGTACCTGAAGACCTTCCACCCCACCGACGTGCTGGTGACCGGCTTCGACATCATCTTCTTCTGGGTTGCGCGCATGATCATGCTGACCATGCACCTGATCAAGAATGGCGATGGTACCGCGCAGATCCCGTTCAAGACCGTCTACGTCCACGGTCTGGTGCGCGACGGTCAGGGCCAGAAGATGTCCAAGTCCAAGGGCAACGTCCTCGACCCGCTGGATATCGTCGACGGCATCACCCTCGACGAACTGCTGGAGAAACGCACCAGCGGCATGATGCAGCCCAAGCTCGCCGAGAAGATCGCCAAGCAGACGAAAGCCGAGTTCCCCGAAGGCATTGCCAGCTACGGCACCGACGCCCTGCGCTTCACCTTCTGCTCGCTGGCTTCCACCGGTCGTGACATCAAGTTCGACATGGGTCGCGTCGAGGGCTACCGCAACTTCTGCAACAAGCTGTGGAACGCCGCCAACTTCGTCATCGAGAACACCGATGGCAAGGACACCGGCGTGAATGGCGAGCCGGTCGAGCTGTCCTCGGTGGACCGCTGGATCATCTCCGCCCTGCAGCGCACCGAGATCGAAGTCGCCCGTCAGCTCGACGCCTTCCGCTTCGACCTCGCCACCCAGGCGCTCTACGAGTTCATCTGGGACGAGTACTGCGCCTGGTACCTGGAACTGGTCAAGCCGGTGCTGTGGGACGAGAACGCCCCCATCGAACGCCAGCGCGGCACCCGTCGCACCCTGGCGCGCGTGCTGGAAACCGCGCTGCGCCTGGCGCACCCGTTCATGCCGTTCATCACCGAGGAAATCTGGCAGCGCATCAAGGGCGCCGCGGCGAAGACCGGTGACACCCTGATGCTGCAACCCTGGCCGATCGCCGACGAGGCGAAGATCGACGCCGCCGCCGAAGGCGACATCGAGTGGGTCAAGGCGCTGATGCTGGGCATCCGCCAGATCCGTGGCGAGATGAACATCTCCATGGCCAAGCGCATCGACCTGGTGCTGAACAATGCATCGCCCGAAGACCACCGCCGCCTGGCCGACAACGAGCCGCTGCTGATGAAGCTGGCCAAGCTCGAGACCATCCGCGTGCTGGACGAAGGCGAAGAGCCGCCGATGTCCGCCACCGCGCTGGTCGGCGACCTGCAGGTGCTGGTGCCGATGGCCGGCCTGATCGACAAGGCTGCCGAAATGGCGCGCCTGGACAAGGAAATCCAGCGCCTGGAGGGCGAAGTCAAACGCGTGGGCGGCAAGCTCGCCAACGAAGGCTTCGTCGCCAAAGCCCCGCCGGAAGTGATCGAGAAGGAACGCGCCAAGCTGGCCGAGGCCGAACAGGCCGTGACCAACCTGGTTCAGCAGCGCGAGAAGATCGCCAGTCTGTAAGTGCTACCGAAAGGCCCGCCGCGTGCGGGCCTTTTGCTTTTCAGGGATAGAGAATGACCATCTCGCTGCGCTTCGAATCCATCCTCCGCGCCGACTCCGAACTGGCCTGGCGCTGGATCACCGATGTGCGTTGCCTGCGGGACGAGATGCGCCCGCTGCTGTGGATGAGCATCCCCCGTGGCATCAACAACCTCGAAGACCTGCAGATTGAGCCCGGCAAACCGCTGTTCACCAGTTGGCTCTGGCTGCTGGGCGTGATCCCCCTGGGCACCTCGCACCTGACCTTGCGCGAACTGCGCAGCGGTCAAGGCTTCATCGAGGAATCGCCCATGACCGGCATGCGCCTGTGGCGCCACGAGCGCACGCTGGAGCCTTGTGCGCAGGGTACGCGGGTAGTCGACCAGCTCACCGTCGAGCCGATTTTCGCCGCCCCCGTGGTGAAAGGCTTCCTGCGCCTCTTCTTCGCCAGCCGGCACCGCTCCCTGCGCCGCCGGGCCGCGCGACTGCCCTGAAAAGCAAGGGGCTATGCTACCTTCAGAGCAACATCCACATACGCAAAAGCCTAATGAACCGTGACCGCACCCTGAACCTGCTGGAAAAGTGCAAGCCAGAGCTGGGGAAACGCTTTGGCGTCGTACGATTGGCCTTGTTCGGTTCCACTGTGCGCGATGATGCAAGGCCGGACAGTGATGTGGATATTCTGGTGGCCTTCGATGGTCCCGCCACCTCGGAAAGATACTTTGGCGTGCAGTTCTACCTCGAAGACCTATTGGGCAGCAGCGTCGACCTGGTGACTGAAAAGGCCCTGCGTCCGGAACTGAAGCCTTTTATCGAGGCGGAGGCGATGAATGTCTGAGCGGCCGGAGAGGGTCTGGTACTTTTACCTCGACGACATGATTGGCTGCTCGGAAAAAGTGCTCGCGTACTGTGCAGGACTGGACCAACAAACGTTCAGCGACAACTCGCTGGTCTATGACGCAACGGTACGCAATCTGGAAATAATCGGCGAAGCAGCAACCCGCATACCCGAAGAAGTACGCCAGGCAAATCAGCAAGTGCCGTGGCGCATGCTGGTCGCCACTCGCAATCGCCTGATACACGGGTATCTGGGTATCGACAACGATACCCTGTGGAGCATCATCCGCGACGAAGTTCCGAAGCTGCTGGTGCAATTGCAGGAGCTACGCCAGCGACAGCCTTGAGCCAGCATTGGATGAGCAAGCCTGCTCGCGAACCGCCCAAACCGCCGAGCAAGAGCGTTCGCGAGCAAGCTCGCTCCTACAGGTATCGTCAGTACACCGTCCCTACCGGGTACACGTAGGCATTCACGTCATAGAACGGCGTACGCTGGTAGAACCACTGCAGGCGGGCCTGGGCGTCCTTGGCGAAGGCCTTGTCGTCCTTGAGCTTCTTCTCGAACTCGGCCTTCAGCTTCGGATCCTCGGCGAGCATCTTCCGCGCCATCGGCTCCATCACGTACTCCTCCGGCTCCTCGGCCACCACCAGGGTCGAGTTGAAGAAGCCCCAGGACCAGAACGAGTCCGGGCTTTCCGCCGTCAGCAGGTTGACCGCCAGCACACCCAGCGGCTGGTCGGTGTCGATCACCACCGAACCGGCAGGATAGGTCTGCAGGCGCTGGAACGGCTTGCCACTGCCACTCACCAGCAGGTGCCCCTCATAGCCGGGAATCTCGTTGGCGGCGGCGCGGTCGGGCTCGAAGCCGCCGGCCAGCTTGATGTCGTCCATGCGGAACAGGGTCACCTCGATCGGCGTGGCCTTGTCCAGGGTCTTCATCTGGATGCCATGGGACTTCAGGCGCGCGATCACCTCGCTCCACTGCACCGGCACCACATACTGCTTCGGCCGCTTCACCACCAGGTCCGGCACCGAGTTGTCGCTGATCGGCACGTTGAGCTGCTTGGGCTTGTTGCTCCAGACGATGGTCTTCTTCCCGGTGATCGGTGACTCCTCGTAGCGGTAGTCACCCACGATGAACGGCGTGTGCTGTTCCTTGCCGGGCTTCCAGGTGAGGGTCACCTCTTTCTGCGCGGCCAGGCGCTCGCGGTCCTTGGCGATGGCCTGCTTGAGCGATTCGGCGTTGTCGCCGATCACCTGGAACATCGCCTTGAGCATCACGTAGTTGCCCAGTACCTGGGTTTCATAGGGATGCAGCGCGTGCTGTTCGATGAGGATCGAGGGCACGTTGCGGATGTCGCCGTACTGGTTGGAGAACCGCGCCAGGTCGGTGCGATAGGGGTAGTAACCCTTGGTCGGGTCCTGGTTGTCGTTGAAGCTGATGCACTCGTGGACCACGTGGCCGTCGCCTTCCAGCTCCTTGTACACCGGCGGGCGCATGACCTTGTCCATCCACTCGCTGGAGGCCGGCGACCAGCCGTTGCCGTTGTGGCAATAGGAGCTGTCGTAGGGGTACATGGCGCCGTCGGTGGAATGGGTATCGGCGAAGAAGCTCAGGTCGTACTGGTTGAACACCGCGGCGACGTTGCGGATTTCCGCGCTGTCGAGCTTGGTGAAGTCGCGGTTGAGGTTGTAGTTCAGGCCGTTGACCCGCCAGCCGGTGACTTCCGGGCCGTTCTGGTTGATCCGCCCGTAGGGGCTGCGGCGCAAGTCGCCGTCAATGTTCACGGTGGGAATGAAGAGGATGTTGACCTTGTCCAGCAGGCCAGCCAGCGGCTTGTCGCCGGTGGTCATGTCGCGCAGCAGCATGAACATGGCGTCCTTGCCGTTGGCTTCGCCGGGGTGGATTTCCGCCTCGACGAAAATGGTCGGCTTGCCGGACTTGTTCAGCCCCGCCGCCGACTTGTCCGCCTCCCGGCTGGCGGTGACCAGCAGCATCGGCTCGCCGGTGGCGCTGTTCTCCGGCAGGTCGCTGAGGCTGATGGCGCCCCCGGAGGCATCGGCCAGCTTCTGCAGCCAGGCGCGGGTCTGGTGGTAATCGGAGGTTTCCTTGAAGCCGCTGGATTCGGCCAGGGTGATCAGCGGGTTGTCCGCCTTGGCAATGTATTTCGTACTGGCGAGCTTCTGCTCGAACATCGCGGGGAGGATACGGGTCTTGGCCGCGGCGCTGTAACCGCTGTCATCGACATACCCCGGCGCCGAAGGCAGGGCGGCACACAGGGGCAGGCTGGCGGTGGTGAACAGGCCGGCGAGCAAGGCTCGGGACGAGAGGTGGTGCATGGGAGGCTCTCCTTTTGCAGCAAAACATCCTGCGGACGCCGGTGCGTCCGTGCATCAACCATAGACAACTGGCGGAAAATGCCAGCGCGGTTCGTCGCCGCGGCCGCTCTGGGGCGGCCTGTGCATTCCATGAGGGAATGACCTTGCGAAGAATGCTCGCTTGGATCACCCCGGCAGTTCACCGAAGATCAGCGCACCCCTGCCCATTCAGGAACCCGATTCCCATGTCCGACCTCCCGGCCCGCAATGGCGGCCAGATCCTCGTCGATGCCCTGCTGCACCACGCGGTGGACAGCGTCTACTGCATCCCAGGCGAAAGCTACCTGCCGGTGCTCGATGCGCTGCACGACGCGACCGATATCCAGACCATCGTCACCCGCCACGAAGGCGCCGCCTCGAACATGGCCGACGCCTACGGCAAGCTCACCGGCCGCCCGGGTATCTGCTTCGTCACCCGCGGGCCGGGCGCGACCCACGCGGCCAACGGCGTGCACACGGCGATGCAGGACTCGACGCCGATGATCCTCTTCATCGGCCAGGTGGAGAGCGCGTTCAAGGGCCGCGAGGCCTTCCAGGAGGTGGACTACCGGCAGATGTTCGGCGGCCTGGCCAAGTGGGCCACGGAGATCGACGACATCCGCCGCATTCCCGAAATCGTCGCCCGTGCCTTCCGCGTCGCCCAGTCCGGGCGGCCAGGGCCGGTGGTGATCGGCCTGCCGGAGGAGGTGCTGTTCGGCTCGGCGCAGGTCGCTGACGTCGCGCCGACTGCGATCAGCCGTGCGACTCCCGGCGCCAGCGCGATGGCCGAACTGCGTGAGCGCCTGGCCCGCGCCCGGCGCCCGCTGCTGATCGTCGGCGGCACCGGCTGGACGCACGCCGCCTGCGAGCAGGTGCGAGCATTCGCCCGGGACAACCGCCTGCCACTGGTAGCCTCGTTCCGCCGCCAGGACCTGATCGACAACCGCGACGCACAGTACGCCGGCCAGCTCGGCTTCGGCGCCTCGCCCAGGCTCAGCGCACGGGTGCAGGAAGCCGACCTGCTGCTGGTGCTCGGTTCGCGCCTGAGCGAAACACCCAGTGCCGGCTACAGCCTCATCCAGAGCCCTCGCCCACTGCAGAGCATGATCCACGTGTACGCCGATGCCAGCGAACTGGGCCGCGTCTACCAGGCCGACCAGATGATCGAAGCCGGCATGCCGGAGATCGCCGCCGCCCTGGCCGGCCTCGCGCCCTTCGCCGAACCGCCCTGGGCAGAGTGGACCGCCGCCGCCCGCGCCGACTATCTGAGCTACATCACGCCACCGCAGCCCACCGAGCCCGTGCAGGGCGTCGACCTTGCCCAGGTCATCCAGTACCTCAACGAAACGCTGCCGGATGATGCGGCGATCAGCAACGGCGCGGGCAATTACGCCGTCTGGGTGCATCGTTTCTACCGCTATCGCACGCCGCGCAGCCAGCTGGCCCCCACCAATGGCGCCATGGGCTACGGCTTCCCCGCCGCCATCGCCGCCAAGCTGCGTGATCCGCAACGCAGCGTGGTGTGCTTCGCCGGCGACGGCTGCTTCATGATGTATCCGCAGGAACTGGCCACCGCCGTGCAGTACGGTGCGGCGCTGACCGTCATCGTGGTCAACAACGGCATGCTCGGCACCATCCGCATGCACCAGGAGCGCGAATACCCCGGCCGCATCAGCGCCACGCAACTGCGTAACCCGGACTTCGTCGCCCTCGCCCGGGCCTTCGGCGCCCATGGCGAGCTGGTCGAGCACAGCGAGGACTTTCCCGCCGCCTTCCAGCGCGCCCAGGCCAGCGGCAGGCCGGCGCTGATCGAGTTGCGCACCGACCCAAGGCAGATCACCCCGGTTTCGCGCCTGCCATGACTCCGCACACGCCCCGCGCACGGGGCGTCACGCTTCGCTAAGCTGCATCGGATCAACGCACCGTGCCCGTCGCACCGGGCACAATGGCGCGCCGAACAATCGCTAGGGAAGCGCATGAGTCTGCAACTGATCTGGGTCCTCGTCCTGCTCGCCACCGCGGTCGGGTTGTTCGTCGTCAACCGCCCGCGCATGGACGTCGTCGCCCTGCTGGTGATGGTCGCCCTGCCGCTGTCGGGCGTGCTCAGCGTGCAGGAATCGCTGGCCGGCTTCGCCGATCCCAACGTCATCCTGATCGCCGCGCTGTTCGTTATCGGCGAGGGCCTGGTGCGCACGGGCGTGGCCTATCGCATCGGCGAATGGCTGACCCGCCGCGCCGGCGCCAGCGAGACGCGCCTGCTGGTGCTGCTGATGCTGGCCGTGGCCGGGCTCGGCTCGGTGATGAGTTCCACCGGCGTGGTCGCCATCTTCATTCCCGTGGTGCTGAGCATCGCCGCGCGCCTGCACTTGTCGCCGCGCCGGCTGATGATGCCGCTGAGCTTCGCCGGGCTGATCAGCGGCATGCTCACGCTGGTCGCCACCGCGCCCAACGTGGTGGTGCACAGCGAGCTGGTGCGCGAAGGCTCGAAGGGTTTCGGCTTCTTCAGCTTCACGCCATTCGGTCTCGTCGTGCTGGTGCTCGGCGTCGGCTACATGCTGGTGGCGCGGCGCTGGCTGGGCGACGACGATGGCGACGACAAGCAGAGCGTCAAGCGCCGCACCCTGAGCGACCTGATCCGCGACTACCAGTTGGCCGGCCGCGAGCGCCGCCTGCGAATCCGCCCTGACTCGCAGCTGGTGGGCATGAGCCTGGGCGACATCGAACTGCGCGCCCGCGCCGGCACCAACGTGGTGGCGATCGAGCGCATGGTGCATTTCCGCCTGAAGATCCTCAGCCCCGGCGCCAACATCGTGCTGCATGCCGGCGATGTATTGCTGGTGGATATCTACGGTGATCGCAGCGACCTGCTGGGCATGTACCACGAGTTCGGCCTGGAGCCGCTGAGCCTGCAGGGCGACTACTTCACCGAGCGTGCCCACGAAGTCGGCATGGCCGAAGTGACCCTGCCGCCGGAGTCGGTATTGCTGGGCAAGAGCGTGCTGGACCTGGAGTTCCGCAGCCAGTTCGGCCTCAACGTGGTAGGCCTGCGGCGCAACCGCGAGGCAATGGTCGAAGGTTTGCTGGACGCCAAGCTGAAGGTCGGCGACACCCTGCTGGTGATTGGCGGCTGGAAGGAGATTCGCCATCTGCAGGCGCGCGCCCGCGACTTCCTGGTGCTCAGCCTGCCCGCCGAGGTCGATGAAGCCGCTCCCGCCGCCAGCCAGGCACCCCACGCGCTGTTCAGCCTGGCGGTCATGGTGATCCTGATGGTCAGCGGGCTGGTGCCCAACGTCATGGCCGCGCTGATCGCCTGCCTGCTGATGGGCTCGTTCCGCTGCATCGACATGGACAGCGCCTACCGCGCCATTCACTGGCAGAGCCTGTTGCTGATCGTCGGCATGTTGCCCTTCGCCCTGGCGCTGCAGAAAACCGGCGGCATCAACCTGGCGGTGCACGGGCTGGTCAGCGCCCTCGGCGGCGCCGGGCCCTATGCCATTCTCGCCAGCCTGTTCGTGCTCACGGCGGTGATCGGCCTGTTCATTTCCAATACCGCCACCGCCGTACTCATGGCACCGGTCGCCATTGCCACGGCCAAGGCCCTGGGCGCCTCCCCCGAAGCCTTCGCGATGATCGTCGCGCTGGCCGCGTCGGCCGCCTTCATGACGCCGATCTCCTCGCCGGTGAACACCCTGGTACTGGGCCCGGGGCGTTATCGTTTCGCCGACTTCGTCAAGGTTGGCGTACCCTTCACGATTCTGGTGATGATCGTCAGCGTTGTGCTGGTACCCTGGCTGCTGCCGCTGTAGCCGTCCACCAAGGTCATCAAGGAAACCTCTCGATGGAAGTGAGCAAGACCAAAAGCAGTTTCTACCGCCGCCTCTACGTCGCCTGGCTGATCGACAGCGGCACCGCCACCAGCGTACCGGCGCTGATGGAAGCCACCGGCATGCCCCGGCGCACTGCCCAGGACACCCTGGCCGCGCTGGCCGACCTGGACATCGACTGCGCCTTCGAGCAGCACGACGGCGAGCGCAACAACGCCGGCCACTACCGCATCCGCGACTGGGGCGCCATCGATCCGCGCTGGATCGCCGCGCACCTGTCGAAGATCAAGGACATCCTGCAGTACCCCTGAGCCCGCCAGCATGCTTGCCGTTCCCCCCATCCTCTGGCGCTATCGCCGACTGATCCTGCTGCTGGCTTTCGCCCTGGTGCTGCTCCTGCTCTACCGCGCCAGCGGCCTGCACGAGGAGTTCAGCCTCGACTACCTGCGCGCCGAGCTGACCGACAATCGCCTGCGCGGCCTGCTGCTGTTCGCCGGCCTGTTCGCCCTGGGCAACCTGCTGCACATTCCCGGCCTGCTGTTCCTCGCCGCCGCAGTGCTGGCCATGGGTAAGCTGTGGGGTGGGCTGATCACCTACTGTGCGGCGGTATTTTCCTGCGGCTTCACCTTCCTGGTGGTACGCGCCGTCGGCGGCAATGGCCTGCGCCTGCTGAACAACAAACTGACCCGCGCGGTATTCAGCCACCTCGACCAGCGCCCGGCGAGCAGCGTGTTCCTCCTGCGCCAGGCATTCATCACCTCGCCGACGCTGAACTACAGCCTGGCGCTCTCGGGCATCGGCTTCTGGCCGTACATGCTCGGCACTGCGCTCGGCCTGCCGATTCCGCTGCTGCTGTGCTGCCTGCTGTTCGACCGCCTGGGTAACGTGCTGCTCGGCTGAAGCGCTCAACTGTGGGAAAATCGCCCACCGCTTCCCTGCCCCGCGCGCCCTCATGCCAAAACCATCGAAACCGCCGAAACGCCCCGCCACGCCGGCGAAACCCGCCCAAGCCCTGCGCGACCCTGCCGCCAAGCGGCCGAATCTGCTGCACCCGCGCAACCGGCACCAGGGGCATTACGACTTCCCGGCGCTGATCGAGGGCTGCCCGGAGCTGGGTCGTTTCGTCATCACCAATCCGTACGGCAAGCCGAGTATCGACTTCGCCAACCCCGAGGCCGTGCGCGTATTCAACCGTGCGCTGCTCAAGGCGCACTACGGCATCGGCCAGTGGGATATTCCCGCCGGCTTCCTCTGCCCACCGATTCCTGGTCGCGCCGACTACGTGCACTACCTCGCCGACCTGCTCGCCGAGGACAACGGCGGCAGCGTGCCGCGCGGGCCGGGGGTACGTGTGCTGGACATCGGCGTCGGCGCCAACTGCATCTACCCGCTGATCGGCCACCGCGATTACGCCTGGCGCTTCCTCGGCTCGGACATCGAGCCCGCCGCCCTGGCCTCGGCCCACGCCATCGTCAACGGCAACCCGGGCCTCAACGAAGCCATCGAACTGCGCCAGCAGCACGATCCCCGGCACATCTTCCGTGGCCTGCTCGGCGCCGGTGAGCGCTTCGATGCGACCCTGTGCAACCCGCCCTTCCACGCCTCCCCCGACGAGGCCAGCAGCGGCAGCCGGCGCAAGTGGAAGAACCTCGGCAAGCTCGCCCCATCGCGCCAGTTGCCCCAGCTGAACTTCGGCGGACAGAGCAACGAGCTGTGGTGCGAAGGCGGTGAAATCGCCTTCCTGCGCAAACTGGCGGCGGAAAGCGCGGAAGTCGGCCAGCAGGTGCGCTGGTTCAGTTCACTGGTCTCCAAGGCCGGCAACCTCGACGACTTCCGTCGCGCCCTGAAGAAGGCCGGCGCCATCAGCATCCGTACTGTCGACATGGCCCAGGGCCAGAAGCAGAGCCGCTTCGTCGCCTGGACCTTTCTCGAGCCCGAGCACCGTCGAACCTTGCCGCAGGGCGCATAACGCGGCACGCGTTATCCGCCGTCACCCGGAGCGCGGCGGATAACCGCAAGCGCTTATTCGCCCTACGCCTCGGCGGCGAGCACCGGCGCTCGCTCCCGCCCCAGCAGCACGAATACCAGCCCGGCGACCACCAGGGTCACGCCCGCCAGCAGCTCCAGCACCCGGCTGAAAACCGCCACGTAATCGCCGCGCAACTGCTCCACGGGCACTTGCGGCAGTTGCTCGACCACCGCCGCCAGGTTGCCGATGGCCAACTGGTTGGCGCTCGCCAGGCGCTCCGCCGGGGCCAGTCCCAGCGGCTCCAGCTGCGTTGCGATCAAGGTTGCCAGCAAGGCGCCGACCACCGCGATGGCCACCGCATCGGCGGACACCCGCACCGTATTGAAGATGCCGGTCGCCATGCCGGCGCGCTCGCGCTCGACGACGCTCACCGCCAGCCCATCCATCAGCCCCCAGGGCAGGCCGATACCGATGCCGATCATCAGCAGCGGCGCATCCGGCGCGACGCCTCCCGCCAGGTTGTGCGCCAGCCAGAGCAGCCCGCCCGCGACGATCAGCAACCCGCTCGCCGAGAGGCTGCCCGCGCTGAAATGCTTCGCCAGCAGCGCTGCCAGGAAGGGCACCAGCAGCAGCGGCGCGGACAGCGCCAGCATGGTCCAGCCGGCCTGCAGGGCGCCCTGGCCCTCGACGCCGATGAAACGCCCCGGCAACAGCACGATCAGCACCACGTAGGCGAAAGCCGGCGACGCGCCCAGCAGTTGCACACCGACGAAACGCCATTGGCTGAACAGTGAGAGGTCCAGCAATGGGCGCTCGACGCGACCTTCGATGACGATGAATGCCGCCAGGAGCACGGCACTGGCTACCAGCGTGACGATCACCGGAGCGCTGCTCCAGCCCTGTTCCGGCGCCAGCAACAGGCCGTAGGTGAACAGGCTCAGCGCGGCGGTGAAGCTCAGCGCGCCGGGCCAGTCCAGCCCGCGCGCCTGCGGGTCGCGGGTCTCGCGGCAGAAGTAGACGACCACCGGCACCGAAGCCAGTGCACAGACCGCCGGCACCAGGAACACCCAGCGCCAGCCCGGCCCGTCGGTGAGCCAGCCGGCCAGCAAAGGGCCGAAGGCCAGGCCAACACCGAAGGTCGTTCCCAGCAGGCTGAAGACCCGTGTGCGGATCGGCCCGTCGAACTCCTGCGCCAGGGCTGCCATGGCAGCGGCGAAGGCCGCCGAGCCGCCCGCGCCTTGCAGCAGGCGCAGCACGTCGATGGCCGCCACCGAGCCGGCCAGCGGAATTGCCAGGGTAGTCGCGCAGAACAACGCCAGGCCGACCAGCCAGATGCGCTTGCGGCCATAGACGTCGGCCAGGCTGCCCGCCGCCATCATCGCCGCACCGTAGGCCAGCACGTAGCCATTGACGATCCAGCTCAGCGCCACCGCCGAGCCGCCCAGTTCATGAGCAATGGCCGGCAGCACCACGGCCGGGCCGGTGAAGCACAGGGGGATCAGCACCGCCGTCAGGCTGGCGGCAAGCAACAGCAGCCAGCGCGAGGCCTCGGGCCGGTTATCAGGAGTGTCGTGGGAAGGGCTCATGGTGGGTCCGCAATATTCCGTGGAAGACCCGGCGAAAGTTAAACAACCCGGCATTGCGGAAAAACAGGCTAGGATTCCGAACATAACGGATACCTCTGTCCGCAATTCATACCCTGCCAAGCGGCACAATGGCCGCCTGCCCACACGGATACATTCACATGGACAGCCTCAACGGCCTGCGCGTGTTCCTCCAGGTCGCCGATTCCCTGAGCTTCGCCCAGGCCGCCCGCCTGCTCGGGCTTTCCGCTTCGGCGGTGGGCAAGAGCATTGCGCGTCTGGAAGAGCGCCTGGGCGTGCGCCTGTTCCACCGCAGTACGCGCAGCCTGAGCCTGTCCAACGAAGGCCAGCTGTTCCTCGAGCGCTGCCGGCGCATCCTCGACGAACTGGAAGCCGCAGAGCAGGAGCTGGCGCTGTCCACCCAGCAGGCTCGCGGCCGGCTGAAGATCAGCATGCCACTGGTGGCCGGGCTGTTGCCGCAGGTGCTGCCGGAGTTCCTTCGCTGCTACCCGCGCATCCAACTGGACATCGACTTCACCGATCGGCTGGTGGACGTCATCGAGGAGGGTTTCGATCTCGTAGTGCGCGGCGGCGAGCTGCGCGACTCGCGGCTCAAGGCGCGCAAGCTGGGCGACTTCAGCCTGCTGCTGGTGGCGGCGCCGGGCTACCTGCGCCAATACGGCACGCCGCGTCGACCGGCGGACCTCAACCAGCATCTGTGCCTGCACTATCGCTACCCGAGCAGCGGCCTGGTGCAGCGCTGGCCACTGCACCTGCAGCCAGGGGAACCGGAGCCGCGCCTGGACGGCGGGCTGATCTGCAATACCGCCGACATGCTGATCAACGTCGCCAGCCAGGGCATGGGCATCGCCTGCCTGCCCGACTTCGCGGTGCGCAGCGCGCTGAGCGAAGGCCGGCTGGTGCAGGTGCTGGCGGAGCACACCGCGCACCAGGGCAGCTTCCATGCACTGTGGCCGGCGAGGCGGCGCATGCCGCTGAAGCTGCGGGTGTTCCTCGACTTCCTCGGCGACCGGCTGTTCGTCACGCGCTGAGGCAGCTCAGCGAATGAACTGCCTGCTGATCTCACGGAAGACTTCTGTCCCCGCACGCTCCATCCACTCGAAGGCGACCATCTCCCGCGAGACGATCACCGCGCCGGCCTGACGCATGCGCTCCATTGCCAGTGCCTTGTCCTGCGGACGACGCGAGCCGACTGCCTCTTCCACCACGAACACTTCGCGATCCTCCGCCAACAGGTCGAGGACCGTCTGCAGCACGCAGACATGGGCCTCGGTGCCGCACACCACGAACTGCCTGCGATCGCCACCGGGCATCTGCAGCAGGCCCGCGTCAGTAACGGCGGAGAAGGCAATCTTCTCCAGCACCTCGCCTTCGCCCAGCTCGCCGCGCAGCGCCGGCAGCGTCGGCCCGAGCCCCTTCGGATACTGTTCGGTAACCAGCACCGGCACGCCCAGCCGGCGCGCGATCGCCAGCAGCCAGGCACTGTGTTCCAGCACCGCCTCGTTGTCGTGAATGGCCGGGAACAGGCGTTCCTGGATGTCGATGATCAGCAGGGAGGAAGTTTGAGCGCGCATCAACATGGTTTGGCTCCTATAGGTCCAACCCTGTTTGTCGACTCAGGAGCGGGCGCTGTCAACACGCGCGCGGCGCATCTCATCAAACAGGACGTCAGAGTAAACTGCCTCCGGCTGCTGCTGGCATCGCTCCAGTACATTGGGCAAAGCGGCATCGAAGAGCTTGCCGACCTGGAGGTTCTTCTCGACATCCAGCTTGCCACTGAGCTGGACGAGGAACAGCGCGCCACTGGTCATGCGAAAGCTCGGCAACTGGTCCAGGGGACGATCAGGGTAGGCTTTGTGGAAATCGGCATACTGGCTGCTGATCGCACTGCACGGCTGGGCGAGCAGGTCGCGAATCGTGTTCGCCAGCCCCTCGCCAGGCTTCGCTTCGTTTTCGTCCGCCGACTTGTCCGCCCCCAGCATGGGCGTGCCGGCTTCGACCTGTTTGAAATTGAAGGTCTTGATGACCTTCTGCGGCGCCGGATGGGTGTCAGTCGGTTTCCAAGGTTCGAACTGCCACTGGGCCAGGCGTTCGCGCACGGCGTCGGCCAGCGCGGGATTGGTCGACTCGACGATCTGCACGTTGGAGACCTTGCCGCTGGCCTCGATATCGAAAGTGGACTTCACCGAGCCATCGATGCCAAGAGGCCGGAACTCCTGCGGATACTCCGGAGGAGCCATGTATCGTGCTACGAGTCGTGGCGCCTCGTCCTCCTTGACGCTGCTGCATGCCGCCAATGCCGCCAGTGCCAGCAGCAGACTGATGCGCGCGATACCCTTTGTCTTCTCCATGCGATCCAATCCCGAAGCTCCTTTTCCATGGGGGGCGTGATGGTAGCGCTGCGCTACTTTCCCTCACAAGCTTCAGGCCCTCTTGGCAGGCGCCGCTCAAGCACGCACCCTATGCGGCGCCAGAACACCACCACAACGAGCCTGGGAGACAGGGAACATGGGCAAGAGCATCAGCATCGCCGCGCGTGACGGCAGTGGCAGCTTCAGCGGTTATCTCGCGGTACCGGCCAGCGGGCGCGGCCCCGGCGTGGTGATCGGCCAGGAGATCTTCGGCGTCAACGCCAACATGCGCAGCATCGCCGACAGCTACGCCGAGGAAGGTTACGTCGCCCTGGTGCCCGACCTGTTCTGGCGCCTGCAGTCGAACCTGGAGCTGGGCTACAGCGAAGCCGAGTTCGGCCAGGCGATCGGCCTGTTCCAGCGCTTCGACGTGGACAAGGGCGTAGACGACATCGCCGCCGCCATGGACGCCCTGCGCGCCCTGCCGGCAGTGGAAGACCGTGGCATCGGCTACGTCGGCTTCTGCCTGGGCGGCAAGCTGGCCTACCTCACCGCCGCACGCACCGATGCCGCCTGCTCGGTGGGCTACTACGGCATGGGTATCGAGCAGATGCTCGACGAAGCACCGAACATCCGTGGCCGCCTGGTACTGCACTTCGCCGAGCAGGACGTGTACTGCGACGCCAATGCCCGCGCCGCAATCGGCGAGGTGCTCGGCAAGCTGCCGAAGGCGGAGGTCTATAGCTACCCCGGCGTCGACCATGCCTTCGCCCGTCCCAACGGCATGCACTTCGACAAGCCCGCCGCTCTGATGGCCCACGAGCGCAGCATCGGCGCACTCAAGCGCGAGATCGGCCCGGACTTCGACCTGTCGCAGCTCTGGGAAGATCACATCCACCACGAATTCGCCGCCCGCGATGTGCCCGCCACCATGGCAACCATGGTCGCCCAACCTTACGTCAACCATATCCCCACCATGACCGGCGGCGTCGGCCAGGACGAACTGGCGCGCTTCTATCGCAACCACTTCGTCCACGGCAATCCGCCGGACATGAAGCTGGTACCGATCTCCCGCACTGTCGGCGCGCTGCAGGTGGTGGACGAGTTCGTCATGTGCTTCACCCACTCCAGCGAAGTCGACTGGATGCTCCCCGGCGTAGCGCCCACCGGCAAGTACGTGGAGATCCCCATGCTCGGGGTGATCCGCTTCCGCGGCGACAAGCTGTGCCACGAGCACATCTACTGGGACCAGGCCAGCGTGCTGGTGCAGATCGGCCTGCTCGACCCCGCCGGGCTGCCGGTGGCCGGCGTGGAGACGGCGAAGAAGCTGCTCGACGAAAGCCTGGTTTCCAATACCCTGATGAACAAGTGGAAGGACAGCGAAGGTCGCTGATCCTCCGGCCGCACAAGGAGCCACTGATGTACCCCATAGGGAAATGGACCTGCGCCGCGCTGCTGGTACTTGCCGGCAGCGCCGGTGCGGCGGAACGCACCGCACAACCCTGCGCTGACGCCACCCTGCAGACGCTCGCCGGGCTGCTCGGCCAGCACGGCTGGCAGGCGCCGGAGTCCGCTGCGGCAACGCCAGTGGTGGCCGCAGCGTGCAAACCCTGGCCGGATGATCCGCAGTTGCAGGTCGTTGCTGTCGCCTACAGCGCGGCGGACGACAAAACCGAGCCCGGCGAGCGCAACCTGAACCTGCTGGTCGGCCAGCTCGACACGGCCAGCGGCAAGCTGGTGACGCGCGTCGACGACAGCATCGGCGAGGACGCCATGGTGGAGATCGATCGCTCCAGCCTGTGGCTCGACACCGCCCGCTATCGCCTGGCGCCGGATGTGCGCGGCTTCGGCCTGATCATCGCCAGCGTGGCGCGCGGCGCGAGCTGCCCGGATGCCTGGTCCTACGACGACTTCAGCCTCTACGCGCCGCAGGGCGACAAACTCAAGGAGGTGTTCCGCACCTACCTGCGGCAATGGACGACACTCGAAGGCCAGACCTGCAGCGATGGGAACACGCTGATCGAGCGCTCACAACTCACCCTGTCGATGGGCCCGGAAATCCATCACGGCTTTGCCGACCTGATCATCGGCGCGAAGGTGCAGCGCGAATCGGCGGGCGAGAATGTCGGCGCTTCGAGGACAGTCCGCAAGACCGTCAGCTACGACGGCACGCGCTACCCCTTCGAGGAGTTCTCGACCTTCTGGCAGAGCCATCCCTGAACTGTAGGAGCGAGCTTGCCCGCGAACTATCCAGCCGGTGAGCCCGATGTGGATCGGTTCGCGAGCAAGCTCGCTCCTACCAAAGACAAGGCCGCCCGAAGGCGGCCTTGGTCTTTCTTGTCGTACCGATCAATGCCCTGTGCTGTCACCGCGGCGGCTGGTCTCGAAGAGGAACCAGGTGCGCTGCTCGGTTTCGTCGATCCAGTTCTCGATCAGGCTGGCGGTGGCGATGTCGTGGTACTCGTCGCACAGGTCATGGACCTCGCGCATGTAGGAGGTCAGCGATTTGTTGTCCTCCTGCAGCTCGGCCAGCATATCCAGCGGCTGAACGAATTCGGCATCGTTGTCGAGGATGCGCTTGAGTCGCGAAATGTGGCCGATGGAGCGGATGGTGTTGCCGCCGATCTTGCGGTTGCGCTCGGCAATCGCGTCGGTCATCGCGAAGATTTCGGTGGCGTGGTCATCCAGCAGCAGGTGGTAGTCGCGGAAGTGCGGACCGCTCACGTGCCAGTGGAAGTTCTTGGTCTTCAGGTACAGCGCGAAGACATCCGCCAGCAGGCGATTGAGCGCCGCGGACAGATCGCGGGTGGCGTTCTTGCTCAGGTCAGACGGCGTGGCCAGCGCGGGCGCACGGCGCGGGACGGCCTTGGCAGCAGCCGGTTTTGCAGCGGCAGGCTTGGCAGCAGCCGTCTTCGCGGCAGCGGGTTTGCTGGCAGCGGGCTTGGCGGCCGGCTTGGCAGCGGCGGGTTTTGCGGCAGGTTTACTGGCCGCTTTCGCAGCCGGCTTCGCGGCGGGTTTGGCCGCTGCGGGTTTCTTCGGAGCCGATGCGGATTTCTTCATCACCAATCACCTCTACGAAAGATCACGATACCTGTGGATGCCGACCCAGGCAGGAGCGGCTGACTTACGCGGTCTTGAGCCTATCTCGCCTGGCGTCGATTGCAAGTTGACAGCCGTGCTGTGCTCGCGTTCCACCTGATGTGGATCAATCGTGGAGTGGCTTGCGGAAGTACACCACGCGCTCGGTTTCGACAAAGCCCAGGGCGCGGTGCAAGGCATGGCTGACGGTGTTGTCGAGCGCCGCATCCGAGGCGAAGTCCACACAGCCGCGAACGCCGCCCCAGGCCTGCACCGTGCGCACCAGGGCCCGCGCCACGCCTTGCCGGCGCACGTCCTCGCGGACGTAGAGGCCTTCGAGAAACAGCACCGGCGATCCATCGGTACCATTCACGTAATCGCTGCGCACCGAGGCCTCCGCCAGCCCCAGCGCCCTGCCCTGTTCATCGCGGGCCAGCCAGGCGCCGTAGCGTTGTGGCTGCGCGAGCATGTCACGTGCTTCCTCGGCGAACTCCTCCGCGTAATCGCCCGGCCAGAGTTGCAGGCGCAGCTCGATCCAGTCCGCCAGATCGCTCTCTGCGCAGTGCTGCAGCTGAATGTCCATCAGGCTTGCTCCGGGTTGAAACGGAAGCGCGCGTCGAGCTGGCTGTACCCCATGCCGACCCCCTTGTGCACCTTGAGCTGCACCGGGATGCGTTCCTTCAGCGCTTCGACATGGCTGATCACACCGATGGTCTTGCCCGTGGCATTGAGACTGTCGAGAGCGTCCAGCGCGACCTCCAGGGTCTCGCCATCGAGCGTGCCGAAACCTTCGTCGAGGAACAGCGAATCAATGCTGGTCTTGTGGCTGACCAGATCGGACAGCGCCAGCGCCAGCGCGAGACTGACCAGGAAGCTCTCGCCACCGGACAGCGTCTTGCAATCGCGTGCGGTATCGCCCTGCCAGGTATCCACCACTTCCAGCTCCAGCTCGCCATCGCTGCGCCGCGCCAGCTGATAACGGCCGTGCAGGCGCTGCAACTGGCGGTTGGCGAGGCGCACCAGGTGGTCGAGCGTCAGGCCCTGGGCGAAGCGCCGGTAACGCGCACCGTCGGAAGCGCCGATCAGGCTGTTGAGGCGCTGCCAGAGGTCGTGCTCTTCCTCCTGCCGGGCGATATCCGCGAACAGGCTCTGCTGGCTGGCGCGACGGCTGTCGTCGCCCTGCAACTGGGCGCGAATCTCGCCCTGGCGCTGGCCCAGCTCGCGCAACTGCGCGGCAAGCGCCTGCAACTGCTGGTCGAGCTGTTCCAGCGGCAGTTCGCCGTGGGGCTCGGCTTGCAGGCGCTCGACATCCCGGGCAGCAGCGGCCCGCAACGTGACGGCTTCGGTAATGGCAGTCTCCAGGCGTTGGCGCAGCTGGGTCAGTTGCGCACGCTGGTCGTCGTCCAGCAGGGCCGCGAGATAGGCTGGCTCGTCGACAAAAGGACTCGCCGCCAGCGCCTGCTGCCAGTTCGCCAGGCGTTCGACGAGGCGTGCCTGGTCCTGCTCCAGCCGTTCCGCCAACGACTGCTCGCGCCCCTGCAAGGCGTCGGCCTGGCGTTGGGCGGACGCCAGTTGCTCCTCCACCTGCGCCAATGCCTGCTGCGCGGCTGCGTGCTGCGCCAACGGCTGGCGCGCGTCGAAGCCAGCGGCCTGCCAACGCTGCTGCCATTGCGCTGCGAGCTGTTGCGCCGCTCGAACGGCCTGTTCAGCATCGCGTTCGGCTGCTGCCAGCTCCTGCGCACGCTGCTGGTCGTGTTGCCACTGCTGCCACTCCATCGCGCGTTCGGCCAACCATTGCTCACCGTCTGCCGGCACGCCATAGCCCAGCTCGCCGAGCGCGGCGGCCAGCGTCTGGTCCTGCTGTTGCAGGTCAGCGCGCTGGGTGGCGAGCTGCTGCGCGCGCTCTTCCTGGCGCTGGCGTTCGTGGGTCTGTTGCTGGTCGAAGAGCGCCAACTGCTGCGCCGCTTCGGTGTGATCGCGCTCGGCGCGCTGGCGTTGCTGTTGTGCCTGCTGAAGCAGGCCGCGGAGCTCTTCCAGCAGGCTCAGTTGCTGCTGCAAGGCCGTCAGCGAAGTTTCATGACGTTCGCGCTCGGCGCGGAGCTGCCGGTCATCCTCCAGCGCGACCCCCAGGGTTTCACACGCTTGCTGCCACGCCTGCTGATGCTGCGCCAATGACGTCTGGGCCTCGTGCAGTTGGCGCTGCCCCTGCTGCAGTTGCGCATCCAGCCCGGCCAGCTCGCCTCGCAGGGCGATGCCCTGGCTTTCCAGCTCGGCCAGTTGCTCGCGCGCCTGCCCCAGCGCCTGCTGAGTAGAGGACACATCCAGCGCCTGGTAGGCCGCGACCGCCGGGTGCTCCGACGAGCCGCACAACGGGCAGGCCTCGCCGGGCTGCAATTGCTCGCGCAGATGCTCCAGCTGGTAGATGCGCTGCTCCTGTTGCAGGAGTTTTTCCTTGTCGGCGACCTGCTGCTTGGTCGCCTGATAACGCTCACGCAACGCGACGATAGCGGTGTCGCGCGCGGCCCTGCGTTGGCCCAGCGAGTCCAGTTCCGGCTGCCAGTGAGCCAGTTGTGCGGCGGCCTGGGCGCGGGCCTGGGCCAATTGCTCGAGACGATCCAGCCCACGGCTTTGCACTTGCGCCTGCTGCAGGGTTTCACGCAGGCCGGCTTCGCTCGCACCGGCCAACAAGGCATCGAGCTTCTGCTGCTGCAGGCTCTCCTGCGCAACAGCCGAGTCGACTTGCTGCTGCATGAAATCGACGTTGCCCTGCAGGGTCTGTCGCTGCGCGGCTGCTGCCTGTATCACCTGGTCAGCCGCCTGTGCCTGCCGCTGCAAATCGGCAACGGCCTGGGCCAGGCGCGAGCGCTGGGCGAACTGCGCGCGCCAGCCGCCAAGCAGCTCACCCAACCTGGCGCGCTGCGGTTGCTGCGCCAGGCGCACCTGCAGTTCCTGGCGCTGTTCGCTGACGGTCTTGTACTCGCGCTCGCGCGCATCCCGCGTCTGCTGCGCGTATTGGCTAGCTGCCCACAGCGCCTGGGCGACCGCTTCACGGCTGGACGCCTGCTGCGCGCGGTTGTCCTGCAACGCCGCGTGCCCCTGTTCGACACTCTCGTGGGTACTGCGCCAGGCCTGGTGCAGCGGTTGCAGGCGAGCGGCGGGCTCGCTGTCCGCCAGGCGCTGCAGATCGGGCTTTGCCTGTTCCAGCGCCTGGCGAGCGCCGGCCTCTTTCGCACCAGCCTGCTCGACCTGCTGCTGAGCGCGGCTCAGGTCCTCGCGCCAGCGGCGTTGTGCCTGAACGGCCGCGTGCTGTGCCTGCAGGGCAGTTTCCTGGGCGGCAGCGTCGTGGCCCTGCTGTTGCAGTTCGGCGCGCTGTTCGGCGCTGAGCAGTTCAAAGCCATCGGCGCGGGCGCGCAGTTGCTCCAGCGCGCTGCGTACCTCACGGGTACGCTCGAACACGCGCTGGGAAATCAGCCCGTAGATTTCCGTGCCGGTGAGTTCCTCCAGCAATTCCGCGCGCTGGTTGGCGTTGGCTTCGAGGAAGGCGGCAAAGCCACCCTGGGCCAGCAGCATGGATTTGGTGAAGCGTTCGAAGTCGAGCCCGGTGAGGGTTTCGGTCTGCTTCAGCTTGTCGTTGATCTTGTCGGTGAGGATCTGCCCCTCGCCGCTGGCGCGATCGATACGCACCAGTTCCACCTTCGGCGCCTGCAACGCGCCCTCGGCCTTGTCGCGGGCACGGCGCTGGCTCCAGAAGGCACGGTAAGGTTGCCCCTTCACCTCGAATTCGACTTCCGCAAGGCAATCGGCGGTATGCCGGGTCATCAGCTCGTTGCCGCTCTGCGACAGCACGCTCATGCGCGGCGTGCGGTGGTACAGCGCCAGGCAGATGGCATCGAGCAGTGTGGTCTTGCCCGCCCCGGTCGGCCCGGTGATGGCGAACAGGCCGTTGCCGGCGAAGGGTTCGGCGGTGAAGTCGATCTTCCATTCGCCCTTCAGCGAGTTGAGGTTCTTCAGGCGCAGGCTGAGGATTCTCAAGGGCGATCCTCCTGCAGCTCGGCGAGAACTTCCCGGTACAGACCGGTGAGGCGTTCGCGCAGTGGGTCGTCCAGCTCCTCGGCGTCGAGGCGCTGGCGGAACACATCTTCGGGGCTCAGCTCGTCGAGGGTTACCTTCGCTTCGCTGAACAACGCCGCCTGCGCCGTACCCCGCTCGCGCCGGGTGCGCAGGACGATCACCGGTAGGTCCTCACAGAGTTTCTCGACGCGCAGCTGGATATCGGTCAGGTAGTCATCGGTATGCACCATGACTTCCAGCCAGACCGGCTGCTCCACGCTGCCCTCGCGGGCGACGCGGGCCAGTTCGGCGGGCAGCTCGGCGAGGCTGCCGGATACCGACTTCAGCGGCTGGAAGCGCGGCACCGGCAGTGCGGTGACACTACGCAGGCCGCTGTCATCCAGCTCCACCAGCAGCACCTCCTTGCCCTGGGTCGCTTCGTCGAAGCTCAGCGCAATGGGCGAGCCGCTGTAGCGGATATGTTCCAGGCCGCCGACTTTCTGCGGCCGGTGAATGTGACCGAGGGCAATGTAGTCCGCCGCCGGGAAGGCGCTGGTGGGGAAGGCCTCCAGAGTGCCGACATAGATTTCCCGCACCGATTCACTGGCGCTCGCGCCAACGGTGGTGAGGTGCCCGGTAGCGATGATCGGCAGATGCCGGCCGACGGCTTTGCGCTGCGCCTCGGCGCGCTCGAACAGCTCGCGGTAGTGCGCCTGGATCGCCTGCTGCAGCGCCAGCTGCTTGTCCTGCGCGCTCTGCCCGGCCTGGCTGGTGAGCACATCGCGCGGCCGGATGAAGGGAATCGCACAGAGGATTGCGCCGGGCTGGCCGTCACGCTGCGGCAGCACCAGCAACTGGCGCTCGAGATCGCTGCCAACCGCGGCGATCACCTGGGTATCCAGGCAGGCCAGCAGGTCGCGGGATTCCTCCAGCATCGCCACCGAGTCATGGTTGCCGCCCAGCACCACCAGGCGCGCGCCAGTGTCGCGCAGCTCGACGATGAAGCGGTTGTACTGCTCGCGGGCGTAGCTGGGCGGCGCGCCGGTATCGAATATGTCGCCGGCAATGATCACCGCATCCACGCCCTGCTCGCGCACCTGTTCGATCAGCCAGGCGCAGAACGCCTGGTGCTCGGCCTCGCGGCTCTTGCCCATGAAATGCTGGCCCAGGTGCCAGTCGGAGGTGTGGAGAATACGCATGCCGTGAAGTCCGCAGCCGTGTTTCGAAGGATTCGGATGATAGCGGTTTGCGCCTTCGCCATGGCGGATTCGCCGGCCGCCCTCGCCCAGGCTGGCTATCTTTTCAGGACAGCACGTCGCCACAAGGACTCCCCATGCAACGCCTTCTGAACATGCTCAAGGACCTCGCCATCCTGGTGCGCGCCAACCTCTGGCTGGTGCCGGTGCTGGCCGCACTGGTCGCCGCGGTCTTCTACTTCGTCGCCCCGCCGCCGCCTATGAGCGCCACCCTGGCCACCGGTGCGCCGGGCGGCGGCTACGCGGTATTCGGCCAACGGCTGAAGGAGGAACTGGCCAAACAGGGCTTCGATCTGCAGTTGGTGCGCACCAGCGGCTCGCGGGAAAACCTGGGCAAGCTGCTCGATGGCAGGAGCGGCGTCGACCTGGCGCTGGTGCAGAGCGGCCAGGAACAGCAACTCGAAGCCAAGCAGCGCGCGCACCTGCAGACCCTCGGCGCGATGTTCCAGGAACCACTGTGGCTGTTCCAGCGCCGCGAGGCGAAGATCGATCGCCTGGCCGACCTGCTCGCCCTGCGCGTAGCGGTCGGCGGCGCCGGTAGCGGCACCGAGGCCGTGACCGAGGCCATCCTCAAGGCCAACGAGATCCCCGTCGAGCCCCTGCCTGCCGGCTGGCAGGCGCACGGCGGCAATGCCGTAGCCAACCAGTTGCTGGCGGGCGAGCTGGACGCCGCCTTCTTCGTCGGCCCGGCGGAGAACCCGTTGATCCAGCGTCTGGCCGCCAGCCCCGAACTCAAGCTCACGGGCTTTCGCCGCGCGCACGCCTACGAGGCGCGGATTCCCTTCCTCAAGCGCGTGGAGGTCAGCGAAGGCTTGCTGAACCTGGCGCAGAACGTGCCGGACCAGGATCTTGCCACCCTGTCACCGGTCGCCACCCTGGTGGTCAACGGCGACTTCCACCCGGCACTTACCCCGTTGATCCTCGAGGCCGCACGCACGGTGATGAAGAGTGGCACGCTGCTCGATGCCGCCGGCGCCTTCCCCAGCGCCGAGCCGCGCACCCTGGCCCTGCAGGAAGACGCCGAGCGCTACTACAAGAGCGGCCCGCCACTGCTGCAGCGCTTCCTGCCGTTTCGCATCGCCTCGCTGGCGGACCGCTACATCATCCTGCTGATTCCCTTCATCGCCATCCTCATCCCGCTGATGAAGTCCATCGGCCCGCTGTACCGCTGGCGCATCCGTGCACGCATCTACCGCTGGTACCGCTACCTGCGCGAGATCGACCGGCGCCTGGACGAACGCACCGGCAGCGCCGAGCTGAGCACCGAGATCGAGCGCCTGGAGCAACTGGAGGCCGAGCTGGCCAAGGTCGAGGTGCCGCTGTCGTACTACAACGAGCTATACGAACTGCACCTGCACCTCAACTACGTGATCCGTCGCCTGCGCCAGCTGCGCCGCAACCGCCGCGAGCGTGACGAGGGGCTGGCATCGGCGGCGGACTGATCGGCGTCGCGCATCCCGGCGCCTTGTCGGGTAAACTCTGGCGTTTTCCAATCCGCCCGCCCCGCCGCCGCTTTGCTGCGTGCGGCGGTGCCGGCACTGAACATCCGGGTCCGCCATGCCGATTCGCCACGCCATCGTCCACCTGATCGACAAGAAGCCCGACGGCAACCCCGCGACGCTGCATGCGCGCGATGCCGAGCTGGGCGACTCCCAGGCCATCGAGAACCTGATGGCCGACCTCAACGAAAGCTACAACGCCAAGCCGAACAAGGCCTGGGGCCTGTTCCAGAGCGAGTCCGGCGCCTACCCGTTCAGCGGTTGGCTGGGCGAGTACCTGGAGGATGGCAAGGATTTCGTCGCCTTCTCCAAGCAGGCGGTGGAACACCTGAAGACGCTGATGGAGGAGTCCAACCTGTCCACCGGCGGTCACGTGCTGTTCTGCCATTACCAGCAGGGCATGACCGATTACCTGTCCATCGCCCTGCTGCACCACAGCGAAGGCGTGGCGGTCACCGAGGCGCTGGAAGTCACCCCGTCGCGTCACCTGGACCTGGGCCAGTTGCACATGGCTGCGCGGATCAATATCTCCGAGTGGCGCAACAACAAGACCTCCAAGCAGTACATCTCGTTCATCAAGGGCAAGGGCGGCAAGAAGGTCTCGGACTACTTCCGCGACTTCATCGGTTGCACCGAAGGCGTCGACGGCCCCAGCGAGACCCGCACCCTGCTCAAGGCCTTCAGCGACTTCGTCGAAAGCGAAGACCTGCCTGAAGAGCAGGCCCGCGAGAAGACCGACGTGCTGGTGGACTACGCCACCAGCCAGGCCAAGATCGGCGAGCCGATGGCCCTGGACGCGCTCTCCGAGCTGATGGACGACCAGGCGCCGCGCGCCTTCTATGACTACATCCGCAACAAGGACTACGGCCTGTCGCCGGAGATCCCGGCGGACAAGCGCACACTCAATCAATTCCGCCGCTTCACCGGCCGCGCCGAAGGCCTGTCGATCAGCTTCGAGGCGCACCTGCTGGGCAGCAAGGTGGAATACGACGAGGCGCGCGACATGCTGATCATCCGCGGCCTGCCGACCCAACTGCAGGACCAGCTCAAGCGCCGCAAGGATTGAGCCCCGGCTGAAACGAAAAGCCCATCTCGCGATGGGCTTTTTTGTGGCTGACGATTTGGCGCCGTGCGGTTCGCGAGCAAGCTCGCTCCTGCAAAAAGCCCACTGAGCATTCCGGCGAACTGCAGGAGCGAGGGGGACGCCCAGTTCTTGCTCGCGAACCTGCAGGGCAGAGGGCTCATAAGACCGCTGCACAGAGTTCCGACAAAACGCCCCGCAGCCCGCATGGTGCGGCTGCTAGAGTCAGATCAGGCGCCTCTCGCTCGCGGTGGCCGCCATGCCCGCCTTGCACGCTTTCACTGTCGCTGCGTCCCCGCTCTCCGGGCATCCCCGGTCGAATTCCTCGTATTTCGCGTTGCTGTTGCTGCTCTGCACCCGCCTGCTTTTCGCCGACCCGACGCCGCTCCCGCCCAACGTCGCGCGCTTCGTGCTGGCCAACGCCGAGTTCAGCGTGATGCACGAAATGGGACACATGCTGATCGCCGAGTACGACCTGCCGGTGCTGGGCCGCGAGGAAGATGCAGCAGACCAGCTTGGCTTCATCCTGCTGTTCCGCCTCTATGCCAGGCTGCCGCGGGACGAGGTGGACGCGCGCCTGCTGGATATCGCCGACTACTGGCGGCTGGAATGGCAGACGCCCAAGCCCCCACCGGACCAGGTGCTGGCCTGGGACAGCCACCCGCTGGACGAGCAGCGCTACTACAACATCGCCTGCCTGCTCTATGGCAGCGACATGACGCGGCTGGACTGGCTGCCGCCGCTCACCGGGCTGCCTTACGAGCGCGCCGTTTACTGTGACCAGGAATTCCAGCAGGCCAGCAAGGCGTTCGAGTGGATTCGCCACGCCCGGCGGCATCCATCGATCCAGCACCGTGCCGCGCTGCACCTGAACTACGACACGCCAGCGGTGGACCGCGATGCCATGCAGCCGCTGATCGCCCTGCTACGCGACGGCGACCATCTGCAGGCGATGGTGGACGAGGTGTTCCGTCTGTTCCGGCCACCGCGCCCGCTGATCATCCAACTGGTCAGCTGCGGCGCACCGGACGCCTGGTACAACAGCAACAGCGGGGAAATGGCGCTCTGCTACGAGCGCCTGCAACACTTCCGTGAAATGGCCGAGAGCCTGCCGCGCCTGCGCACGCCGGTCACGCGGCAATGCCCTGGCCCGACCGGGCTCAGGCCGGGCGGATGCTGAAGCCGATACGCGGGAAATGCACGTGGACGATGCCGGCACGCGGGTCCTCACGGCGCAGGATCAGGCTCTCCAGCCCGGCATGCAGCAGTTCGCCCTCCACCGGATCGCAACCGTAGTCAGTGGCGGCGATCACCACGCGCTGGCCGGGCGTGAAGCCGTTGGGATCGACAAAGTCTTCCTGGGGCAAGGCGGCGGGCTGGCTGTCGCGCGCCACGGCGATGGCTTCTTCGCTGCTCATTTCGCTGGGCGCACCATGACCAAAACCCAGCACGCGAGCGAGCCAGGCACTGACTGCCGGGTAGGCGTCCACCAGTGGCGAGGTGACCGGCGTGGCCTTGACGAACCACAGGCAGTGGGCGAGTGACAGGTCGGCTACCGAGGGTTCGCCGAACAGGAAATCGCCTTCTTCGCGGGACAGTTGCTCCTCGACGCGCGCCATGAAGCTCGGCCACTGGTGCTTGGCCTGCTCGGCCGACAGCTTGCTGGCGGTGCCGCCGCTGAACAGTTGGCTGCGGTCGGCGACGAACGCCTTGAGGAACTCCGGCGGCAGCTTGCCGAAACGCATGGCAATCGACTCGGGCTGGAACACCAGGCTGACCGCATGCTGGAAGATCACCGAATCAACCCACGAGGAAAAGCTCGCGACGGTGAACTCATAGCCCTCGGGGAACAACGCCGGCACGGCCTTTTCCTGCTCCAGGCGGCGCGCGATCAACGCGGTGTCGCAGTAGATATCGGCGCCCACCTGCAGCACCGGCGTCTTCCGGTAGCCACCGGTAAGCGGCATCAGGTCCGGCTTGGGCATCAGCGGCGGGATGGTCACCGAGCGCCAGGGCAACTGCTTGAAGCCCAGCATCAGACGCGCCTTCTCGGCGAAGGGCGAAGTCGGGTAGTGGTGCAGGATCAGCTCGGACATGGGGCGCTCCAGCGGTCGGAAAGTGGTCCGGCAGCTTAACCCGAGCAGCAGGCGAGTCCTACCTCATCCCTCGGATGGCATGACATCCACGGCACTGATGGTGAAAGGTCTGGCGAGCACCAGGTGCTCCTTGGCCTTTTTGCTCAGCGCCTTGATCGCCCGCTCACGGCGCAGCGCGTCGCCCTTGCCGGGGCAGGCTTCGACGTAGACCAGCGCCTGGGCCGGGCTGGAATGGAAAAAGCGCGCGCCCTTGCCGGTCCGATGGGCTTCGAAGCGCCGTTGCGCGTCGTCGCTGATACCGCAGTAGAGCGCGCCGTTCTCGGCGCGCACCAGGTAGACGAACCAGGGTTTTGGCTCGGCGGCGGTCACGACGCCCAGACCCGCGCCTGCATGCGATCGCAGTAGGCGACCAGGCGCTCGTAGCTGCGCGCCATGTCGTTGAGCGGGGTTTCCAGGGTGCTCAGGATCAGGTTGGCCAGCACGCCGTAGGTGGCGGCATCGGCGCTGCAGGGCTGGGCACCACCGAAGTACGGCAGGTCACCGAGCATGCCGTCGAGGGCTTCGAGATCATCGCGGGCGAAGCTCAGCAGTTCCTCGCGGCTGTGGCGCAGCAGGCCGCGACCCTTCAGATCGCCGCGGATCTTGCGCTGCAGCATCGCACCGACCACCGGCCGCAGGGGGGCGGGAACGCCACGGAACATCACGTCCTTCACCTGGCGGAAGCCTTGTTCGTCGAGCCAGCGGAAATACACCAGCAGCGGCACCAGGTGCTCGTCGCACAGGCGAGTGATCGACACAGCCCAGCCTCGGCCACGGGCGTCGAGGCCGGCGTCGAGGTCGAATTCGTAGTACTGCTGCAGGGTGCGCATGATGATCGCCGTGTCGGCGATGGGTTTGCCGTCCAGCGTAATGAACGGCAGCTTGCCCTTGGGCCCCTTGCGCGGGTCCATCACAGGCTTGACCTGGTATTCCAGCCCGGCGAGGCGCAGGAAGGTCTCCAGCTTCAGGCAGAACGGGCTGACGTTGGGTACGTTGAAGGCGGGCGGGAACTGGAAAAGTGTGATCATGGCGGCGTCCGGCTCTCAGTCGCCTGTCATTTAAGCCTATCCAGCCGCCGCGGGCGAGCCCGAAAGCCCGCTATCAGGCCTTCCCTGCTCGTTGTGCGCGGTATGCCGCGAGCCCTTTGGCGGCCTGCGCACGAATCGCCCGCTGCACCGGGGGCGCCCAACCCAGCAGCGCGCCCTTGGCCCCAAGGGCCTGGCGCGACCATTTCCAGAGGTCGAAACGGTCCTCGTGCTGACAGATCAATCCATCGCGAAAATGGAAATGTGCCTGGATGTGATTGGTCACTTTCCGACCAGTCTGGGTAAAGGTGTAGGACGCCAGCCAGCGCGCCGACCCACGAGTATCGTCAGCCTCGACGCCGTCATAGGTCAGCGCGAAATCCTGCGCCCGGGCGGTGAGCATGCGCCACATATCGCCGGCCTCGGCGCCGCGCAGGTCGCTGAAGACCGGGTCGCGGAACCGCACGTCGGCACTGTAGCAGGCGGCCATGGCCTCGCCGTCGCGGCGCTGGAAGGCCTGGTAGAAACGTTCGATCAGCTGGGCGTTGGCGTGGGCCATGGTGGGCTCGTGTCTGGGAGGATGTGTGCAGTATCGGAGCCGCTTCGACTGGACACGATTGGCAATATCGACAACATTATGATCAATAGCGCCATTTCCATCGCCAGAGCAAAGCGAGACGCCATGTTCAGGATAGCCCTGTTCGTCTGCCCGCAAACCCTGTGTTCCAGCCTTGGCCTGGCCATGGACAGCTTCCATCTCGCCAACCGCCTGGCCGGTGAGCGGCACTTCGAAGTGCTGCGGATCAGCAGCGATGGCGCACCGGTAGAGTTGCCTTTCGGCCGCGTGGAAGTGGAAGGCGGCCTGGATCTGGCTGCGCACTGCGACCTGCTGCTGATTCCCGCCACCGGCGCGGACATCGACAGCACCGTCAAGGCCAACCAGCCGCTGCTTTCCTGGCTGCGCCGTGCGCCCGCCGGCGTGCAACTGGGCAGCCTGTGCAGCAGCGCGTTCCTGCTGGCGGAAGCCGGCGTGCTGGACGGGCGCCGCGCCACCACGCACTGGGCGCTGGAGGCGGCGTTCCGCGCACGCTATCCCCAGGTGCGCCTGGACATCGACGCCCTGTGTACCGACGACAACGGCCGGCTCTGCTCCGGCGGCGCCCAGGCCGGGCTGGACCTGTGCCTGTACCTGATCGAGCGGCATGCCGGTGCGGCGCTGGCACGGCGCGCGGCGGCAACCCTGGTGTTCGAGCACGGGCGCGGCCGCCAGCGGCGCTTCACGCCGCTGCTGCCGGAGCCGCTGCCCGCCGGCTCGCCGCTGCAACCGCTGCTGGCCTGGCTGGAGGAGAACTACGCTCAGCCCTTTGACCTCACCACGTTGGCGCAACGTGTGCATTGCTCCACGCGCACGCTGTTGCGGCGCTTTCGCGAGCAGGTTGGGATGTCGCCGAATGACTACGTGCAGCGCCTGCGTATCGCTTCGGCACAGGAAGCGCTGGGCGATCCGGGGCGCTCGCTGGAACGCATCGCCAGTGATGTCGGCTACGCCGACCGGGCAAGCTTCGCGCGGTTGTTCAAGCAGGTGTGCGGGGAGACGCCGGGGGCTTTCCGGCAGCGAGTGCTGGGGCGGCAACTCTAGGAGGGATTTGTAGGAGCGAGGGGGACGCCCAGTTCTTGCTCGCGAAGTATTTCCCGGCCACTCCAGCGCTGGGAGGTTCGCGAGCTAGCTCGCTCCTACATTCAAGAGCCTCAGGACCGTAACCCGTGCGGGTCATTGCAGAGCAATCGATGGGTATCGCTTCGCTTCACACCATCCTACGTAAGGCAATTGTGATTCCGCGATCAGTGGAACCACTCCATCGCCGTGCGCCACACGCAGACGCCGACGAAATAGGCCGACGCCACGAACCACAGGCCGAGCAGCCAGGGCTGGTCCACCGGATGCTGGAGGATCAGCAAGGCGCTGCTGAGCAGCCAGACGAAGGTCACGGCGATGTTCAGCGGCATGAACTGGCGCACGCGGAACGGGTGCAGGAACTTCATCCGGGTCAGGGTCAGCGCGGCCAGTACCAGCACGGTGACAAAGCTGACCCAGGGATGCAGGTCGAGCACGAAGAAGTACACCGCCACGACGTTCCAGGCAGCCGGGAAGCCAACGAAGTAGTTGTCCTTGCTCTTCATGTTGACGTTGCAGAAGCAGAACAGCGAGGACACCAGGATCACCCCCACCGCCAGCAGTTCGGTGTGCACCGGCAGCGGAACGTAGCGATAGATGAAGATCGCCGGGATGAAGACGTAGGTGAGGTAGTCGATCACCAGATCCAGGGTCGAGCCATCGAAGTGCGGCAGCACCGCCTTGACGTCGAACTTGCGTGCCAGGGTGCCGTCCAGGCCGTCCACCAGCAGCGCCACGCCCAGCCACAGCAGGCAGGCTTGCGGCCTGTTGTCGACCAGCGCGAGAAGCGCAAGCAGCGCGAGGATGACACCGCTGGAGGTCACCGCGTGGGCGCCCCAGGCCTTGGCTTTGCTGAGGTTCATTGGCGATAGGATCAGGTTCACGTCGGCTCTCTTCCTTTGGACGGCGGGTGCAGGGGAGCTACTTCAAACGTTAGCCCATCCCTGACAAACCACTGCACATGGGAACACCGATCCGACGGCCGAGTTCAGCCGGCTTTTGGCGATGCGCACCTTGTTGCGGTGGTGTCGGCAGCATACGCCGTTGCGCCGGGGGCTCGCCATCGCGGGAGACGAGCGTGAGGGGATGAAGATTTGCGGTGCGGCATCATGACTCTGTAGGAGCGAGCTTGCTCGCGAACAGCCTGGCATCCAAGTAGCCGGGAAATCCGTTCGCGAGCAAGCTCGCTCCTACGAAGAGCTTTATCAATGCAGGATCTGGCTGAGGAACAGCTTGGTGCGGTCCGACTGCGGGTTGTCGAAGAACTGGTCCGGCGGCGCCTGCTCGACGATCTCGCCCTTGTCCATGAAGATCACCCGGTTCGCCACGGTACGCGCGAACCCCATCTCGTGGGTCACGCAGAGCATGGTCATGCCGCTCTGCGCCAGCCCGATCATGGTGTCGAGCACTTCCTTGACCATCTCCGGGTCGAGCGCCGAGGTGGGTTCGTCGAACAGCATGATCTTCGGCTTCATGCACAGCGCACGGGCGATCGCCACGCGCTGCTGCTGGCCGCCGGACAGCTGGCCGGGGAACTTGTGGGCCTGCTCCGGGATGCGTACGCGCTCAAGATAATGCATGGCGACTTCCTCGGCCTGGCGCTTGGGCATCTTGCGCACCCACATCGGCGCCAGGGTGCAGTTCTGCAGCACGGTCAGGTGCGGGAACAGATTGAAATGCTGGAACACCATGCCAACTTCGCTGCGGATTGCCTCGATCTGCTTGAGGTCGTTGGTCAGTTCGGTACCGTCAACCACGATGCTGCCCTGCTGGTGCTCCTCCAGGCGGTTGATGCAGCGAATGGTGGTCGACTTGCCCGAGCCGGACGGCCCGCAGAGCACGATGCGCTCGCCCTGCTTGACCTCCAGGTTGATGTCCTTGAGCACGTGGAACTGGCCGTACCACTTGTTCACGCCCTTCATGGTGATCATCACGTGATCGCCGATGGCCGGCTGCGCGGTCTTGTTGGTGGCTTCAGACATGATGAATCGCTCCTAACGCTTATGGCCCGTGTCCAGCTTGTGCTCCAGATGCATGGAGTAGCGGGACATGCCGAAACAGAAAACCCAGTAGACGACCGCGGCGAACACATAGCCCTCGGTGGCCATGCCCAGCCAGGCCGGGTCCGCGGTGGCGCGCTTGATGCTATTCAGGAAGTCGAACAGGCCGATGATGATCACCAGGCTGGTGTCCTTGAACAGCGCAATGAAGGTGTTGACGATGCCGGGGATCACCAGCTTGAGCGCCTGCGGCAGGATCACCAGGCCCATGGTCCGCCAGTAGCCCAGGCCCATGGCGGCCGCGGCTTCGTACTGTCCTTTCGGGATGGCCTGCATGCCGCCGCGCACCACCTCGGCGATATACGCGGCCTCGAACAGCACCACCATCACCATCGCGCGCAGCAGCTTGTCGAGGTTCATGCCTTCGGGCAGGAACAGCGGCAGCATCACCGAGGACATGAACAGCACGGTGATCAGCGGCACACCGCGCCAGAACTCGATGGTGGTGACGCAGATGACCTTGATCGCCGGCATCTTCGAGCGCCGCCCCAGCGCCAGCAGGATACCCAGCGGCATCGCCCCGCAGATGCCGACCGCGGCGATCACCACGGTGAGCATCAGGCCGCCCCAGGCGCTGGTCGGCACGGTTTCCAGGCCGAGGAAGCCACCATGCAGCAGCCAGTAGGCCACGATCGGCAGCGCCACGAGGAAGCCCAGGCCGTACTTCACCTTGTAGGCGAAGCGCTTGAGGAACAGCGGCGCCGCGCCGAACACCACGAACAGCACGGTGAGGTCCACGCGCCAGCGCAGTTCCTCGGGGTAGAAGCCGTACATGAATTGGCCGAAACGCGAGCCGATGAACACCCAGCAGGCGCCCTCGCGGGAGCAATCGGCGCGGGTGCTGCCGGTCCAGTCGGCCTTGATGATCGCCCACTCCAGCAGCGGCGGCAGGATCAGCCAGACCAGGTAGATACCGACCAGCGTCAGCAGCGTGTTGAACCAGCTGGAGAACAGGTTGGCGCGCAACCAGGCAAGTACACCGACGCTCATCGCCGGTGGCGGCAGGTCGGGCTTGAAGGTATGAGTTGTCATGATCTGCTTCCCCTACCGCTCGACCAGCGCGATGTGCTTGTTGTACCAGTTCATCAACAGCGAAATGCTGATGCTGATGGCCAGGTACACGCTCATGGTGATGGCCATGGTCTCGATGGCCTGGCCGGTCTGGTTGAGCACCGTGCCGGCGAACAGCGAGACCATGTCCGGATAGCCGATGGCGGCGGCCAGCGAGGAGTTCTTCGCCAGGTTCAGGTACTGGCTGGTGAGCGGTGGAATGATCACCCGCAACGCCTGCGGGATGATCACCAGGCGCAGCGTCTGCCCCGGGCGCAAGCCGAGGGAACCGGCGGCTTCGGTCTGGCCGTGGCTGACCGCCTGAATGCCGGCACGCACCGTTTCGCCGATGAAGGCGGCGGTGTAGACCGACAACGCCAGAACGATCGACACCAGTTCCGGGATCACCACCCAGCCGCCACGGAAGTTGAAGCCCTGCAGCACCGGCACGTCCCAGTGGAACGGCGCACCGGCCACCAGCGACACCAGGCCTGGCAGCACGATCAGTAGCGCCAGGCCACTGACGAACACCGGGAAGGCCTTGCCGGTGGCATGGCGGCGGGCCCTGGCCCACCGCCAGAGCACTGCCCAGCCGACCAGCGCCAGGACCACCGCAACGATGAACGGGCCGAGGCCGTCTGCGGCGATCGGCGCGGGCATCTGCAGGCCGCGATTGTTGACGAAGAACAGGCCGCCGAAGCTGATGCTCTGCCGCGGGTTCGGCAGCGGGCCGAGCACGGCGAAGTACCAGAAGAAGATCTGCAGCAGCGGCGGGATGTTGCGGAAGGTCTCGATGTACAGGGTCGCCAGCTTGCGGATCAGCCAGTTGGGCGACAGCCGCGCCACGCCGAGGATGAAGCCGAGGATGGTGGCGAAGAAGATGCCCACCACCGTGACCAGCAGCGTGTTCAGCAGGCCGACCATGAACACCCGTCCGTAGGTGTCGCTTTCGCTGTAGTCGATCAGGTGCTGGGAGATGCCGAAGCCGGCGCTGTGGTCGAGGAAGCCGAAGCCGGACTGAATGCCGCGATGGGCGAGGTTGGTCTGGGTATTGTCGAAGAGGAACCAGCCAACCGCCACGACGAAGATGACGGCGAGGATCTGGAATGCCCAGCCGCGCACGACGGGATCGTTGAGCGATATCCCCCGTGGACGCTGGGCCTTGACGGAATTCTGCATGTAAGCCCTCTCGCAAACCCGGCGGCCGGGCACGGGCTACGCCCGCGACCGCCCACTGGGCTTCACGTCGTTCGAAACAGTCCGGCGCCCAGACTCCGGGCGCCGGAACGGGTCAGGTCAGCGCACCGGCGGTGCGTACTGCAGACCACCCTTGTTCCACTGGGCGTTGAGGCCACGCTTGATCTTCAGCTCGCTGCCGTCGCCGACGTTGCGGTCGAAGATCTCGCCGTAGTTACCCACTTGCTTGACGATCTGCACCGCCCAGTCCTTGGGCAGCTTGAGGTCCTTGCCGTAGTCACCTTCGGCGCCGAGCAGACGCGCGACGTCCGGGTTCTTGGTGCTCTTGGCCTGTTCCTCGACGTTCTTCGAGTTGATGCCCAGTTCCTCGGCGTTGAGCATTGCGAAGAGCGTCCAGCGGGCGATGTCGAACCATTCCTCGTCACCCTGACGCACGGCCGGGCCGAGGGGCTCCTTGGAGATCACTTCGGGCAGCACCACGTAGTCATCCGGCGCTGCCAGCTTGATGCGCTGGGCGTAGAGCTGCGACTGGTCGGAGGTCAGCACGTCGCATCGGCCGGACTCCAGCGACTTGGCGCTCTCGTCGGAGGTGTCGTAGGTGATGGGGGTGTACTTGAGATTGTTGGAGCGGAAGTAGTCGGACAGGTTGAGCTCGGTGGTGGTGCCGGCCTGGATGCAGACGGTGGCGCCGTCGAGTTCCTTGGCGCTGGAAACGCCAAGCTTCTTGTTCACCAGGAAGCCCTGGCCGTCGTAGTAGGTCACGCCGACGAAGTTCAGGCCCATGGCGCTGTCGCGGGAACTGGTCCAGGTGGTGTTGCGCGAAAGAATGTCGATCTCGCCGGACTGCAACGCGGTGAAGCGCTCCTTGGCGGTCAGCGGGCTGTACTTGACCTTGCTGGCGTCGCCGAACACGGCCGCCGCCACGGCGCGGCAGACATCCACGTCGATGCCCTTGTACTGGCCCTTGGCGTCGGCATACGAGAAGCCGGGAAGACCGTCACTGATACCGCACTGCACGTAGCCTTTCTTCTTCACAGCATCCAGGGTCGCGCCGGCATGGGCGAGCCCACTGATGCCGAACACGGCGGCGGTGGTCAGCACTGCCAGGGTGGATTTCACCATCTTCATCGATCTTCTCCGTTGCTTTTTTAGTGTTTTGGAGTCCCGGTTCCACCGCCGTACCCTCGTGAGGCACCAGCAAGACAACAAACGGGATGGAGACCTGAAAGTGAGTCTAGACGGCCTGCGAAAAATCCTTCGCCGAGCCGCGAACACACCTTCGAGCGCGCAGGTCTTGCGCGCTGGAACGGGTCATCAAGGGATCATTGCGTGAAGGCGAAGGCCCGCCGCACCGACTGTTGACCGCAGCCGGCACGACGGGCCCTGAAGCAGCCCAAGGCTTTCGTGGCGCCACTTCCGGTACAGCTTTCCGGATGGGGTCGGTAGAGTGTTACCGGAAGTGGGGCCGCACGGCCTGCCAGTAGCGATAGCAAGGGACGTACCAGCCCGGGAACATCCGTGCAATTTCGTGCAGTCAAGTCCCACAAGTTATGGCCATGCGACATCTTCTTGCATCGCCCCTCTGCCCTTTCCCAAGCGCGGCGCCCCTTCCTAGAGCGCCTGCCCCATCCTGGAGCCTCCATGACCCAGCCCCTGATCCTCGAACCCGCCCAAAGCGCCGACTCCTGCGTCATTTGGTTGCACGGCCTGGGCGCCGACCGTTACGACTTCGAGCCGGTAGCACAGATGCTGCAACGCAGCTTCACCTCGACGCGCTTCATCCTTCCGCAAGCGCCGACCCGCCCGGTCACCGTGTTCAACGGCATGCCCGCGCCGAGCTGGTACGACATCCTCGCCATGGCCCCGGCGCGCGCCATCGACGAAGCCCAGCTGGAAGCCTCGGCCGACAGCGTGATCGCGCTGATCCAGGGGCAGATCGACCAGGGCATCGTCGCCAAGCGCATCATCCTCGCCGGTTTCTCCCAGGGCGGCGCGGTGGTGCTGCATACCGGCTACCTGCGCTGGGACGGCGAACTGGGCGGGGTCATGGCCCTCTCCACCTATGGCCCGACATTCAGCGAAGGCATAAGCCTGCCGGCTACAAAAAGACAACTGTCCGCGCTTTGCCTGCATGGCACTTTCGATGACGTGGTGCTGCCCGCCATGGGCCGCGCCGCCTACGATTTCCTGCAGGCCAACGAGGTGCCCGCGCAGTGGCGCACCTACCCGATGAGCCACGAAGTGAGCAACGAGGAACTCGGCGATATCGGCGCCTGGCTGCGGGAGCGCCTGTGATCCCCTGACCCTGCGGAGAACAAGAAGAAGCATGAACGCCCCGATCAGCAGCCTGCGTGATGTCGAAGCCCTGGAACAGGTCCCGTTGCAAGACCGCGACCTGCCGCCCAACACCTATGAACTGCTGCGCCGTTCCGCCCGGCAGTTCGGCCCGTCCACCGCCCTGACCTTCCTGCTGCAGGGCTCGGCGGCCGAAGAGCCGCTCAAGGTCAGCTACGAGCAGTTGTTCGCCCGCGTTACCCAGGCGGCGAACGCCTTCCATCGCCTCGGCGTGCGGCCGGACACCTCGGTGTCGTTCCTGCTGCCCAACCTGCCGCAGACCCACTACGTGATCTGGGGTGGCGAGGCAGCGGGGATCGTCAACGCGATCAACCCGCTGCTCGACCCCGAACACATCGCCGAACTGGTGCGCGCCGCCAACTCCCGCGTGCTGGTTACCCTGGCACCCTTCCCCGGCACCGACCTCTGGGACAAGGTGGCCGCCCTGCGCGACCACCTGCCCGAGCTCAACGCCATCGTCACCGTCGATATCGCCAACCTGCTGCCCGAGCCACAGCGTTCGGCGATCAGATCAGCGCGCGGTGCCCTGCCGGACGGCGTGCTGGACTTCGACGAACTGCTCGCCCAGTGCCCGGACGATCACCTGGAAAGCGGCCGCGTGATCGCCCCGGACGACGTTGCCTCGTATTTCCACACCGGCGGCACCACCGGCACGCCCAAGCTCGCACCGCACAGCCATTTCAACGAAGTGGCAATGGCCGAGATCATGGGCCTGAATTCCGATTATGACGGCCACGACGTGCTGCTCTGCGGCCTGCCACTGTTCCACGTCAACGGCGTGATGGTCAGCGGCCTGGCACCGTTCATGCGCGGTGGCGAAGTGCTGCTGGCCGGCCCCCAGGGCTACCGCAATCCCACCCTGATCCAGGACTTCTGGAAGCTGGTGGAGCGCTACAAGGTCACCAGTTTCAGCGGCGTGCCGACCATCTATGCCGCCCTGCTGCAGGTACCCAGCGAAGGCCGTGACCTCTCCAGCCTGCGCTTCGCCCTGTGCGGCGCCGCGCCCATGCCGGTGGAGCTGATTCGCCAGTTCGAGGCGAAGACGGGCCTGAAAGTCATCGAAGGCTATGGCATGACCGAAGGCACCTGCGGCACCAGTTGCAACCCGCGCGGCGGTGAACGCCGGCCCGGCTCCATCGGCCTGCGCCTGCCCTACTGCGAGCTGAAATCGGTGATCCTCGACGGCGACGGCCAGTACCTGCGCGACGCCGCCGTGGATGAAATCGGCAACATCTGCCTGCGCGGCCCCACCGTATTCAAGGGCTACCTGCAAGCCAGCAAGAACAAGGACATCTGGGTCGACGGCGACTGGTTCAACACCGGCGACCTGGGCCGCATCGACGCCGACGGCTACATCTGGCTCACCGGCCGCAGCAAGGACCTGATCATCCGTGGCGGCCACAACATCGATCCGCAGATGATCGAGGAAGCCCTGCACTGCCATCCCGCCGTGGCCATGGCCGCCGCCGTGGGCAAACCCTGCCCGAAAGCCGGCGAGCTGCCCGTGGTGTACATCCAGCTCAAGCCGGGCATGCGGGCGAGCGAGGCGGAGCTGCTGGAACACGCCGCCCGGCACATTCCCGAGCGCGCGGCGGTCCCCAAGGACGCCTGGCTGCTGGACGCCATCCCGGTCACCGCGGTGGGCAAGACCTTCAAGCCGGCTCTGCGCCTGGATGCCATTCGTCGCGTGCTCGAGGACGAAACCCGGCACCTCGCCCCGCCCCCGCGCGTCGAGGTGGTCGCCGATGACCGTCATGGGCAGAAAGCACGTGTCTTCGTTGGCGGCCTCGACCTAGACTCACGCGCCGCACTGGCCGACCGCCTGGGGGGTTATGCCGTGCACGTGGAGCTGCTGGAAAGCTGATGAAACACCCGGCCGACCGCCGGTCGGCCGGGTCTGGCTGCGAATTGCCAGTACTCAAATCTGACTAATACTGATGGCTCAATGTGCGAAGAGGACTACAGGGAGAGTCAGTCGTGCACATCATCAGCCGCCATCCGACTTCCGCTGCGCCATGAAAGCCGCGCAGTGGAACGAGGACATACGCCAACTCCAGCACCTGCGCCTGTTCCAGAATGTGGCCGCGGGTCACCTGCAGCAATTGCTGAAGGATTTCCGCGCCTGTGAACTGGAGCGCGGCGAAATCCTGCTGTCGCCATTCAACCGCAATCACTTCCTCTATATGGTTCTCTCCGGGCACCTGACGGTGTACCTGGGCTCTCTGGACAACCAGCCGGTGAGCACCCTGCATCCGGGCGACTGTGCCGGCGAGATCAGCTTCATCGACAGCGACCACCCTTCGGCCTACGTCGTCGCCAGCGAACCGACCACCGTGCTGCGCCTGCATCGCGAGGCGCTGATCGGCCTGTTCGAGCACTCCCCGCAGGTCATGCAGAACCTCCTCTCGGTACTCTGCGAGCGCGTTCGCGAAGGCAACCGGATCATTCTCGACACCGAGCAGAACGCCAACATCGACACCCTCACCGGGCTGTTCAACCGGCGCTGGCTGGAGCACATCTACGACCGCGAAAGCACGCGCTGCGCGTTCAACGAACAGCCCATGTGCATGCTCATGCTCGATGTCGACCACTTCAAGAATTACAACGACGAACACGGCCACCTGGCTGGCGACTATGCGCTCTGCCTGGTCGCCCACACCCTGCGCAGCCAGTTGCGGCCCAAGGACAGCATGGCGCGCTATGGCGGCGAGGAGTTCGTCATCCTCCTGCCGGAAATCGCCATCGACGAAGCCCGGCGCATCGGCAACCGCCTGCGCCAGAGCCTGGAGCACGTCGCCTCCTTCTATTCACCCGTCGGCATCCTGCCGGGCGTCACCGTGTCCCTGGGCCTGGCCGAGATGGACATCCAGGAAAACCTGCCGAGCCTGATCCTGCGCGCCGACGGCGCCCTCTACCAGGCCAAGCAGAAGGGCCGCAACTGCCTCTGCGGCTGACCTCCCACCGCACTGGCCCGTCTGTTAGATTCCCCCAGCGAAAACACCAATAACAACAAAGCTGGGAAGCTGACATGCGCAAACTGCTGATCGTCCTGCTCATCCTGCTGGCCGTTGGCCTCGGGATCTTCTTCAACCTGCCGGGCTACATGGACCGGAAGATGAACACCGTGGCCAGCCCGCCGCCCTACCCCGCTTCGCCGCAGGCCCAGGCGCTGCACCAGACGCTGTTCGTCGCCGACCTGCACGACGATGCCCTGCTCTGGGACCGCAACCTGCTCGACCGCCACGACCACGGCCATACCGACCTGCCGCGCCTGCTCGAAGGCCATGTCGGCCTGCAGGTATTCTCCACCGTCACCAAGACCCCGCGCGGCCTGAACTACGAGAGCAACAGCGCCGACAGCGACAACATAACCCCGCTGGTCATCGCCCAGCGCTGGCCGGCGCGCACCTGGAACAGCCTGCTCGAGCGCGCCCTGTATCAGGGCGAACTTCTCGACAAGGCCGCCGCCGACAGCCAGGGCAAGCTCACCCTGATCCGCAGCCGCGATGACCTGACCCGCTACCTCGCTGCCTGGCAGCAGGACCCCAAGCGCGTCGCCGGCGTGCTCGCCACCGAAGGCCTGCACCCGTTGGAAGGCAAGCTGGAGAACATCGACCGCATGTACGACGCGGGTTTCCGCATCATGGGCCTGACCCACTTCTTCGATAACGAAGTCGGCGGCTCCGCCCACGGCCTGAAGAAAGGCGGGCTGACCGAGTTCGGCCGCCAGGTCATCCCGCGTCTGGAAGAAAAGAAAATGCTGATCGACCTGGCCCACGCCTCGCGTCCGCTGATCGACGACGTGCTGGCAATCGCCAAGCGCCCGCTGATCGTCTCCCACACCGGTGTCGCAGGCACCTGTCCCGGCCCGCGCAACCTGACCGACGCGCACCTGCGCGGCATCGCCAACACCGGCGGGGTAATCGGCATCGGCTATTGGGATGGCGCGGTCTGCGAGACGTCCGTGGAGGCCATCGTCAAGGCGATGCGCTACGCGGCCGATAAAGTAGGTGTCGAGCACGTCGCGCTGGGCTCTGATTTTGACGGCGCGGTGAACGCGCCCTTCGACACCACCGGCCTGGCACAGCTGACCCAAGGCCTGGCGAAGGCCGGTTTCAGCGACCAGGACATCGCCGCAATCATGGGCGGCAACGTCCGCCGGCTGCTGCTGGAGAGCCTTCCGTAAGCCAAGTCAATAGGCAAGATGCCCCTGGCACTTCGCCCTGCGGGCATCTTGCATTACACTGGCGGCCGTTCATTCCTTAACCAACACGAGACAGCCGTGCTTAAAGCACTCAAGAAAATCTTCAGCAAGGGCGACGGCGAGCAACCCGTAGCCACGCCAGCGGCCCCCGCTCCCGCCGCAGAAAAGCCCGCCCAGAGCGGTGAGAAACGTCCGCGCAAACCCCGCAACCCGCGCCCCGAAGGCGACTCCGCCGAGAAACCGGCCCGCGGCCCGAAGAGCGACAAACCCCGCGCCGAGCGTTCCGACAAAGGTGAACGTGGCGAAAAACGCGACCAGGCAGCCAAGGCCGAGCCGGCAAAGACTGAAGGCGCCGACAAGCCCCGCGAGCCCAGGGCCGACCGCCCCCGCCGTGAACGCAAGCCGCGCCCGCCGGTGGTCGACAACTGGAAGCTGGAAGACTTCGTGGTCGAGCCAGCCGAAGGCAAGACCCGTTTCCACGACTTCAACCTCGACCCGCGTCTGATGCACGCCATCCATGACCTGGGCTTCCCCTACTGCACACCGATCCAGGCGCAGGTACTGGGCTTCACCCTGCGCGGCCAGGATGCCATCGGTCGCGCCCAAACCGGCACCGGCAAGACCGCTGCGTTCCTCATCTCGATCATCACCCAGTTGCTGCAGACCCCGCCGCCGAAAGAGCGCTACATGGGCGAGCCCCGCGCGCTGATCATCGCGCCGACCCGCGAGCTGGTGGTGCAGATCGCCAACGACGCGCTCGGCCTGGCCAAGTACACCGGCCTGAACGTGATGAGCTTCGTCGGTGGCATGGACTTCGACAAACAGCTCAAGACCCTGGAATCGCGCTTCTGCGACATCCTGGTCGCTACTCCGGGCCGCCTGCTGGACTTCAACCAGCGCGGCGAAGTGCACCTGGACATGGTCGAGGTGATGGTGCTCGACGAAGCCGACCGCATGCTCGACATGGGCTTCATCCCGCAGGTCCGCCAGATCATCCGCCAGACTCCGTACAAGGGCGAACGCCAGACCCTGCTGTTCTCCGCCACCTTCACCGACGACGTGATGAACCTGGCCAAGCAGTGGACCGTCGACCCGGCCATCGTCGAGATCGAGCCGGAGAACGTCGCCAGCGATACCGTCGAGCAGCACGTCTATGCCGTTGCCGGCAGCGACAAGTACAAGCTGCTGTACAACCTGATCGCGCAGAACGACTGGACCCGCGTGATGGTCTTCGCCAACCGCAAGGACGAGGTGCGCCGCATCGAGGAACGCCTGACCAAGGACGGCATCAGCGCCGCCCAGATGTCCGGCGACGTGCCGCAGCACAAGCGCATCAAGGTCCTGGAAGGCTTCCGCGAGGGCAAGATCCGCGTCCTGGTGGCCACCGACGTCGCCGGCCGCGGCATCCACGTCGACGGCATCAGCCACGTGATCAACTTCACCCTGCCCGAAGACCCGGACGACTACGTGCACCGCATCGGCCGTACCGGCCGCGCCGGCAGCACCGGTACCTCGATCAGCTTCGCCGGCGAGGACGATGCCTTCGCCCTGCCGCCGATCGAGGAGCTGCTGGGCCGCAAGATCAACTGCGAAATGCCGCCCACCGAGCTGCTCAAGCCGGTTCCGCGCAAGCACTGATCGAGTACTGCACCAGCTTTCTGCTCCAAAACAAGGCGAAGCCACCCGGCTTCGCCTTTTTTGTTTCCATCGGCGTTACGTCCGGTGACGCCTCCTCCTCTCCTCCGCTGAAACACACGCCGGTCCCCGCGCCAGAGCCTCGCGTTTTTCCCGCCGGACCCGCTGGGACGACCGTACGGGATTCCCCGCAAACAATGGCACCGCGCCATCCCTGTCACGAAATCAGCCCCGCCCCGGCCATTTCTGCTCAGTTTTATTTACAGACGTAAAAAAATTCGCACGCTTCTTGCAAAGCACGCGAGAACAATTCCAAGAACTCGTCGGAATCCTCCCATGCCCTTGCGCGCCAAACTTGCTCTGAGTTTCCTCTCGGTCGGCCTGATCCCCGTACTGGTGATGGCCATCGTGGTCTATCTCCAGGCCAGCCGAGCCCTCGAAGAACAAAGCCTGAATGCCCTGGAGGCGGTCGCCAGCATCAAGCAGCGGCAGTTGATGGACGCCTGGAAGGCCCGCAACGACCAGCTCAGCAGCCTCGCCACCAACCTGGGCAGCAACTACGCCGGGCTGGACAGCGAATCCCTGGTCACCACCGCCAACTACGACCGCCCGGTGTTCGAGAACTTCATCAAGACCTTCGGCTACCGCGAGCTGCGCCTGGTGGCCGGTGACGGCAAGGTGGTGTTCAGCCTCGGCCGCGGCGTCGACTACCAGCAGAACATCGGTGATCCGCAATGGCGCGACACCGCTTTCGGCAAATTCATCCGCACCGCGCTGGACAGCGGCAAGGCCAGCATCAGCGACCTGGAGCAGGCGCCCAACGACCAGCAGCCGGTGCAATGGCTGGCCGCACCGATCAAGGACAACGGCAAGCTGCAACTGCTGCTGGTGCTGGAACTGCCGCTGGCGGCGATCAACGAAGTGATGCAGAACCGCCAGGGCCTGGGCGAAGCCGGGGAAACCTACCTGGTGGGCGGCGACGGCAGCCTGCGCTCGGATTCGGTGCGCTTCGCTGATCACCACGTGCGCCGCGACAAGGAAAGCCCCGCTCCCATGCCCGGCGAGGCCATCGCCAAAGCCCTGGCCGGTGAACAGGGCCGGCTCACCGAGGCCGGCCTGAGCAACGAACCGGCGCTGAAGTCCTTCGTCCCGCTGAACCTCGACGGCCTGCACTGGGCGCTGGTGGCGGAGATGGATCAGGCCCAGGCCTTCGCCCCGGTGCGCAAGCTGATGTGGCAGATCCTCGTGCTCGGCCTGCTGACCCTGGTGGGGGTGGCCGCCGGCACCTGGCTGGTCAGCCGCAGCGTAATGCGCCCGCTGGGCGGTGAACCGGCCAGCATGGCGGCGCTGGCCCAGCGCCTGGCCAGCGGCGAGCTGCGCCTGAGCGATGACGCCAGCGCCAGCAGTGGCCTGATGCAGGCGCTGCGCGAGATGACCAGCGCCTGGCGCCAGGTCGTCGAGCGCCTGCGCCAGGCCAGCGAAGCGGTAGGCGACGCCAGCGGCGACATCCTCGACGCCGCCGGACGCACCAGCAATCACCTCGACCAACAGCAGGAAGCACTGGAAATGGTGGTCAGCGCCGTCGACCAGATGGCCGCCACCGTGCAGGAAATCGCCGGCAGCGCCAGCCGCAGTGCCGACGGCAGCGCCGCCGCGCGCCAGGCCTTCGTCGCCATGCAGAGCACCCTGCAGCACATGATCGGCCGTCAGGACCAACTGCTGGTCGGCCTGCGCCAGGCTGACGGCGTGGTGCAGACCCTGGCCGGCGAAAGCCAGCAGATCGGCTCCGTGCTGGACGTGATCCGCTCGATCGCCGAACAGACCAACCTGCTCGCCCTCAATGCCGCTATCGAGGCCGCCCGTGCCGGCGAAGCGGGCCGTGGTTTCGCCGTGGTCGCCGACGAGGTACGCAGCCTCGCCCAGCGCACCCGCAGCGCCACCGACGAGATCGTCGCCATCGTCGGCAGCCTGGGCGATTCGTCCGTCCAGGCACAGTCGAGCATGCACGGTGCCAGCGAACAGGCCCACACCCTGGAGCACGACACCCAGGCCGTGCTGGAAGCCCTCGGCGCGCTCGATGAGTCCCTGCAGGGCGTGCACGCCATGGCCTTCCAGATTGCCGCCGCCGCCGAACAGCAGGCCGCGACGACCCAGGAAGTGAACCAGCACATGCACCGCCTGAGCGACATGACCGTGGAAAACCGCAAGACCGCCGCGCACACTCGCGACTGCGGCGAGCACCTGCGCCGCGTGGCCGGCAGCCAGGAAGAGCTGGTAGCGCAGTTCAAGCTGTAACGCCCCCTGTAGGAGCGAGCTTGCTCGCGATCGCATTTTGCCGGAGGTTCCGGTGCCGCGCGGTTCGCGAGCACGCTCGCTCCTACAGGGGTAGCCCATCCGACCACCCGCGCTTGTCGATAAAGACAATAGAGTCCAGAATGGAAAAATAAATCCACATCTGGAGCTTCGCCATGTCCGCCGCCACGCCCTTCACCCTCAACCAGGCCGACGCCGAACGCCTGCTCGAACAGGTCGATGTGCTCCAGGCCATGCGCGAGATGTTCGTCGAACTGGCCGCTGGCAGCGCCGTGCAGCCCGCGCAGCAACTGGTGGAATTCCCCAACGGCGGCGGCGACTTCATCAACTACCTGGGCGTGCTGGCCTCGCAGAAGGTCTACGGCGTGAAGACCTCGCCGTACATCGTGCGCCAGCCCAAGTCGCTGGTCACCGCGTGGAGCCTGCTGATGTCCATGGAGAGCGGCCAGCCGCTGCTGCTGTACAACGCCGGCAGCCTGACCACCGCGCGCACCGCTGCCACCACCGCCCTGGCGGTGCAGGAACTGGCCCGCCCGGACGCCAAACGCCTGGCCATCATCGGCAGCGGCCCGGTCGCTCGTGCGCATCTGCGCTACGTCGCCGGCCTGCGTGACTGGCAGAGCATCCGCGTCTACTCGCCGAACCTGAACGCCAGCGTGCTGGCCCAGTTCGGCGCTATCGATTGCCGCGCGGAACCCGCTACCAGTGTCGAAGCCGCGGTGGCCGATGCCGATGTGGTGCTGCTGTGCACCTCCTCCGGAACCCCAGTGCTCGACCCGGCGATCCTCAGCAAACCCGCGCTGATCACCTCCATCAGCACCAACGTCGCCCGTGCCCACGAATTGCCGCCACAGTCGCTGTCGCAGATGGACGTGTACTGCGACTACCGCGCCACCACCCCGGCCTCCGCTGGCGAAATGCGTCTGGCCCACGACGAGCACGGCTGGGATGGCAACATCCGCGGCGACCTGCCGGAGCTGGTCAGCGGCCAGGCGGCCAAGCCGGACTACCAGCGCCACGCCTTCTTCCGCTCCATCGGCCTGGGCCTGGAAGACGTCGCCCTGGCCAATGCGCTCTACCATCTCCAGACCAAGCACGCCTGAGGCGGAGACGAACATGATCGAAGTCGACTTCCTCATCATCGGCGGCGGTATCGCCGGCGCCTCCACCGGCTACTTCCTCTCCCGCCAAGGCAAGGTCGCCGTGCTGGAGCGCGAGTCCCACGCCGGCTACCACTCCACCGGTCGCTCGGCGGCGCTCTACACCGTTGCCTACGGCACGCCGCAGGTCCGTGCGCTGACCGCCGCCAGCCGTGCCTTCTTCGACAATCCGCCGGAGGGCTTCGTCGAGCACCCGATCCTCACCCCGCGCGGCGAGATGACCGTGGACTTCGAAGGCAACCCGGAAGAGCTCCAGCGCCAGTACGACAGCGCCCGCGACAGTGTGCCGGAAATGCGCCTGCTGGATGCCGACGAAGCCTGCGCCATCGTCCCCGTGCTGCGCCGCGAGAAAGTCCACGGCGCAATGCTCGACCCCAGCGCCGCCGACATTGACACCGACGGCCTGCTGCAAGGCTACCTACGCGGCATACGCCGCAATGGCGGCAGCGTGCAACTGGACAGCGAAGCACTGGAAATCAGCCGCATCGATGGTGCCTGGGAAGTGCGCTGCGCGCAGCAGACCTACCGCGCCCCCGTACTGGTCAACGCTGCTGGCAGCTGGTCCGACAAGATCGCCGAGCTGGCCGGTGCCGCCCCACTGGGCCTGATCCCCAAGCGCCGCGCTGCCTTCCTGTTCAGCCCGCCGGAGGGCGTGGACAGCCACGCCTGGCCGGTGCTGGTGAGCCTGGACGAATCCTTCTACTTCAAGCCCGATGCCGGCATGCTGCTCGGCTCGCCGGCCAACGCCGACCCGGTGGAACCCCACGACGTGCAGCCCGAAGAGCTGGATATCGCAATGGGCATCTACCAGATCGAGGAACACACCACCCTCAGCATCCGCCGTCCGAGCCACACCTGGGCCGGCCTGCGCTCGTTCTTCGCCGACGGCGACCTGGTATCCGGCTACGACCCGGCCACGCCGGGCCTCTATTGGGTCGCCGGCCAGGGCGGCTACGGCATCCAGACCTCGGCGGCGATGGGTGAAGCCAGCGCCGCGCTGATCCGCCATGCAGCGCTGCCCGAGCACCTGACTCGCCACGGCCTGACTGCCGAGATGCTCTCCCCGGCACGCCTGCTGGCCAAGTGAGCCGCCGCCCGTGACAGCCCGCGGGCGCTTGCGGCACACTCGCCAGCGCCCGCTCCATCGCCCGTCTCATCGCCCCGAGAGCCTTGCCCATGACCGCTGCTGATCCGCTGGACAACTACAAGGCCATCGCCGATGCCATCGCCGCGCTGTTCTTCCCCCACGCCGAAGTGGTCATCCACGACCTGCGTAACCAGCGCGTGGCCTACCTGGCGAACAACATTTCCAAGCGCGAGATCGGCGATGATTCCGCGCTGGAGGACATGCTCGAAGGCGGCAGTGAGGAGCGCAACATCGGCCCCTACGAGAAGCTCAACTGGGACGGCCAGAAGATCCGCTCCATCAGCAGCGTGCTGCGCGATGCCAGGGGCGAGCCGCTGGCGGTGCTGTGCATCAACCTCAACATCACGCTGTTCGAGACCGCCAAGGCGGCGCTGGACCTGTTCCTCTCCTCCAGCAAGGTCATCCCGCAGCCGGACGCGCTGTTCCGCGACGACTGGCAGGAGCGCATCAATACCTTCCTGCATGGTTGGCTGCAGCAGCGCCAGCTGAGCCTGTCCACCCTCAGCCGCGACCATAAGCGCGAACTGGTCCTGGCCCTGCACGCCGAAGGTGCATTCAAGGGCAAGAGCGCGGCGAACTATGTGGCCAACGTGCTGAACATGGGCCGGGCGACGGTGTACAAGCACCTGAAGGAGTTGAAGGAGGAGGTGTGAGCCGACTTCTTCCGCGCTTTTCGCTCCGGTTCGCGAGCAAGCTCGCTCCTACAGTCCTCCGTAATGCGCGGTGCGCTCTTCGTAGGAGCGAGCTTGCTCGCGAACCTCACTTTGGCTTTTAAAAATCTTCCAGAGAAACGTCCGCACGCGCCGAATGCCCCGTTCAGGAGGCATCGTTGAAGCGGAGTTTCAGTGGTTGAGCGACATGGATGTCGCGAGAGCGGCGATGGGCCAGGGATGGCCCTTCGCCGCGTGCCCCTGAAACTTCGCTTCAGCGAGGGTATTTTTCGCCCCAAGCGAAAAACCGGATGTCCGGGGCAAGACTTTTTGGTTCCTTTTGTGGCGTTTGACAAAAGGGACTCGCCCGAGGGGCGAAACAAGAAATCTCCGAACACGCCGAAGCGGCGCGAAACACCATCCCCGGCAAGAGCCAGAGTGCGGGACAGCATGGGTATCGCTTCGCTCCACCCGTCCTACGAAAGCGGCTCTGAAGCGGCGGCAGAGTGAGGTTCGCGAGCAAACTCGCTCCTACGAAAAGCAAGAAGGCCGCCCGAAGGCGGCCTTTTCCAGGACTCGACGAAAAGATCAGTCCCCGTAGATATCGCTCTTGAAGTACTTGCCTTCGATTTCCTTGTACTTGCCATTGGCACGCAGCGCGTCGATGGCGGCGTTGAGTTGGCCGACCAGTTCGGTGTTGCCCTTGCGCACCGCGATGCCGGCGCCTTCGCCGAAGTATTTCGGGTCCTTGAATTCCGGACCGATGAAGGCGAAGCCCTTGCCGCGCGGGGTTTCCAGGAAGCCGATCTCCAGCGGGATGGAGTCTGCGAAAGTACCGTCCAGGCGACCGGCCAGCAGATCCAGGTAGATCTCGTCCTGGCTGGTGTAGCGCACCACGTTGGCGCCGGCCTTGCCAAGTACCTCGGTGGCGAAGCGGTCAGCAGTGGAGCCGCGCTGCACGCCGATGTTCTTGCCCTTGAGCTGGCTGAACTGCTCGTCCAGCTGCGAGCCTTCCTTCATCACCAGGCGGCCTGGGGTGAAGTAGTACTTGTGGGTGAAGTCCACCGAATGCTTGCGCTCCTCGGTGATGGTGATCGAGGACAGCGCGGCATCGATCTTGCGCACCTTCAGCGAGGGAATCAGGCCATCGTATTCCTGCTCGACCCACTGGCACTTGCGCTTCATTTCTTCACACAGCGCATTGCCGATGTCGTAGTCGAAGCCGGCGATGCCGCCTTCGGGAGTCTTGTAGGCGAAGGGCGGGTATGCCGCTTCGATGCCGATGCGCAGCGGCTTGTCGTCGGCATGGGAGAGGGTGGCGAAAGCGGCCAGCATCAGGCCGCCCAGCAGGGCTTTGCGATTCATCGATGAACTCCGTGGCATGTTCGGTGGCAGGGCCGGGCGGCCGGCCGCTGCGTCTTGGCAGAGAAGTATCGGCATCTTGTGATTCGTCCAGGGGCGCAACGTGACACGTCGCAGCGGCATTGCCTTGCCCTGACCCAGGCGACCAGCTTGTTATCGTTCGTCCACGCGCGCTGGCGCGTAAACTTAAAATCCAATCTGGACTAAAAAGTACACAACGTCAATCGTCCTGCGACCGCACAGCGCACTCCCCTTTGCGCACCACTCGCTACTCCTTCGGAGGAATGTCGCGCGCCAGGCTCCCGCCTTAGTCTGGAAGCGTTCTGAAGCGATCCGAGGAGGATTCGAAACGATTCTTTCGCATGATTTACCGTAGCTTCCACGGTTATACCTTAGGCAAATGCCCGAAGCCCCCGCGATACGCTCATGTCGCAGGGGCTTTTCTTTTGTCCGGCGAAAAGATACAGAAACGGCGGATGACCACATCGTCATCCGCCGTTTCTGCGAGATAGGCAGGCAAGGCAAAAGGCGGGCAAGGTGCCCGCCGAGGGAGGTTGGCTTCAGCCGCCGCTGAGGTTCATGAAGCGCAGAACCTGCACATCGCCGACGCTGAACTCATGGCGGGCAGGCTTGCGTTGCAGGGCGCTACGGAGGGCTTCCAGGATCGGTTCGTCATGCACAGGGTGACGACGCAGGAGACCGCGCAGATCCAGGGAGTTCTCATGGCCCAGACACAGCAGCAGGCGCCCTTCGGCAGTCAGGCGCAGGCGATTGCAGGTCGAGCAGAAATTATGCGAGTGCGGCGAGATGAAGCCGATGCGCGTATTCGGATGTTGCGCCAGGCGCACGTAGCGCGCCGGACCACCGCTGTGCTCGGCACTGTCGAGCAGTTCGTGACGCCCGGCAATCAGTGCGCGGACTTCGTCGCTGGAGCAGAAGCTTTCTTCGCGCTCACGTCCCACCTGGCCCAGGGGCATTTCTTCGATGAAGCTGATGTCCAGCCCATGGGCGATGGCATAGTCCACCAACGCTGGGACCTCGTCGGCGTTGCGGCCTTTCATCACCACGCAGTTGAGCTTGATGTGCTCGAAACCGGCATTCTGCGCGGCGTCGATACCGCGCAGTACCTGTTCCAGGCGCCCGGTGCGGGTGATAGCGGCAAAACGCTCGGCATCAAGGGTGTCGAGACTGATGTTCAGGCGTGTCAGACCGGCGGCGCGCAGATCACCAGCCAACCGAACCAGCTGGGAGCCGTTGCTGGTCATGCACAGTTCACGCAACCCTGGCAGTGCGGCAAGGCGCTCGCAGAGATGGACGATGCCGGGGCGCACCAGCGGCTCGCCGCCGGTGAGGCGCAGCTTCTTGACCCCGCGCTCGACGAAGAGGCGCGCCACCCTTTCGATCTCTTCCAGGGTGAGCACCTGCTGGCGCGGCAGGAAGCGCATGTTCTCCGACATGCAGTAGACGCAGCGGAAATCGCAGCGATCGGTTACGGACAAGCGCAGATAGTCGATCTTGCGACCCTGGCCGTCGATCCATTCGGACATGGTGTTCACTCCGGCCGGCCTTCGTCATCCACGACGAGGGCCGATATTCATGGCCGTTTCCGAAGCCCCTCTCTCCTCCGGGGGAGGAATCGGGAGAGAGGGGTCCGGAACCGGTTCACTGCACCAGCGGCGACTCTGCGCTATCGAAGAGAAAGCCCTCGATCTTCGCCTCGCCGGCCAGCACGCTGATGTACTGGCTGACTGCGCGCTGCAGCACCTGGGCGCGCAAGTAGGCGGCGATGCGCGGGCGCGCCTCGGCAAACTCCAGTGGCTCGCCACCATCGCGCTCGATCAGCTCGACCACGTGCAGGCCGTAGCGACTCTCCAGCGGATGAGCGAGCAGGCCGGGTTGTTGTTGCAGCAGGCGTTTCTCGAACTCGGGGACGGTCTGCCCCGGCTCGATCCAGCCCAGATCACCGCCGTCCTCCTTGGATGGGCAATCGGAGAAGCGCATGGCTTTCTCGGCGAAACGCTCGGGATGTGCACGCAGTTCGGCGAGCAGTTCCTCGGCCTGTTCGCGGGCCTTGGCGCGGCCTTCCAGGTCGTCCGGCGCGCAACCCAGCAACACGTGGCGCAGGCGCATGCGCCAGGGCGCAGTCAGGCGGCTGGGGTTGGCTTCGTACCATTGGCGGCAGCTGGCTTCGTCAGCTTCGGGCACGCCGACCTCACGGTCGATCAGGGCGCGGATGCGCGCCTCTTCCGGGGCCTCGCCCTCCTCCGCGTCGGCCACAAGCCCCAGCGCGTCGGCGCGTTGCACCAGCAACTGGCGCACGACCAGCGCACGGCAGGCGGAGTACAGCGCCTCGGCGTGGCTGGAAGCGGGATGGTATTGCAGCTCGCGGGCCAGTTCGTCCTCGGCGATGGCGACGCCGTTGACTTCGATCTTCGGCAGCTCGACGTGTTCGACCTTGGCTTCGTAGTGGGAGCAACTCATTTTCGCTTACCTCCGGATGGCGGATAACGCCGGTGGCGTTATCCGCCCTACGGGTTCGAGGTTTGGTAGGGCGAATAACGCGCGAGCGTTATCCGCCGCTTCATCACACGGCGCGACGCTTGGTACGGACCACCTGGTAGCGGCGGCCGAAGTACCACACAGGGGCGCTGACGATGTGCACCAGGCGGGTGAAGGGGAACAGCACGAAGAGGGTCAGGCCGAGGGTCACGTGCAGCTTGTAGACCAACGATACCGGCGCGATCGCTTCGGCAGCGGCCATCGGTTGGAAGGTGACGATGGACTGCGCCCAGTTGGCGAGCATGACCATCACCGAACCATCCAGGTGATGGGTCGACGCGACGATGGTGGACAGGCCGAGGATCAGTTGGGCATAGAGCACCAGCAGGATCATCAGGTCCGACGCGTTGCCGGTGGCGCGCACGCGTTCGTTGGTCAGGCGGCGCAGGATCAGCCCGGTCAGGCCGATGAAGCAGAGAATGCCGAAGAAACCGCCGGAAACCATTGCCAGCAGTTGCTTCTGCTCGGTGCTGATCAGGTGCTCGTAGACGGCATGCGGGGTCAGCAGGCCGACGAAGTGGCCGGCGAGGATGAACAGCACACCGATGTGGAACAGGTTGCTGTAGACCCGCATACCCTTCTTGCTCAGCATCTGGCTGGAGCCGGCTTTCCAGGTGTATTGCGACAGGTCGAAGCGCGCCCAGCTGCCGATCAGGCAGATGGCAAGCGCAACGTAGGGATAGATCCCGAACGCTAGAAGATCGAGGGACATGTTCAGACTCCTTATCTGGTCGCCCGGTACTGCATCTGCGGCACCGGCTGGGCGACCCACTGCATGGGTTGTTCTGCGGCGGAGGAAATCCGCCGGGCGCTGGAAGACGGGCAACCAACGGCGGGCTCGGTAAAGCTCACCGGGGTTTCCTCCCAGGCCTTGTCAATGGCTTCCAGGCTGTCGTCGCGCACTTCCTGCTCGCGGTCGCGCTTGAGCGCGCCAAGGTCCGGTTGCTCGCCGGACAACGACAGCAGGCTGTGGAACACCGCTGCATAGCTGCTCCCACGCTCTTCCAGGCGCAAGGCGATCAGCGCGAGGATGTGCGCGACTTCGGCCAGGCCGGTGCGAGCCGCCTCGGCGTCCTGCAGAGCGAGGAACTCCAGGTACAGCGGCAGATAGTCCGGCAGCTCGTTGACGTCGATGACCAGGCCCGCCTGGGTATAGCGGTCCATCAGGTCGACCATCGCCTGGCCACGGTCACGACTTTCGCCGTGCACGTGTTCGAAGAGCAGCAGCGAGACCGAGCGACCGCGCTCGAACAGACCGTCGTAACGAGCCTGCACGTCGAGGATGTCGCCCTTGCAGAGCTCGTTGAGCAGTAAGGCAAGACCGTCGCGCTGCGCCTCAGGGAGGTCGCAGGTGCGAATCAGTGCATGCAACGCCAGGCTTTCCTCGCGCAGTTCGACGCGCGGGTAGTCGAGCATCAGCGCGCTGAGCTTGAGCAGTTGGCTGTGACTTTCCATTGAGATGGGCATGGTCGTCACTCCTGTATCTGCACGGTCTGGATGACGTTGCGCTTGTCCGTTGCCTTGCCACCGAACAGGTTGACGCCGGAGTTGCTGGAGCAACCATTGCCAAAGCTGAAGCCGCAGCCCGAACGTTCGGCGAAGGCATCCGACAGCGCTTCCTCGCGGTGCGCGCTGGGAATGACAAAGCGGTCTTCGTAGTTGGCAATCGCCAGGTAGCGATACATCTCTTCCACCTGGTTCACGGTGAGACCGACCTTGGCGAGCACGTCCAGGTCCTGCTTGCCTTCCACATGCTCGGAGCGCTTGTAGGCACGCATGGCCAGCAGGCGCTTGAGGGCCAGCAGTACCGGAGCGGTATCGCCAGCGGTCAGCAGGTTGGCCAGGTACTGCACGGGAATGCGCAGGGACTCGACATCCGGGATCACCCCGTCGCTGCCGATGTGGCCTTCCGATGCGGCGTTCTGGATCGGCGACAGCGGCGGTACGTACCAGACCATCGGCAGCGTGCGGTATTCCGGGTGCAGCGGCAGGGCCAGTTTCCAGTCCATGGCCAGCTTGTACACCGGGGACTTCTGCGCGGACTCGATGACGCTGTCCGGTACGCCGTCCTTGCGAGCCTGCTCGATCACTTTCGGGTCGAACGGGTCGAGGAAGATTTCCAGTTGCTTCTGGTACAGCTCGCGCTCGTTCTCGCAGGTAGCCACTTCGTGGATGCGGTCGGCGTCATACAGCAGCACGCCGAGGTAGCGGATGCGGCCTACGCAGGTTTCCGAGCAGACGGTCGGCTGACCGGCCTCGATGCGCGGGTAGCAGAAGATGCACTTCTCGGATTTGCCGCTCTTCCAGTTGAAGTAGATCTTCTTGTACGGGCAGCCGCTGATGCACATGCGCCAGCCGCGGCACTTGTCCTGGTCAATGAGGACGATGCCGTCTTCCTCGCGTTTGTAGATCGCGCCGCTCGGGCACGACGCCACGCACGCCGGGTTAAGGCAGTGCTCACACAGGCGCGGCAGGTACATCATGAAGGTGTTTTCGTACTCACCGTAGATGTCCGCCTGGACCTTGTCGAAGTTCTTGTCCTTGCGGCGCTTGGCGAACTCGGTGCCGAGGATTTCCTCCCAGTTCGGGCCCCACTCGATCTTGTCCATGCGCTGGCCGGAGACCAGCGAACGCGGACGGGCGACCGGCTGGTGCTGGGCCTTGGGCGCGGTGTGCAGGTGCTGGTAGTCGAAGTCGAAGGGCTCGTAGTAGTCATCGATTTCCGGCAGGTCCGGGTTGGCGAAGATGTTCGCCAGCACGCGGAACTTGCCACCGATGCGCGGAACGATGGAGCCGTCGGCGTTACGCTTCCAGCCGCCCTTCCACTTCTCCTGGTTTTCCCACTCTTTCGGGTAACCGATGCCGGGCTTGGTTTCGACGTTGTTGAACCAGGCGTATTCGACGCCTTCACGACTGGTCCAGACGTTCTTGCAGGTGATGGAGCAGGTGTGGCAACCGATGCATTTGTCGAGGTTCAGCACCATGCCGACTTGCGAACGAATTTTCATGGCAGTAATCCTCAAATATCCTGGGGCAACGGTTGCGGCAGAGCGTCACCGCCCAGTCCGCCGTGCTCCGGCTCGTCGAGCCAGTCGACCTTGTTCATCTTGCGCACCACGACGAATTCGTCGCGGTTGCAGCCGACGGTGCCGTAGTAGTTGAAGCCCCAGGCCTGCTGGGCGTAGCCACCAATCATGTGGGTTGGCTTGAGCACCACGCGGGTCACCGAGTTGTGGTGACCGCCGCGGGTTCCGGTGGTCTCGCTGCCCGGCAGGTTCACGATGCGTTCCTGGGCGTGGTACATCATCACCATGCCGTCCTTCACACGCTGGCTGACTACCGCGCGGCAAGTTGCGGCGCCGTTGGCGTTGAAGACCTCGACCCAGTCGTTGTCCTCGATGCCGGCGCGTTTCGCGTCGTTCTCGCTCATCCAGATGATCGGGCCACCACGCGACAGGGTGAGCATCAGCAGGTTGTCGCTGTAGGTGGAGTGGATGCCCCACTTCTGGTGCGGGGTGATCCAGTTGAGGGTGATCTCGGTGTGGCCGTTGGGCTTCTTGTTGAACAGCTTGTCGGTGCTGCGGGTGTTGACCGGCGGCCGGTAGCTGACGAAGCCCTCGCCGAAGGCCTGCATCCAGGGGTGATCCTGGTAGAACTGCTGGCGACCGGTAAGGGTTCGCCACGGGATCATCTCGTGAACGTTGGTGTAGCCGGCGTTATAGCTCACGTGTTCATCTTCCAGGCCCGACCAGGTGGGGCTGGAAATGATCTTGCGCGGCTGTGCCTGGACGTCGCGGAAGCGGATCTTCTCTTCTTCCTTGGGCAGCGCCAGGTGAGCATGTTCGCGACCGGTGAACTTCGACAGCGCTTCCCAGGCCTTCACTGCGACCTGGCCGTTGGTTTCCGGCGCCAGGGCGAGGATCACCTCGGCGGCGTCGATGGCGCTCTCAATGCGCGGACGACCTTCGCTGACACCCGGCTCGGTCACGCGATGGTTCAGCTCGCCGAGCAGCTTGATTTCCTTGTCGGTGTTCCAGCCGATGCCCTTGCCGCCGTTGCCCAGCTTGTCCAGCAGTGGGCCGAGAGAGGTGAACTTCTTGTAGGTGTTCGGGTAATCACGCTCGACCACGTGCAGGGTCGGCATGCTGCGGCCGGGAACCGGTTCGCACTCGCCCTTCTTCCAGTCGCTGCCGCCGAAGGGCTGCGCGAGCTCGTTGGCGGTGTCGTGCAACAGCGGCACGGTGACCAGATCCTTCTCCACACCCAGGTGGCCGATGGAGACCTCGGAGAACTTCTTGGCGATCGCCTTGTAGATCTCCCAGTCGCTCTTGGCTTCCCAGGCAGGGTCGGTGGCGGCCGACAGCGGGTGGATGAAGGGGTGCATGTCGGAGGTGTTGAGGTCGTCCTTCTCGTACCAGGTCGCGGTCGGCAGAACGATGTCCGAATACATGCAGGTGGAGGACATGCGGAAGTCCAGGGTAGTAACCAGGTCCAGCTTGCCTTCGGCACCCTGGTCGACCCAATCCACTTCGCCCGGGCACGGACCACCTTCCTTGCCGAGGTCGTCGTTCATCACGCCGTTCTTCGCGCCCAGCAGGTACTTGAGCATGTACTCGTGGCCCTTGCCCGAGGAACCGAGCAGGTTGGAGCGCCAGATGAACATGTTGCGCGGGAAGTTCTGCGGATCATCCGGTTGCTCGCTGGCCACGCGCAGGTTGCCGGCCTTGAGCTCGCGCACCACGTAGTCCTGCACCGAGATGCCAGCGCGCTCGGCGTCGGCAGCGATGTGCAGCGGGTTGCGATTGAGCTGCGGGGCGGACGGCAGCCAGCCCATGCGCTCGGCACGGATGTTGTAGTCCAGCGCGTGCTCGGGGAACTGCTTGGTGTCGGCGAGCGGCGAGAGAACCTCGTGCATCGAGATCTTCTCGTGACGCCACTGCGAACTGTGCAGGTAGAAGAAGGAGGTGCCGTTCATCTGCCGCGGCGGGCGGCTCCAGTCGGTGCCGAACGCCAGCGGGACCCAGCCGGTCTGCGGGCGGAGTTTTTCCTGGCCCACGTAGTGTGCCCAGCCGCCGCCGCTCTGGCCGATACAGCCGCACATCATCAGCATGTTGATGACCGCGCGGTAGTTCATGTCCATGTGGTACCAGTGGTTCATCGCGGCGCCGATGATGACCATGGCCTTGCCATGGGTCTTGTCGGCGCTTTCGGCAAACTCGCGTGCCACCTGGATGGCGCGGGCAGCCGGTACACCAGTGATGCGTGCCTGCCAGGCCGGGGTGTAGGGCACGTCGGCGTCAGTGTAGGAAGCAGCGACGTTGCGGCCACCCAGGCCACGATCGACGCTGTAGTTGGCCATCTGCAGGTCGTACACGGTGGCGACGCGCAGGGTCTGGCCGTCGGCACCGATCACTTCACGGAACGGTACGCGTCGCACCAGCACCTCGTCGTTGTCCACGCCCTTGAAGTGCGGGTGCTCTTGTCCGGCGAAGTACGGGAAGCCGACGTCACAGGCGTTTTCCGCACCGTTGATCAGGGTCAGGGCCAGGCGAGTGTCGCGCTTCGCGCCGCCTTCCTTCTCCTCGATATTCCATTTGCCCGACTCGCCCCAGCGGTAGCCGATGGTGCCAGTGGGAGAAACCAGTTCGCCGGAGATTTCGTCCAGGCCGATGGTCTTCCACTCGGGGTTGTTGTCCTGGCCGAGATTGTTCGCCAGGTCCGCCGCGCGCAGGTAGCGGGTAGGCTTGAGCACACCTTCGGTATGCGGCTCGAGCAGCACCAGCATTGGCATGTCGGTGTACTGGCGGCAATAGTCGACGAAGTAGGCGCTGGGCTTCTCGAGGTGGAATTCCTTGAGGATGACGTGACCGAAGGCCATGCCCAGTGCGGCGTCAGTGCCCTGCTTGGGATTGAGCCAGAGGTCAGTGAGCTTGGCCACTTCCGAGTAGTCCGGAGTGACGGCCACGGTCTTGGTGCCCTTGTAGCGGACTTCGGTGAAGAAGTGCGCGTCGGGGGTGCGGGTCTGCGGAACGTTGGAACCCCAGGCGATGATGTAGCTGGAGTTGTACCAGTCGGCCGATTCCGGCACGTCGGTCTGCTCGCCCCAGATTTGTGGCGATGCGGGAGGAAGGTCGCAGTACCAGTCATAGAAGCTCAGGCACACGCCGCCGATCAGCGACAGATAACGGGCGCCGGCTGCGTAGCTGACCATGGACATGGCCGGGATCGGCGAGAAGCCGATCACCCGGTCCGGACCGTAGGTCTTGGCGGTATAGACGTTGGCGGCGGCGATGATTTCGGTGACTTCGCTCCAGCTGGAACGGATGAAACCACCCAGGCCGCGCTCGCTTTTGTAGCTTTTGGCCTTGGCCGAGTCTTCGACGATGCTGGCCCAGGCGTCCACCGGATCGTTGTGCGTCGCACGGGCTTCGCGCCAGAGCTTGAGCAGCGGCTTGCGCACCTTGGGATACTTCAGGCGGTTGGCGCTGTACATGTACCAGGAGTAGCTGGCGCCACGGGGGCAGCCGCGCGGCTCGTGGTTGGGCAGATCAGGACGGGTACGCGGATAGTCGGTCTGCTGGGTCTCCCAGGTGATCAGGCCGTTCTTCACGTAGATTTTCCAGGAGCACGATCCTGTGCAGTTCACCCCGTGGGTGGAGCGCACGATCTTGTCGTGCTGCCAGCGCTGCCGATAACTGTTTTCCCAGGCACGGCTTTCGTTGCTGACTTCGCCATGACCATCGGCGAATTCACCTTGCTTCTTCTTGAAGAATTGCAGGCGGTCGAGTAGGTAACTCATCTGTATCTCCTCACCCGGTCTGCGCCGGGCGTTCAAACTCAAATCAGGACTTGCAAATCAGGTCGGCGAACAACGCTGCGCGTTATTCGCCGAAGGGGGGGGTCAGCAAGGGCTCTCTGCGCCCTTGCGTGCGTACCACCACCAGGTGGCGACGATGCAGCTCAGGTAGTACGCGACGAACAGGTACAGGGCGCCCTCGGCGCTGCCGGTCATGGCCAGCGAGGTGCCGAAAGCCTTGGGAATGAAGAAGCCGCCGTAGGCGCCGATGGCGGCGGAGAAGCCGATTACCGCGGCGGACTCCATGCTCGCGCCCTTGGCTGCCTGGGCTTCGCTGAAGCCACCGCGTTTCAGGCGTGCGGCCCACTCGTTGCGGAAGATCACCGGGATCATCCGGAAGGTGCTGCCGTTGCCGATGCCGGCGAAGAAGAACAGCGCGATGAATGAGCCAAGGAAACCGAAGAAGCTGCCGGCCCCGTTGGCGCCAGGCAGGAAGCTGATCACCGCGAATACGCCGGCGATCATTGCCCCGTAGTTCCACAGGGTGATGCGCGCACCGCCGAACTTGTCGGCCAGCCAGCCACCGAGCGGCCGGCTCAGGGCACCTACCAGCGGGCCGAGGAAGGCGTACTGCAGCGGGTTGATGTCCGGGAACTGGGTCTTGCTGAGCATCGCGAAGCCAGCGGAGAAGCCGATGAACGAGCCGAAGGTGGCCACGTACAGCCAGCACATCAGCCAGTTGTGCTTGCGCTTGAAGATCACTGATTGCTCGCGGAACGAGGCCTTGGCATCGGCGATGTCGTTCATGCCGAACCAGGCGGCGACGGACACCACGGCGATGAACGGCACCCAGATCCAACCAGCGTTCTGCAGCCACAGGCGGCTGCCGTCGGAGAGGGTTTCCGGTTCGCCGCCAAAGGCACCGAACAGGCCGCTGGCGACGGCCAGGGGCACGGCGAACTGCATCACCGAGACACCCAGGTTACCCAGGCCGGCGTTCAGGCCCAGGGCAGTGCCCTGCTGGCTCTTCGGGTAGAAGAAGCTGATGTTGGACATGCTGGAAGCGAAGTTGCCGCCACCGAAGCCGCACAGGAGCGCGATGGTCGCGAACATCCAATACGGGGTGTTCGGGTCTTGCACGGCGAATCCCAGCCAGATGCAGGGGATCAGCATCGATGCAGTGGACAGGGCGGTCCAGCGACGGCCACCGAACACCGGCACCATGAAGGAGTAGAACACTCGCAGGGTGGCGCCGGAAATCGACGGCAGCGCGGCGAGCAGGAACAGTTGGTCGTTGCTGAAGTTGAAACCGGCGGCGTTCAGGCGCACGGTTACGGTGCTCCAGATCATCCACACGGAGAAGGCCAGCAGCAGCGCGGGGATCGAGATCCACAGGTTGCGCGCAGCGATACGCTTGCCGGTGTGCGCCCAGAACTCGGGGTCCTCGGGGCGCCAGTCGACCAGTAACGGGCCTCTGGCGGCTTTCAGTTGGGGGTTGGCGATCATGCCCATGACGGCATTACCTCAGGAGTGGCTGGAAGGAATGGGAGTGGCGTCGACGTCGGCCACACGGACCTGGCCATCGAGGCGTTGCTGTTGCTTGATCGCGTAGTGCATCCAGATCATGCAGATCACGGTCAGGCCGAACAGCAACATGAAGCAGGAGGAGCGCACGCCGATGTGGTCAGCGGCGTAGCCGAACAGGATGGGCAGGCAGAAGCCGCCGAGGCCGCCGATGACCCCGACCATGCCGCCGACGGTGCCCATGTTCTGCGGGTAGTAGTCGTGGATGATCCGGTACACGCTGGCCTTGCCGAAGCCCTGGGCAATGCCCACGACGAACACCAGGAAGGTGAACAGCCAGACGTTCAGGCCGATGCCCAGGCTGACGTCCCCCTTGATGCCGTGGATGGTCATGGTGGTCGGCGGATAGGACAGGAAGAACAGGCAGACCAGGCAGATCCAGAACACGCCCCAGTTCACCGCACGAGCGCCGTAGTGGTCGCTGAACCAGCCACCCAGGGCGCGGATCAGGCCCGACGGCAGGGTGAACAGCATGGTGATGAAGGAAGCGGTGCGCAGGTCCAGGCCGTACTCGGCGATGTAGTACTTGGGCAACCACAGGGCCAGGGCGACGAAGCCGCCGAAGACGAAGAAGTAGTACAGGCCGAAGCGCCAGACGCGCAGTTCGCCCAGCGGCGCCAGCTGCTTGGCCAGGGTCGGGCGCGGACGGCTCGGGTCGGCCTCGCCGCCCTTGACGTGGGCGGGGTCGGTCCAGGTGCAGAACCAGAACAGCAGTGCGGTTACCAGCATGGCCACCGAGTAGATCTGCGGGACCATGCGCCAGCCGAAGGCGACCACGATCATCGGCGCCACCAGGTTGGTGATCGCGGCACCGGCGTTACCGGCGCCGAAGATACCCATGGCGGTACCCTGGCGCTCTTTCTCGAACCACGAGGAGGTGTAGGCAATGCCCACGGCGAAGGAGCCGCCGGCCAGGCCGACGAACAGGCCCAGCACCAGGTAATGCCAGTAGAGCGTGGCAAATGCCAGCCCGTAGATCGGGATGGCCACCAGCAGCATGTGGATGAAGAACACGATGCGCCCGCCGAAGCGGTCGGTGATCAGCCCCAGCGGCAGGCGCACCAGCGAACCGGTGAGGATCGGCAACGCCACCATCAGGCCGAATTGGGCTTCAGACAGCCCCAGCTCCTCCTTGATGCGGATACCGATGATCGAAAACATCGTCCAGACCGCGAAGTTCACGGCGAACGCCAGTGTGCTCATGCCGAGCACGGAGTACTGTTTCTGACGGTGGGATAACATGGCTAAGCTCACTTCTGAAAGCCTTTTCCCGCACGTTAGGTAAGGTCTAGTTGACCTCTCTTGACCCTCATCAATGACCCAAGGGGTGATTCGTGAGCAGATGCGCGCCGCTACCCCTTAGGGGGTATCTCCAAGATGAACCTATAAGACGTTGTTTTTTAAGGAATTAATCATGAGTACAGCGTCCAGGACTGAGCCCTCCTCCGGCGACCGACTCTTAGTAGGTAGTCCGCCTGCCGGACGCACTTCCCTGCGCAAATCCATCGTCGTACGTTTCGGCTGCTACCTCAGCCTGCTGGTTTCCCTGGCGCTGGCCGGGATGTTCAGTGCCCTGCTGTTCGCCGACTACTCGCACCAGGACGCCGCAGTCATCAACCAGGCCGGTTCGCTGCGCATGCTCACCTACCGCCTGGCGCTGGACCCATCGCCAATCAACCGCCAGGCCCTGCAATCAACGCTCGCCGCGCGCCTGGACAACGAAGAAATCACCCGCCTGCTGCGTCGCTCCGATGCCGACGCACCGATCCGCCAGCAACACGAGCAACTGCGCCGGGAGCTGCAGAACCTGGACCTTTCCGAGGCGCCGGAGCTGGGGTCGCTGGATACCTTCGTCGGGCACATCGACAGGTTCGTCAGCACCCTGCAGCGCAACGCCGAGCAGCGTTCGCAGATGCTCAGCACGGTGCAGGGTCTGTGCCTGTTTCTCAGCCTGCTGGTGGTCTTCATCAGCCTCTACGACCTGAGCTTCCACGTGGTTGGCCCCCTGCGAGAACTCACCAGCACGGCGCGCCGGCTCGGCCAGCGCGACCTCGACGCACGAGTCAGCAGCAGCGGCGAGGACGAACTGAGCCAGTTGGGCGAGCGCTTCAACCAGATGGCCGAGGAACTGCAGGCCAGTTACCGCGAACTGGAAGCCCGGGTAGAAGACAAGACCCGCGCGCTGACCAATAGCCACCAACGCCTTGAGTTGCTCTACGACAGCGCCCGCCGCCTGGGCCAGGACCCATACGACGAGCGCTCGCTGCAACCACTGCTGAACCAGCTCGAACGCGTGCTGCAGGCCGGCAAGGTGACCCTGTGCCTGAACAAGGACGGCGTCGAGCGAGCCTATTCCTCCCTCACCACCGACGGCGTCACCGGCAGTTTCTGCCTGCAGGGCAATTGCTCCGACTGCCGTGCCCAGGCCAACCATTGCAGCGAGCCCAGCCAGGGCATCAACCCGCTGCTGATGCAACCGCTATCGATTGGCGAACACCGCTTCGGCGAACTGTTCATCGAGACGACCAACGGACACCTGGAAGACTGGCAGCGGCAGTTCGTCGAGGGTTTTTGCGACAACATCGCGCGCACCTTCACGCTGTCCCTGCAGCAGGAACAGGAAAATCGCCTGGCCCTGTTCGCCGAGCGCAGCACCATCGCCCGAGAACTGCACGACTCGCTGGCGCAATCGCTGTCCTACCTGAAGATCCAGGTCAGCCGCCTGGCCACCCTGCTCAAGCGCGACGTCCCGCCGGAGAAGATCGACGAGACCCTCGACGAGCTGCGCGAAGGCCTCAACAGCGCCTACCGGCAACTGCGGGAGCTGCTCACCACCTTCCGCCTGAGCCTGGAACAGTCGAGCCTGGAAGCGGCGCTGGTTAAGACCGTGGAAGAGTTCGCCGAGCGTGGCAACCTGGCCATCGAACTGGACAACCGCCTGGCGCACATCCCGCTCAATCCCAACGAGGAAATCCATATCCTGCAGATCGTCCGCGAGGCACTCTCCAACGTCGTGCGCCATGCCCACGCCAGCCAGGCTAGAGTCAGTCTTGCCGAAGACGCAGAGGACCACGTCTGCATCACGGTGGACGATGACGGAGTGGGATTTGACCTGGCGCAGAGCCGCAATGGGCACTATGGGCTTAGCATCATGCGTGAGCGCAGCCAGACCCTGGAGGCCAGCTTCAGCATCGCCCCGCGCACGCCGCAGGGCACTCGTGTCAGCGTTCGTTTCGCCCACAAATCCCAGTCGCAGTACCCGGAGACCCACCCATGACGGCCACCCCCACCGATGACCGCGCACGCATCCTGCTCGTCGACGACCATCCGATGATGCGCAAGGGCGTGGTCCAACTGCTCGAGTTCGAGGACGGCCTGGAAGTCGTGGGCGAAGCCGGCAGCGGCGAGGAAGCGCTGCGCATGGCTGCGGAACTGCAGCCGGACATGATCCTGCTGGACCTCAACATGAAGGGCATGACCGGCCTCGACACCCTGCGCGCCATGCGCGAGAACGGCGAGGACGCGCGCATCGTCGTGTTTACCGTCTCCGATGACCGCAACGACGTGATCAATGTGCTGCGAGCCGGCGCCGACGGCTACCTGCTCAAGGACATGGACCCCGAGCGCCTGCTGGAGCACATCCGCCAGGCCGCCACCGGCCAGTTGACCATCAGCCCGCAGCTGACCCAGGTTCTGGCCCAGGCGTTGCGTGGCGATGACCGCCCCAAGGGGATCGAGGAACTCACCGATCGCGAACGGCAGATTCTCCGCCAGCTCGCCCACGGCTACAGCAACAAGATGATCGCGCGCAAACTCGACATCACCGAAGGTACGGTGAAGGTCCACGTGAAGCGCGTGCTGCACAAGCTGGGCATGCGCTCGCGCGTGGAAGCGGCGGTGTGGGCGGTGGAGAACCACCTGGTCTGATCACCACGCCCAACATGCCCTGCAGGAGCGAGCTTGCTCGCGAATGCCCCACAGCGGAAATTAGCAAGGACTGGGCGTCCCCCTTCGGTCCTGCGAAAGCCCAGCCCGACCTACCTCAATGGTCATAGTCCCATCGTCGACTTGATTCAGATCATGTCGCGCCAGCCCATGGCGGCAGGAAACTGCGGGGCTCACCCTGGAGGCCCCCATGTCGCCCTCGCCACGCCTGCCCCTCGTTTATTCCTGCTCCGGCTGCTCCAACCTCGCGCAGTTGGCCAACGACCTAGCTCTGCGTCTGGACCGTGACGGCCTGGCGGAAATGTCCTGCATCGCAGGAGTGGGCGGCGACGTACCGGCGCTGGTGAAGAAGGCCTGCTCCGGCCGGCCGATCATCGCCGTGGACGGCTGCCACCTGCACTGCGTGCAGAACTGCTTGGCGCGCCACGGGGTGAAGGCCGAGCACGAGATCACCCTGACCGAATATGGGCTGAAGAAGCGCTACGGTCAGGACGCTCCCGTTCAGGACTTCGAGATGCTCTACGAGGAGCTGCAGTTCCTCGTGCGCACCCCGGCCTGAACCACCACTGCACAAGGCGAAAGAACAGACACCGACGTAGGATGGGTGGAGCGAAGCGATACCCATCGATTGGCGTGCCAGGACAGCATGGGTATCGCAAGCTCCACCCATCCTACGAAATGCCGGTCAGGGGTTTTCCTGCACCACCTGGCTGGCACGGCGCATGGCGCTCCACAGCCAGGGAGGCAGGCTGTCCGGATCGAGGCTGTCGATCAGGTTCTTCACGGCCAGGCCCAGTTCGGTATCACCCTCGATCACCAGGCGACGACGGAAGAACAGCGTATCCGGGTCTTCCTGTCGCCCTGCCAACAGCAGGAAGTCGCGCCAGCTACCGCGGATGGTCACGCTTGGCGCACAAGCCTCGGCAAAACGCAGACCATTGCGGTCATGGGTGAAGCTCCAGGCCAGGCCGAGATCGCTCACCTCCAGGCGCAGCCAATGCCCTTCGAGGATATCGAAGGCACCATCGGCCAGCGCATCGGCGAACAGCCGGTTGGCGGCACGCTGCAACACCATGCGTTGCAGCCTGGAGGGAATATGCACAGCCAGCGGCAACAGGCGGTCGGCGGCGCGCAGGGCGCCGGTTTGCAGAGTCAGCACAGATTCACCTCATCACTACGCAACATGCCCGGTCGGCCGTGCCAGTAGCCGTTGCAACCCGCCACTGCCAGCGGCGGCGTGGCTCCGTGGCGCACTCGGTCGAACGCCTGCACTACCTCCACCATGCCCTCGGCGCGAGGGCTCAGACGCAGCAGATCGACGCCACAGTCATGCAGCGCGGCATAGTCCGCCAACAGGTTGCTGACCTCGCCGGACATCGTCTGGATTCCATTGAGAGTGAATAGCGGCACACCTTCCTGGCTGAACATCGACATACCCTCCGGATAGTTCAGGCAGCAGAACTGGCAGTCGTCCTTGGGCCGGTTCTCCGCCCGCGCGGTGAAGCAGCGAGCCGAGTAGGCCAGGGGCAGATGGCCGTAGGCGAACACCTCGGTTTCCACATCGCTGACGCCCAACTCGCGCAACTGCTCAATCACCGCCTGGATCTGCTCACCCGAACATTCCACCGGCGGCACCCAACGGCGCAGACCTGCGGCGTGCAGCTCCGCCAGCGTATGGCCGTTGTAGACGTTGAGCGCAGGGCCGCCGACAAACTCGACGCCAAGGGTGCTCAGAATCTGCACCGCGCCCATGTCGCTCGCCTCGACCCGCAACTCGCCGTTCGCACACAGCCGGCGCAGTGACGACAGCTCCGAAGCGGCCTCGATCAGCGCCAGGCCGGAAATGACGACTTCCGCGCCACTCTGCTGCTGCAGCTCGCGCCCCAGCCCCAGCCAATCGTCCAGCGACAGCGCGCGACGTTTGGAGCAGACCGTTTCACCGATGTAGATGGTGTCCAGCGGCTGCTCGGCCATCTGCGCATAAAAATCCAGGAGTGTCCGGCGGTCCCAGTAGAACAGCACCGGTCCCAGGCTGAGTTTCATCACGAGGTCCTCACTGCCAGGAACGATGGTAGGCGCCCAGGGTTGTCTGGTGGCCTTCTGAAAGCTTGTCCAGGGCGTCCTGCCACTGCGTCAGCGCACGGTAGTTCTCGGGCGCGCGCTGCCACGCATCCAGCGCCTGGCGCCAGACGCGGGTGACCTGCTCGACGTAGGCCGGGCTGCGTTGCCGGCCTTCGATCTTCACCGCCGCCACGCCGATCTCCGCCAGCTGCGGGATCAGGTCGATGGTGTTCAGGCTGGTAGGTTCTTCCAGGGCATGAAAGCGCTCGCCGTTGACCACGAAGCGGCCCTTGCACAGGGTCGGGTAGCCCGCCGGCTCGTCCGGCGCGTAACGGTCGATCAGCACGTCGTTGAGGCGCGAGGTCAGCCCTTCGGGCTCCTCGCTCCAGCGCACCGCCTTGGCCGGCGAACAGACGCCACAGAGGTTGGGCGACTCGCCGGTAACGTAAGACGACAGGTGGCAGCGTCCCTCAGCCATGATGCACAGGCTGCCGAAAGCGAAGACTTCGATGGGTACCGGACTGTTTGCCGCCACCTGGCGCACCTGCGCCAGCGAGAGCACACGCGGCAGTACGGCGCGGCGGATACCGTAGCGCTCGTGGTAAAACGCCAGCGCCGCCACGTTGGTGGCCGAGCCCTGTACCGAAAGATGCAGCGCGAGGTTCGGATGGCGCTTGGCAGCGTAGCCAAGTACCGCGCAGTCAGCTGCGATCAGTGCATCCACGCCCAGGTCGGCGGCGTGGTCCACGGCGCGTTGCCAGCGTGCCCAGCCGGCCGCACCAGGGTAGGTGTTGACCGCCACGTACATCTGCTTGCCGGCATTGTGGATAAGCTCCACGCCTTGGCGCAGTTGGCGATCGTCGAGGTTGAGGCCGGCGAAGTGCCGGGCATTGGTATCGTCGCGAAAGCCGACGTAGATGGCGTCGGCGCCTTCGCGCAGGGCCGATTTCAAGGCGGGCAGACTTCCCGCCGGACAGACCAGTTGCATGCTTCCCCCGGGCAATGCGGAGGCCGCCGGCCCCCGCCGGCGGCCGGGAACGGCGTCAGGCGCCGAGTTCGCTGAAAGACAGGAATGGCAGCGGCTCGCCGGCGTGCAGAATGCGCCCGGCCTCCACTACCGCCAGGCCATCGGCCCAGCTCGCCGCGCGCAACATGGCCGAACCCTGTTGCGGATGCAGGCAGATGCGTGCCACACCGGTGCTATCCAGCTCCAGTCGCGCGCGCAGGTATTGGCGACGCGGATTGGCCGTGGGCCAATCGAAGCCCGCCGGCAACATCACCGGCAAGGTATCGGCTGTGCTGCGTCCCTGGGCACGCCAGAGGAACGGCCGCGCCACCACCAGAGCAGTGACCAGCGCGGCGGCCGGGTTACCCGGCAGGCCGATCCACGGTTTGCCGGCGATGCTGCCGAATGCCAGTGGCTTGCCCGGCTGCATTTTCAGCTTCCATAGATGCAACTCGCCCAGTTCGCGGATTGCCTGCTTGAGGTAGTCCCGATCCCCCACGGAGACGCCTCCGCTGGTGATCAGCACGTCCCACTCGGCCGCAGCAAGGCTCAGCGCATCGCGGCTGGCCGCCAAGGTGTCGGCGAGCACGCCATAGTCATGCACTTCGATGCCCCAGCCACGCAGGAGGCTGGCGATGCTGAAGCGGTTGGCGTTGTAGATCTGCCCCGGCGCCAGTGGCTCACCGGGCTCGCGCAGTTCGTCACCACTGCTGAGCAGGCAAACGCGCAACGGCCGGTATACCGGGACCCGGTCCAGGCCAACGCTGGCCAGCAGGCCAAGGTCCTGGGCGCGCAATTTCTTGCCGGCGCCAAGCAGCGCATCGCCAACGCGAAGCTCTTCCCCGCGACGGCGAACGTGGCTGCCGTGCTCGACGACCGGAACCTGCAACCAGTCGCCATCGGCCTCGCAGTCTTCCTGGGCTATCACGCTGTCCGCGCCTGGCGGCAGAGGTGCGCCGGTGAAGATGCGCATGGCCTGCCCCGACTGCAGCTTGACCTCCGCTGCATCGCCAGCAGCGATGTACCCGGCAAGCTTCAGTCGCGCGCCGGATGGGCCCGTGTCGGCGCAGCGCAGGGCATAACCGTCCATCGCACTGTTGTCCCACAGAGGCAGGTCGATGGGTGAGTGAATGTCCTCGGCGAGGACGCGGCCCAGCGCACTTTCCAGGTCCACGCGCACGATTGGCGGCGCCGGGGGAACGAAGTCCATGAGTGCGGCAATGGCCTCGTCCACCGGGCGCAGACCGGAGCCGGAACAGCCGCAGCCGCTCACGAGCGGGTACCGCAGGCAAGCACCGGGCGCTCGGGCAGGCGCTTGAGATGGGGGACGAAATTGCACGGTTTGGTGCGACTGTCGAGTTGCTGCACGAGAATCTTTTCCCAGGCGGTCAGACAGGCGCCGGTGGAGCCCGGCAGGCAGCAGATCAGCGTGCCGTTGCTGATGCCGGCGATGGCCCTGGACTGGATGGTCGAGGTGCCGATTTCCTCGCGGGAAATCTGCCGGAACAGTTCGCCGAAGCCGTCCACGGTGCGTTCCAGCAAGGGCGCCACGGCTTGTGGAGTGTTGTCGCGCAGGGTGAAACCGGTGCCGCCGGTGATCAGGCCGACCTGGACCTTGGGATCGGCGATCCAGGCGGAGACGACGGCGCGAATCTGGTAGATGTCGTCGATCACCAGACGGCGCTCGGCGAGTGCGTGACCGGCGCGCTGCAGCGAGGTGACCAGGGCCTGGCCCGAGGTATCGTTGTGCAGGCTGCGGGTATCGCTGACGGTGAGGACAGCGATCTCCAGCGGTTGGAATTCCGGGGTGCTGAGATGGCTCATGAGGGGCTCTCCGATTCGGAGCAAAAAAGGGCTGGCGCCAGCCTGCGCCCCTTCTCCCCTACCGCCCATTCCTCCTAGGAGGTACTACCCCGGCGCGTGCGGGGCAGTAATCCACCGTGCGAATGTGTAGGAGTGGACCCTATCCACGACATGCAGAGCAGAAAATTCGCTGTGAATCTGCAGGAGCGCCCTGCGAGATAGTCCTGCGCTCGGATCAGCCCTCACCCAAGCCCTCTCCCAAAGGGAGAGGGGACTGTTCGCTGCAGGGTGAAACAACTGCGTCAGGAGGAACAGTTTGCCCCCCTTTTCCAAGCAGAGGGGCGCGCAGCCAGGGGAGCGAGAGCGCATCCACACGCGCGGATTTCCCGCTGCATGACGGCTGCTTCTGCGAGAGCCGTGACGCCGTTGCCAGCCGGCTCAGCTCTTCCAGCGCTCGGCAGCAGCCTGATCGCTGCAACGGCCTTCGACCCAGCGCGGGCCGTCGCTGGTGTCTTCCTTCTTCCAGAACGGCGCGCGGGTCTTGAGGTAGTCCATGACGAAGTTGCAGGCATCGAACGCTGCCTGGCGGTGGGCACTGGCGGCGCCGACGAAGACGATGGGCTCGCCCGGCTCCAGCCGACCGATGCGGTGGAGAATTTCCAGGCGCAGCAGCGGCCAGCGCTGACTGGCTTCGAGCTCGATCTTCGCCAGCGCCTTCTCGGTCATCCCGGCGTAATGTTCGAGAAACATGCCGCCGACTTCGCGACCATCATTGAAATCGCGCACGTAGCCGACGAAGCCGACCACCGCGCCGACGCCGACATTGGCGGCGTGCATCGCATTAAGCTCGGCGCCCGGATCGAACGCCGCCGGCTGGACGCGAATCGCCATGGCCTCAGCCTCCAGTGACGGTGGGGAAGAACGCCACCTCGTCGCCATCGACGAGGGGCTCGTCCAGGGAGCACAGCTCCTGGTTGCGCGCGCACATCAGGTTCTGCTCGCCAAGCACACCCCAGGCGCCCCCGCGCTCCAGCAGCAGCCGTCGCAGGTCGTCGAGGCTGCTCAGGGAGTCGCTCCAGCTCAATTGCTCGCCATCCAGGCCGAGGGCTTCGCGGTAGCGGGCGAAGTACTGCACGCGGATCATGGGGTGTCTCCTGCGCTGCTCTGGTCAGCGACGCTATCGTTCGCCACGTAATGCCCGCTCTTGCCGCCGAGTTTCTCCAGCAGACGCACGCTTTCGATGGTCATGCCGCGGTCCACTGCCTTGCACATGTCGTAGATGGTCAGGGCGGCGACACTGGCAGCGGTCAGCGCCTCCATCTCCACGCCGGTCTGCCCGGCCAGCTTGCAGCGGGCGACGATGTGCACAGTGTCCGTGCCCTCGGCGGAAAGCTCGACCTTGACACTGGTGAGCAGCAACGGATGGCACAGCGGGATCAGTTCATGGGTCCTCTTCGCGGCCTGGATGCCGGCGATGCGCGCCACGGCGAACACATCGCCCTTGGGGTGGCCGCCATCCTGGATCAGCTTGAGGGTATCCGGGAGCATGCGCACCCGGGCTTCGGCCACGGCTTCACGGGAGGTCACGGCTTTTTCGGTGACATCGACCATGTTGGCGCGGCCCTGGGAATCGAGATGGGTCAGCACGAGTGGGAAATCTCCGGAGAATCAGGGGAACAGTTTAACCCCGACTCGCGGGGCTGGCAGACCGGCGAGCGGCGCGTTGGAGGGAGGATTGTATACAAGAAGAGGTATGCGCGGGTTAGCTCCTGCGTCGCCGAGGTTCGCGAGCAAGAACTGGGCGTCCCCCTCGTTCCTCTAGGTCCGCCCCGACAGGCTCTTGTAGGAGCGAGCTTGCTCGCGAACAGCCTGGAAGCAGGAATAAAGAGGCCCGCCAGATGGCGGGCCCTGCTGAGTGAGTGAAGGTGGCTTACATGTGCGCTTCGGCGAACTCTGCCAGCACCGAGCGCGGCACCCCTTGCAGGGTCACGTGCACGCCGTGGGGGAAGTCCTTGAAACGCTCGGTCAGGTAAGTCAGGCCGGAGCTGGTGGCCGACAGGTAGGGGGTATCGATCTGCGCCAGGTTGCCCAGGCAGACCACCTTCGAACCGTTGCCCGCGCGAGTGATGATGGTCTTCATCTGGTGCGGGGTGAGGTTCTGGCACTCGTCGATGAGGATCAGGCTCTGCTGGAAGCTGCGGCCGCGGATGTAGTTCAGCGATTTGAACTGCAGTGGCACCTTGCTGAGGATGTAGTCGACGCTGCCGTGGGTGCACTCATCATCCGAATGCAGCGCTTCGAGGTTGTCGGTAATCGCGCCGAGCCAGGGCTCCATCTTTTCGGCTTCGGTACCGGGCAGGAAGCCGATGTCCTCGTCCAGCCCCTGCACGCTGCGCGTCGCGATGATGCGCTTGTAGCGTTTGGTGACCATGGTCTGCTCGATGGCAGCCGCCAGGGCGAGGATGGTCTTGCCCGAGCCGGCAGCGCCGGACAGGTTGACCAGGTGGATGTCCGGGTCCAGCAGCGCATAAAGCGCCAGCGACTGGTAAACATCGCGCGGGCGCAGCCCCCAGGCTTCCTGGTGCAGCAGCGGCTCCTGGTGCAGGTCGAGGATGGTCAGCTCGTCCTGGTCGATGCCCTTGATCCAGCCGACGAAGCCCTGCTCATCGACGATGAACTCGTTGATGTGCACCGCCGGCAGGTTGTCGGTGAGTTGCACGCGGTGCCAGGTCCGCCCGCGATCCTGGCGCGTCTCCACCTTGCTGACGCGGTCCCAGAACGACCCACTGAGCGAGTGGTAGCCGCGCGACAGCAGGTTGATGTCATCGACCAGCTGGTCGGTGTGGTAATCCTCGGCGAACACCCCGCAGGCACGCGCCTTCAGGCGCATGTTGATGTCCTTGGTGACCAGCACCACCCGCTTGCTGCTATGGCGGCTCTTCAGTTCCACCAGCTGATTGATGATCTTGTTGTCGTTGAGGTGTTCGGGCAGCCAGGTGATCGGCTCCGCGCGCTTGCTCATGAGGATCGACAGGCTGCCACAGGGGCCGCTCTTGCCGCGCTGGATGGGTACGCCATCCTCTACCTGCTCGGGCGAGGCTTCGCCCAGCACCGAGTCGATCAGGCGGATCGCCTGGCGGCATTCCGCGGCTACGGTGTGTTTGCCGGTCTTGAGCTTGTCCAGTTCCTCCAGCACCGTCATCGGGATGGCGACGTGGTGCTCCTGGAAATTCAGCAAGGCGTTGGGATCGTGGATCAGGACGTTGGTGTCGAGGACGTACAAGGTGGGCTGGGTGGGGCGGGAGCGTCCGTGGTCATCCATACGCGGGTCACCTCTTGTGGGGGCGTTCGACGGAATGCCGCTACAGCGCTCCGCCGTGCTGCGAACCACCGGCTCTCGAAGCCTGGGATCAGGGCAGGGTTCGAGAGAACTGCATAAGAGGACGGGCCGGGCCGGGGCCGCCACCTGTCTGCAGGGTTCGGCGGTCTACGTCTCAACAAATACAGGAAAAAACATGACGATAAAAAGTCTTTTTCCTTCCTAAGAAAGTTTTTTTCGTCGTACGACGAAATACCTTGGCGAGGGCCTCGGACAGCGCTAGTTTTAGGAGTCCAACCTCCCGCAATTCTCCGCCTTTCCCTCGCTGGATCAGTCCCTTAGCCCGCCGCCCCGACAGCATGAGCCGCACCAGGCCAGGCCTTTGCGTCCTGCGTCAGCCTCAATCGAGAAGCTAATCGTCCCCATAGGTGGAGCCAACGCCCGCGACTCCTTACAATCGCCGCTCGCTTGTAGGAGACCGCACGATGCTGATGGTGATTTCCCCCGCCAAGACCCTGGACTACGACACCGCGCCGGTGACGCAGCGCTTCACCCTGCCCGAGCACCTGGACGATGCCCAGGAACTGATCGGCATCCTGCGGGAACTGGCCCCGGCGCAGATCGCCGAGCTGATGCACCTGTCGGACAAGCTGGCCGGCCTGAACGCCGCGCGCTTCGGCAGCTGGCACCCGGAGTTCACCCAGGCCAACGCCAAGCAGGCGCTGCTGGCCTTCAAGGGCGACGTCTACACCGGCATGCAGGCCGAGGACTTCAGCGAAGGCGACTTCGATTTCGCCCAGCAGCACTTGCGCATGCTTTCCGGCCTTTATGGCGTGCTGCGGCCGCTGGACCTGATGCAACCCTACCGCCTGGAGATGGGCACCAAGCTGGCCAACGCCCGCGGCAAGGACCTCTATGCCTTCTGGGGCGAGCGCATCAGCGGCTGGCTGAACGAGTCCCTGGCCGAACAGGGCGACGACGTACTGCTGAACCTGGCCTCCAACGAGTACTTCGGCGCGGTGAAACGCAAGGCCCTGAACGCGCGGGTGATCGGCACCGAGTTCAAGGACCTGAAGAACGGCCAGTACAAGATCATCAGCTTCTACGCCAAGAAGGCCCGCGGGATGATGGCGCGCTACGTGATCAAGGAGCGCCTGAGCAACCCCGAAGGCCTGAAGGACTTCAACTACGCGGGCTACGCCTACAGTGCCGAGCACTCCAAGGCCGACCAGCTGGTATTCCTGCGCGACCACGCTGAAGACTGACCCACCTTCTGCTGCACCAAACGGGAGCCTTTCCAGTCGTGGATGGGCTCCCGTTCTCGTTTCACCCCCCTCTGTCCTCGGCAGCCGCCCTGCTTTATCTAGGAGCGAGCTTGCTCGCGAACCGCTTTCGCTTCATCGATCGCAGGAGGTTCGCGAGCAAGCTCGCTCCTACAAGAAAAGGGCGGCGAGGACGGCTGATTCCAAGTGGCCTGTAAGCCATTGACCATGGGACTGCCCGGTCACACGGGGCTGAACTGTACGTTTCCTGCTCAAAAAACCCCCGAATGTCCACACAGCAGGAAGGGGCTCAATGACCGTTCGTCCGCTTCAGGATTAATCGTGAGAAATTTTTTCGCCCGCCCGAACCCGTCGGAAGGATGGAAATCGTCCTGATTCGCTCCCTGCCTTGTAATCCATTGGCCATTAACAGCCTTTGGCCATGACATGCATTTCACGATTGCACTTTGCAAGAGAGAAAGCTGAACGGCAGCTGAACGAATGTCTTGACGACGATACACGGTCGTTTTTAACGAAAATTTCAATGGAACTTTCCCAGACATTGCACTTTGCACTGACAAAGACAATCCGTGTTTTGCCATTAGTGCAGCATCAAGTGATATCAAATGGATATTTCAAATGATTTCAAAGGCGAGATGGGCGGAAGGAACTAACCGCATTTCGGATAAATCCTATTTGCGCAACGACCATCGTTGGCAAAACAAAAATGCCTCGATGGAAATTGGAGTTTGGTTCTGAGGATATTTCGACAAGTTCTTGCCGACCTTCCAGAAAAACCACAACTCAATGAAATCACTGAACTTTTCAGATGAAGAGGCAATCATCTAACCAAACTGGAGCACGCCAGGCAGACGCCGCACCAACTTTGCAACCTGCCTGAAACATAACAGGGCAAACATCAAAAGTTTGCACCCAGACTGTGCTCTGAAGTTTAGCACTCGATTCCCATGCCTGCCTGGAAGGAAGTACGGAGAGCACTTTTCAGTGAACTCCGGGGGTTCGCTCAACCTGAATAAATCGCCCTACCGGGCAACTTTAAACAGTTCGACCATTGAAGAGGTGAATGCGATGCGTATCAGCATCTTTGGTCTTGGGTATGTTGGCGCAGTATGTGCCGGCTGCCTGTCCGCACGAGGCCATGAAGTCGTTGGGGTGGATGTGTCCACCACCAAGATCGATCTGATCAACAACGGGAAGTCGCCTATCGTCGAACCGGGTCTGGAGCCGCTGCTGCAACAGGGCATCCGCACCGGTCGCCTGTCCGGCACCACCGACTTCAAGAAGGCCGTACTGGATACCGACGTGTCGTTCATCTGCGTCGGCACCCCGAGCAAGAAGAACGGCGACCTCGACCTGGGCTACATCGAGTCCGTGTGCCGCGAGATCGGCTACGCCATCCGCGAGAAGAAAGAGCGCCACACCGTGGTCGTGCGCAGCACCGTGCTGCCGGGCACCGTGAACAACGTGGTGATCCCGATCATCGAGGACTGCTCGGGCAAGAAGGCCGGCGCCGACTTCGGCGTGGGCACCAACCCGGAGTTCCTCCGCGAATCCACCGCGATCAAGGACTACGACTTCCCGCCCATGACCGTCATCGGTGAACTGGACGCCCAGACCGGCGACCTGCTGGAAGAAATCTACCGCGAACTGGACGCGCCGATCATCCGCAAGACCATCGAGGTCGCGGAGATGATCAAGTACACCTGCAACGTCTGGCACGCCGCCAAGGTCACCTTCGCCAACGAGATCGGCAACATCGCCAAGGCAGTCGGCGTCGACGGCCGCGAGGTGATGGACGTGATCTGCCAGGACCGCAAGCTGAACCTCTCGCGCTACTACATGAAGCCCGGCTTCGCCTTCGGCGGCTCCTGCCTGCCCAAGGACGTACGCGCCCTCACCTACCGCGCCAGCCAGCTGGACATCGAACACCCGATGCTCGGCTCGATCATGCGCAGCAACCAGCATCAGGTGCAGAAAGCCTTCGACATCATCGCCGCCCATGGCAGCCGCAAGGTCGGCCTGCTCGGCCTGTCATTCAAGTCCGGCACCGACGACCTGCGCGAAAGCCCGCTGGTGGAGCTGGCCGAGATGCTCATCGGCAAGGGCTACGAGCTGCAGATCTTCGACCGCAACGTCGAGTACGCCCGCGTCCATGGCGCGAACAAGGAGTACATCGAAGCGAAGATCCCGCATGTCTCCTCGCTGCTGGTCTCGGACCTGGACGCCGTGGTGAAGACCTCCGACGTGCTGGTACTGGGCAACGGCGACGAGCTGTTCGTCGACGTGGTGAACAAGGCACCCGCGGGCAAGAAGGTCGTCGACCTGATCGGCTTCATGCCGAGTGTCACAGACGACCGCGCCGAAGGCATCTGCTGGTAATTGGGTTTCGATTGGCTGCGCGTCGGCCCGGTGTCGTTGGAGAGGAACTCGGAAATGCTCATTCACTTCAGTGAACTCCGCTTCCTCGTCCCTCTCCGCCTAACCGGACTCTAGCTCGCTCAATCGAGTCCATGCCTTCAGAAACCAAAAGCGCCGGTTACCGACCCGCCCAGCGGGCCGGTAACCAAGCCCCACCAGACGGACAGACGACGATGGAAACCTACAAACGAGTGATCGGTGAAGCCACCGGCTGGCTGGTCTTTCTCAGCCTGCTGATGCTGCTGGCGCTGCTGGTGCCACCGACCGTATTCGACGCCGAGTCCAAGGACTTCCTGCTGCTGATCGGCGCGGTCGGTATCTGGCGCTATTCCATGGGTGGCCTGCACTTCCTGCGCGGCATGCTGTTCCTCTACCTGGTCTACCCGCACTACCGGCGCAAGGTGCGCAAGCTCGGCGAAGCGGCCGACCCGTCCCACGTGTACCTGATGGTCACCAGTTTCCGCATCGACGCGCTGACCACCTCCATGGTCTATCGCTCGGTCATCGAAGAAGCCATTGCCTGCGGCTACCCCACCACCGTGGTGTGTTCCATCGTCGAGATGTCCGACGAGGTGCTGATCAAGCAGCAGTGGCAGAAGCTCAACCCGCCGGACCACGTCAAGCTCGACTTCGTGCGCATCCCCGGAACCGGCAAGCGCGACGGCCTGGCCCACGGCTTCCGTGCCATCTCCCGCCACCTGCCGGACGAACACGCGGTAGTCGCGGTGATCGACGGCGACACCGTGCTCGAACCCGGCGTGGTGAAGAAGACCGTGCCCTGGTTCAAGCTCTTCCCCAACGTCGGCGGCCTGACCACCAACGAATTCTGCGAAGTACGCGGCAGCTACGTGATGAGCGAGTGGCACAAGCTGCGCTTCGCTCAGCGCCACATCAACATGTGCTCCATGGCCCTGTCCAAGCGCGTGCTGACCATGACCGGGCGCATGTCGGTATTCCGCGCTGCCGTGGTCACCGACCCGGACTTCATCACCGACGTCGAAAGCGACCACCTGGACCACTGGCGCCTGGGCCGCTTCCAGTTCCTCACCGGCGACGACAAGTCCAGCTGGTACAGCCTGATGCGCCTGGGCTACGACACCTTCTACGTGCCGGACGCGGCGATCAACACGGTCGAGCACCCGCCGGAGAAGAGTTTCATCAAGGCCAGCCGCAAACTGATGTTCCGCTGGTACGGCAACAACCTGCGGCAGAACTCCCGCGCCCTGGCCCTGGGCCCGCAGCGCCTGGGCTGGTTCACCAGCGTGGTGCTGTTCGACCAGCGCCTGTCGATGTGGACCTGCCTGCTCGGCCTGGTCGCCGCGATCATCGCCAGCATCAAGTACAGCATCGCCTTCCTGCTCATCTACCTGCTGTGGATCGGCATCACCCGCTTCGTGCTGACCCTGCTGCTGTCGCTGTCGGGCCACCACATCGGGCCGGCCTACCCGGCGATCCTCTATTACAACCAGATCGTCGGCGCCCTGGTGAAGATCTACGTGTTCTTCCGCCTCGACCAGCAGTCCTGGACCCGCCAGAACACCAAGCTCGATCGCGGCCTGGCCAGCTTCCAGCGCTGGTTCAACACCTGGTCCTCGCGCGCCATGACCTTTTCCGCGGCCAGCGTTTTCGTCGCCGTACTGCTGACCATCGTCTGACCGACTTCCTATTAGCTACGAACAGGACTCGACCTCATGAATACCGCCGTCAACGTCAATGTCGTGCATGAATCCGAAGCCCAGCGCCAGCACGCCAGGGTCAAGCTGCCCGCGCGCATCCGCTACATCGGGGGCAACCGCGAAGGTGTCGATGCGCGCCTGCTGGACCTGTCCGCCGGTGGCTTCGCGTTCGCCTCGGCGAACAACACCCCGGTCCAGGTCGGCGACCTGCACAAGGGCAAGCTGCTGTTCCAGATCGACAGCATCAGCTTCTCCCTGGAAGTGGAATTCCAGGTGCGCTCCTACGACCGCGACAGCGGCCGCGTCGGTTGCGAATTCCAGCACCTGAAGCCACGCGAGATCGCTGCCCTGCGCTACCTGATCACCTCCTACCTGGCAGGCGAGGTGATCAGCGTCGGCGACATGCTCAACACCCTGCAGCGCGAGAACTTCACCAAGGCCCGCAAGCACGGCGCAGGCTCCGGCGGCATGGGCTTCTTCGGGCGCTTCCGCGCCGTCACCGTGAGCACCGCGATCTTCGTGGTCGGCGTCGGCGCCTTCGCGGTGATCCTCAACCAGATCTACAACCTGTACTTCGTCACCCATGCCGATTCGGGCGTGGTCAGCGTGGCCAACCAGCAGATCACCATGCCCCGCGAGGGCACCGTGGAAAGCCTGGTGGAGCCCGGCGCGGAAGTCGCCAAGGGCGCGCCGATCGCCTCCTTCTCCGCCAACCTGCTGGACCTGCTCAAGGGCAACCTGACCGAAGAACAGCTCAACCCGAGCAATATCGAGAAGCTCTTCGGCCACCAGATGAAAGGCACCCTGACCAGCCCGTGCGATTGCCGCGTGGTCGAGCAGCGCGTCGCCAACGGCCAGTTCGCCAACAAGGGCGACGTGATCTTCACCCTGACCCCGCGCGACAGCACCGCCACCGTCGAGGCGCGCTTCCCCTACCGCAACGCCGCCGAACTCTCGCCGGGCACCCACGTGAACTTCCAGGTCGCCGGCGACAGCGAAGTCCGCGGCGGCCGCATCCTGCGCACCGCACCGGTGGACGGTGACCTGTCCTCGGAAATCCGCGTGCAGATCACCCCCGACCAGCCGCTCGACAGCCAGATGGCTGGCCGCCCGACTGAAGTCAGCATCGGCGGCCTGCCGGGCCGCACCCTGCTGAACAAGGCGATGGCCCTGGCCACCGCTCGCTAAGAGGACTGCCCGCATGAATCGACCTGTCTTGCGACACGCCCCGGACCTGGCCCGACACCTTGGATTGGCGCTGGCCATTGCCGCAGCTGCCGGTTGCGCCGGCCTGCCCGACCAGCGACTGGCCCAGGAAGCCCTGGAGCGCGGCGACATCGCCACCGCCCAGGCCAACTTCCAGGCCCTGGCGACCATGGGTTACGCCGACGCACAGGTCGGACTGGCCGACATGCAGGCCGCCACCGGCGACCCCGACGAGCAGGCCCGCGCCGAGAAGCTCTACCGCGAAGCCGCCGAAAGCTCGCCGCGTGCCCGCGCCCGCCTGGGCAAGTGGCTGGCAGCCAAGCCCGGCGGCAGCGACGCCGAGCACCGCGAAGCCGAGCAACTGCTGACCCGTGCCTTCGACGAAGGCGAGGACAGCGCACTGGTGCCGCTGATCGTCCTCTACCTGCAATACCCGCAGGCCTGGCCGAACGTGAACCCGCAGCAGCGCATCGACCAGTGGCGCGCCCAGGGACTGCCGCAGGCAGACCTGGCGCAGATCATCCTGTACCGCACCCAGGGCACCTACGACCAGCACCTCACCGAAGTCGAGCAGGTCTGCCAGCGCTGGCTGAACCGCATGGACGTGTGCTGGATGGAGCTGGCCACCGTGTACCAGAAACAGGGCAACGCGGATAAGCAGAAGGCCCACATCGAAGCACTCAAGGCGGGCTGGAAGGCCGGCCGCGTGCCGTCCGAGCGCGTCGAATCGGTGGCCGGCGTACTGGCCGATCCGAACATCGGCACCGCCGATCCGCAGGCCGCGCAGGCGTTGCTCACCGAGATCGCGCCGACCTACCCGGCCGCCTGGGTCAGCCTGGCCAAGCTGCAATACGACAACCCCGACCTGGGCGACCTCGACCAGATGCTCGACTACCTGAAGAAAGCCCAGGACGCCGCCCAGCCCCGCGCCGAGCTGCTCCTCGGGCGCCTCTACTACGACGGCAAGTGGGCCCCGCAGGAGCCGCAGAAAGCCGAGCAGCACCTGCTCAAGGCGGCCGCCAGCGAACCCCAGGCGCACTACTACCTGGGCCAGATCTACCGCCGCGGCTTCCTCGGCCAGGTCTACCCGCAGAAGGCCGTGGATCACCTGCTGATCGCCGCCCGCGCCGGCCAGGCCAGCGCCGACATGGCCCTCGCCCAGCTGTATTCGCAGGGCCGTGGCGTGCGCCCGAACCTGGTCAACGCCTACGTCTTCGGCGAACTCGCCCAGCGCCAGCAGGTACCCACCGCCAGCGACCTGATGGCGCAGATCGAACCGCAGATCCAGCCGGCCGACCGCAGCGCCGCGCAGCAACTGCTCAAGCGTGAAGAACAGGCTCGCGGCGCCAACTGGCAAGCCACCGTCAGCCTTCTGCAGAACAACCAGGAACAAGAAAACCTATGAAGCGCATCGACCCGATGACCACCCCGCCGTTTGCTCTTATCGAAGGGATTAAGCCGCGAGCTCTGGCTACCGCTGTCCGCCGCGCCCGCCTGTTCCCTGCCATGTTCGGCGTCGGCCTGAGCCTCGCCGGTACCCTGTTCGGCAGCCTCGCCCATGCGGCGGAAGAACCGCCGAAGAACTTCGGCATCGACATCAAGGTCACCGCCGAATCCGAGGATGATCGCGACCTGGGCACCGCCCATGGCGGCGACCTCAACGGCATCGGCCTGGACCTGCGCCCCTGGGCCTTCGGCCAGTGGGGCAACTGGAGCGCCTATGTGATGGGCCAGGCCGTTGCCGCCACCGACACCATTCAGACCGACACCCTGCAGAACGATGACGTCAACAACGACAGCAGCGGTCGCAGCGACAACAAGCGCGAGCCCGACGACGCCTACCTCGCCCTGCGCGAATTCTGGGTGGACTATGCCGGCCTCACTCAGTACCCCGGCGAGCACCTGCGCTTCGGACGCCAGCGCCTGCGCGAAGACAGCGGCATGTGGCAGGACACCAACATCGAGGCGCTGAACTGGACCTTCGACACCACCCTGCTACGCGCCCACCTTGGCGCCGCCCAGCGCTTCTCCGACTACCGTACCGACATCACTGACCTGGCGCCGGACGACAAGGACCGCACCCACGTCTTCGGCGACATCTCCACGCAGTGGATGCCCCAGCACTGGGTCGGTCTGCGCGTGCACCACGCCGACGACAGCGGCAGCCTGCCGGACCCGGGTGAAACCGTCGACTCGTTGGACAAGCGCTCCACCGGCGACCTCACCTGGGTTGGCATCGAGGCCAACGGCGACGGCTACAACTGGCGCTCGCAGATGCCCATCAACTATTGGGCCAGCGCCACCTGGCTCACCGGTAACCGCGACCGCCTGACCACCGTCCCGGTAAACGGCGAGCGTGTCGCCGCCGGCAAGCAGAGTGGCGATGTGGATGCCTACGGCGCGGACCTGGGCCTGCGCTGGAACATCGACGAGCAGTGGCGCGTCGGTGGCGCCTACGCCCGTGGCAGCGGCGGCGGCAAGAACGGCGAAGACCAGTTCGAACAGACCGGCCTGGAGAGTAACCGCTCCAACTTCACCGGCACCCGGGCCCGCGCGCACCGCTTCGGCGAAGCCTTCCGGGGTGAGCTGTCGAACCTTGAGGCCGCCACGCTGTTCGGTTCCTGGCAACTGCGCGACGACTATGACGCCAGCGTCATCTACAACAAGTTCCGCCGCGTGGACGGCGACTCGGACATCGGCAACAGCGGCATCACCGCACCCATGGTCAACGACTCGAAAGACGTTGGCCAGGAAGTCGACCTGGTCGTCACCAAGTACTTCAAGCAGGGCCTGCTGCCAGCGTCGATGAGCCAGGCGATCGACGAGCCGTCGGCGCTGATCCGCTTCCGTGGCGGCGTGTTCAAGCCCGGCGATGCGTACGGCAGCCACGTCGACTCGACCATGCACCACGCCTTCGTCGATGTGATCTGGCGCTTCTGAGGAGTATGGCGATGAACATTCTCACTCTATTACCCTCACCCCAACCCTCTCCCAGAGGGAGAGGGGGCTGTTCGGAGTCGCCGGCTTGTTCGGCACACCGCCCAATGCCGGGGTGCTCCCTCTCCCTCCGAGCGGGGCGCGCAGCCAGGGATGGGGTGAGGGGGCCGCAAGGCCAGCGCAAGCTAGCCACCGCGCCCTGGGCGAGCCTGCTGCTGGGTAGCGTCCTGCTGGCCACGTCTCCGGCCTGGGCGGCGCAGCCCGCGGCCAAGGCCGAGAGCAGTACCAAGGCCGCCGCGAAAGGCAGCGAAGAGAAAACCGCCGAGGAACATCCCGGCAGCGAGCCGGGCAAGACCCAGACGCTGAAGGAGTCCGGCAACTACACCGTGACCGCTGCGCCCAGCGAACCGCTGCACCTGGAACCGCCCAAGCTGCCCGACCTCACCGGCTACACCGCCGAAGCGGTGGAGAAGAAGATCGAGCGCAAGAAGGCCGGCCGCGCCCACATCGAGCGGATGGTCCAGCAGCAGCCGCTGAAGGAATTCACCGGCGGCAAGAACCGCCTCGCCGAGTGGGTGAAGCGCCAGCGCCAGATGCCCCAGGCGATCTTCATCGACGGTGGCTACGTCAACCTCGCGGAGCTGGCCGGCAAGCTGCCGAAGACCGCCCTGGAGCAGGTCGAACCAGGCGTCTACATCGCCCGCCTGCCGATCGTCGTCAGCCAGGGCGCGACCCTGGAGATCGACGGCAAGGTCAAGGAACTGCGCCTGTCCCAGGACCGCGGCTCATTCCTGGTCAACGATGGCAAGCTGTTCGTGCGCGACACCAAGGTCACCGCCTGGAACGAAGCGCAGAAGGAACCTGCCTGGTACAAGACGCCCAACGAATTCCGCCCCTTCCTGATCTCCTGGGGCGGCGCCGAGGCCTACCTGGTGAACAGCCACTTCACCAGCTTTGGTTACAACGCCTCCAAGGCCTACGGCATCTCCATCTCGCAGTACAGCCCGGGCATGGACAAGACCATGAAGCGCCCGCGCCCCAAAGGCTGGGTGATCGGCTCGACCTTCGAGGACGCCTGGTACGGCTTCTACTGCTACGAAGCGGACGATCTTGTAGTGCGCGGCAACACCTACAAGAACAACATCGTCTACGGCATCGACCCCCACGACCGCTCGCATCGCCTGGTCATCGCCGAGAACACCGTCTACGGGACCAAGAAGAAGCACGGCATCATCGTCTCCCGTGAGGTCAACGACAGCTGGATCATCCACAACAAGACCTACGACAACCACCTCTCCGGAATCGTCCTCGACCGTAATTCCGAGCGCAACCTGGTGGCCTACAACGAGGTGTACCGCAACCACTCCGACGGCATCACGCTCTACGAGTCGGGCGACAACCTCATCTACGGCAACCAGGTGCTGGCCAACCTGCGCCACGGCATCCGCATCCGTAACAGCGTGAACATCCGCCTGTACGAGAACCTCGCCGCCGGCAACAAGCTCATCGGCGTCTACGGCCACATCAAGGACCTGACCGACACCGACCGCAACATCGACCTCGACCCCTTCGACACCAAGGTCTCGCTGATCGTGGTCGGCGGCAAGCTGGCCGGCAATGGCTCGGGCCCGCTGTCGGTGGATTCGCCGCTGTCGCTGGAGCTCTACAAGGTGGCCATGCTCGGCCCGACCAAATCTTCCGGCATCAGCTTCAACGGCGTGCTCGGCGAGAAGCAGGACCAGATCCTGGACCTGCTGGTGCGCCAGCAACGCGCGGTGCTGATCGACCCCGTCGAAAGCCAGGCCGAACTGCAGAACTGAGGACCGACCATGAACAACATGACCATCAACCTGCTGCGCCTGTCGGGCCTATCCGCCGCCCTGCTGTTTGCCCACCAGGCCGGTGCCGCCGACGCACCGAGCTACACCGCACAACCGGCCGCCGGCCTGTGCCCCACCGCGTCCAACGACGCGGCGTACAACACCAAGTACCTGGGCTTCTTCACCCACCTGGTACCGGCCCAGGAAGACTGGCTGTTCCGCACCACCTATGACCTGCGCACCGACTTCGGCACCAGCGCCGAAGGCTGGCGCGAACTCAAGCAGTTGCGCGACGAACTCAAGCGCAAGGGTATCGATCTGGTCGTGGTGTACCAGCCCACCCGTGGCCTGGTGAACCGCGAGAAGCTCAACCCGCAGGAGAAGGCCAGCTTCAACTACGACCTGGCGAAAAAGAACTACCAGGCGGCCATCGCCCAGTTCCGCAAGGCCGGCATCTACACCCCGGACTTCTCGCCGCTGTTCGACGAGAAGCAGGAGCACCCGTACTACTTCAAGGGCGACCACCACTGGACGCCGTATGGCGCGATGCGCAGCGCGAAGATCGTCGCCGACACCCTGAAGGAAATCCCCGCCTACAACGACATTCCCAAGAAGGAATTCGAGAGCAAGCGCGTGGGCCTGCTGTCCAAGCTGGGCACCTTCCACAAGGCCGCCGCGCAGCTGTGCGGCAGCAGTTACGCACCGCAGTACGTCGACCGCTTCGAGACCGAGCCGGTGGGCGATTCGGGCGGCGGTGACCTGTTCGGTGAGGGCGGCGATGCCCAGGTTGCGCTGGTGGGTACGTCCAACAGCGGCCCGGCCTACAACTTCGCCGGTTTCCTGGAGCAGTACGGCAAGGTCGACATCCTCAACAACGCCGTGTCGGGCGGCGGCTTCGACAGCTCCCTGCTGGCCTACATGACCAGCAAGGAATTCCACGACAAGCCGCCGAAGATCCTCATCTGGGAATTCGCCACCCACTACGACATGGCGCAGAAGAGCTTCTACCGCCAGGCCATGCCGCTGGTGGACAACGGCTGCGCCGACGGCAAGCCGGCCATCAGCCGCAAGGTCAAGCTGCACGCGGGCAGCAACGAGGTGCTGCTCAACAGCGGCGCCCTGCCGATCCGCTCGGGCAGCTACACCGCCGACGTCACCTACTCCGACCCCGGCGTGCACGAACTGAAGAACACCATCTGGTACATGAACGGTCGTCGCGAGCAGCTGAAGATCGAGCAGTCCAAGGCCGTGGATACCGGCGGACGCTACGTCTTCGAGCTGCGCAACGACGAAGACTGGTCGAACCAGCAGTTCCTCTCCCTGGAGATCGAGGCGCCGGACGACATGCCGGCGGGCCTGGAAGTCGAGGCCAAGCTCTGTCAGACGCCCAAAGCCAAGTCGGCCGACGTGGCCGCCAACTGAAGCGAGGGACAAGCACCATGCCCAGCCTCCACAAGATCAAGACACCCGTCGTCGCCCGCATCGGCCTGACCATTGCGGTACTCGGCGCGCTGTTCGGCGAGAGCACCACCTATGCCGCCGACCTGATGCCACCGCCGGGCTACTTCTCCGCCGTCGGCGACAAGGGCAGCAAGAAAGACGCGGACAGTTGCCCCACCGCCCCGACGCCCTACACCGGCAGCCTGCAGTTCACCAGCAAGTACAAGGGTTCGGACTCGGCACGTGCCACCTTCAACGCGGATGCGGACAAGGAGTTCCGCACTCAGATCAAGGACATCACCGACATGGAGCGCGGCGCCACCAAGCTCATCACCCAGTACATGCGCAGCGGCAACAAGGGCGACCTGGACTGCGCGATGAGCTGGCTGGATGCCTGGGCGAAGGCCGGCGCGTTGGAAAGCAGTGACTACAACCACACCGGCAAGTCCATGCGCAAATGGGCCCTCGGCAGCCTGTCGTCGTCCTACATGCGCCTGAAGTTCTCCAGCAGCCGCCCACTGGCGGCCTACTCCGAGCAATCCAAGGAGATCGAGAACTGGTTCAGCACCCTGGGCAGCCAGGTAGTGCGCGACTGGAGCGACCTGCCGCTGAAGAAGATCAACAACCACTCCTACTGGGCCGCCTGGTCGGTGATGTCCACCGCCGTGGTGACCAACCGCCGCGACCTGTTCGACTGGTCGGTGCAGGAGTTCAAGGTTGCCGCCAACCAGGTGGACAACGACGGCTACCTGCCCAACGAACTCAAGCGCCGCCAGCGTGCGCTGTCGTACCACAACTACTCGCTGCCGCCGCTGACCATGATCGCCGCCTTCGCCCAGGTGAACGGCGTCGACCTGCGCCAGGAAAACAACGGCGCCCTGCAGCGCCTGGCCAACCGCGTGATGCAAGGCGTGGATGACCAGAACGCATTCGACCAGAAAACCGGCAACGACCAGGACATGGCCGACCTGAAGGAGAACAGCAAGTTCGCCTGGCTGGAACCCTACTGCGCACTCTACAGCTGCGCACCGAAGACCCAGGACTGGAAGAAGAAGATGGAGCCGTTCAACAGCTTCCGCCTGGGGGGCGAAGTGACCAAGGTTTTCAACCGTCAGGGGGCGGGGAGCTGAGGCAGCGCCCGTCTCCCTGACTGACCCGTAGGGCGCATAACCGCTTGCGGTTATCCGCCGGCATGGCACGAAACCACGGCGGATAACGCTTCGCGTAATTCGCCCAGGGACCTGTAGGAGCGAGCTTGCTCGCGAACAGCGTCTCCGAGAGCTCCGGCTCAGGGCGGTTCGCGAGCAAGCTCGCTCCTACAAAGAGCTATCCATCCCGCACACGCGGAGTACGGCAACACCCCCGACCCACGCAATCAAAGACGCGGGCGGGCGCAGCAGATTGAGCACCACATGGGGAGGAATTGGCGGGTTGCCCCGGCCTTTCCTCAAGGCGTCGAACAGACGCCGGAAGGTCCGGAGCGACTCAAGGTTTGAAGCTCCAGAGAGAGACGCGGAATGGTCTTTTCTTCCAACGTGTTCCTGTTCCTGTTCCTGCCGGTCTTCCTCGGCTTGTACTACCTGAGCGGGAACCGCTACCGGAACCTCCTGCTGCTGGTCGCCAGCTACATCTTCTACGCCTGGTGGCGGGTGGACTTCCTCCTGCTGTTCGCCGGCGTCACCGTATTCAACTACTGGATCGGCCTGCGCATCGGCGCCGCCGGCGTACGCACCAAGGCTGCCCAGCGCTGGCTGCTGCTCGGCGTGGTGGTCGACCTCTGCGTGCTGGGCTACTTCAAGTACGCCAACTTCGGCGTGGAGAGCCTCAACGAGATCATCACCTCGTTCGGCATGCAGCCCTTCGTGCTGACCCATATCCTGCTGCCCATCGGCATCAGCTTCTACACCTTCGAATCGATCAGCTACATCATCGACGTGTACCGCGGCGACACTCCGGCCACGCACAACCTGATCGACTTCGCGGCCTTCGTGGCGATCTTCCCGCACCTGATCGCCGGCCCGGTGCTGCGCTTCAAGGATCTGGTCGACCAGTTCAACCACCGCACCCACACCGTCGACAAGTTCGCCGAAGGCTGCACCCGCTTCATGCAGGGCTTCGTCAAGAAGGTGTTCATCGCCGACACCCTGGCCGCGGTGGCCGACCACTGCTTCGCCCTGCAGAACCCCACCACCGGTGACGCCTGGCTCGGCGCGCTGGCCTACACCGCGCAGCTGTACTTCGACTTCTCCGGCTACAGCGACATGGCCATCGGCCTCGGCCTGATGATGGGCTTCCGCTTCATGGAGAACTTCAACCAGCCCTACATCAGCCAGTCGATCACCGAGTTCTGGCGGCGCTGGCACATCAGCCTGTCCACCTGGCTGCGCGACTACCTGTACATCAGCCTGGGCGGCAACCGCGGCACCACCTTCCAGACCTACCGCAACCTGATCCTCACCATGCTGCTGGGCGGCCTGTGGCATGGCGCCAACGTCACCTACATCATCTGGGGCGCCTGGCACGGCGTGTGGCTGGCCATTGAGCGCGCCCTGGGCGTGAACGCCGCGCCGCGCGTGCTCAATCCGCTGAAGTGGGCCTTCACCTTCCTGCTGGTGATCGTCGGCTGGGTGATCTTCCGCGCCGAGAACCTGCACGTGGCCTGGCGCATGTACGAAGCCATGTTCAGCTTCGGCGACTGGAAGCTCTCCGAGCTCAACCGCGCCAGCCTCACCGGCCTGCAGGTCGGCACCCTGGTGATCGCCTACCTCGTGCTCGCCTTCTTCGGCATCCGCCAGTTCTACAACCAGCCGATGCAGGACAAGGCACCCAAGGCCGCCGCGAAGACTGAACAGGTCAACGCCGACGGACCCGCCAGCGCGCAGCCGCGCACCCCGGCCATGGCCCGGCAGGACCCGGCCGCCATCGCCTATTCGCCCAGCGGCGCCGCCGTCTACCAGCCGCACTGGATGACCCAGCTGCCGGTGCTGGCTACCCGACTTGCCCTGCTCCTGCTGTTCGCCGCTTCGGTGCTCAAGCTGTCGGCGCAGAGCTACTCGCCGTTCCTTTACTTCCAGTTCTGAGCGAGGCCGGATCATGCAATCGACCACTCAACCCAAGATCAGCAAACCCCTGCAGTACGCCTACATCGCCGCTTTCGGCGGCATGCTGCTGGGCCTGGCCGGCTGGTCGCTGAAGGCTTTCCCGAGCTTCTCCGCCGCCGAAGGCACCACCGTGCTCAACGGCAAGCTGGCCCACGCTTTCGAAGGCCACTACGACGACGAATTCCCCATCAAGCGCCTGGGCACCAACCTCTGGGCCGCGCTGGACTACACCGTCTTTGACGAGGGCCGCCCCGGCGTGGTGATCGGCAAGGACGGCTGGCTGTTCACCGATGAAGAGTTCAAGCCCGCGCCGACCCAGCAGCAGCTGGACGACAACTGGGCGCTGGTGCGCGGTGTGCAGCAGGAGCTGGAACGCCGCGGCGTGAAGCTGGTGCTGGCGATTATTCCGGCCAAGACCCGCCTCTACCCCGAGTTCGTCGGCAAGGAGCAACCCGCTGCCCTGCACGCCTCGCTCTACACCGACTTCCTGCAGCGTGCCCGCCAGGCCGGCATGGCCGCGCCCGAGCTGCTGGGGACGCTGGAGAAAGCCAAGGACAACGGCCAGGTGTTCCTGCGCACCGACACCCACTGGACCCCGCTGGGCGCCGAAGCCGTGGCCCAGCGCCTGGGCGAAAGCATCCGCCAGGGCCAGGGCGCCGACCTGCCGAGCCAGACTTTCGTCACCGAGGCCGGCAAGAGCGGCGCGCACAAGGGCGACCTGCTCACCTTCCTGCCGCTGGACCCGCTGTTCACCGACCTGCTGCCGGCCGAAGACCAGCTGGAACAGCGCCAGACCCACCCGGCCGACGACGCCACGGCGACATCCGAAGGCGGCGGCGACCTGTTCGGCGACAGCGCCCAGCCGCAGATCGCCCTGGTCGGCACCAGCTACAGCGCCAACCCGCGCTGGAACTTCGCCGGCGCGCTGAAGCAGGCGCTGTCGGCGGACGTCATCAACTACGCCAAGGAGGGCAAGGGCCCCCTGGAACCGATGCTCGAACTGCTGCAGGACGAAGGTTTCAAGAAAGCCCCGGCCAAGCTGCTGGTCTGGGAATTCCCCGAACGCTACCTGCCGATGCACAGCGACCTCAGCCAGTTCAACCAGGACTGGCTGGCGCAACTGCGTGCGGACGGTAACCGCGACGAACGCCTGGCTTCCAACCAGGCCGCTCACTGACCCGAACACCCACGGCGCATCAAGCGCTGGAACTGGGCACCTCTTGTGCCCCCCAAGAGAGAAAGACGGAGGTACACCCCATGAACCGACTGAGCATTCGCACCCTGAAGTCGTCCGCCCTCGCCCTCGCCCTGGGCGCCGCTTCCTTCGGCGCCTTCGCCGGCGGCGAAGGCGCGCTCTACGGCCCGCAGGCGCCCAAGGGCTCCACCTTCGTGCGGGCTTACAACGCCGGCAGCTCGGAGCTGTCCGTCAGCGTCGGCAACGCCACCCTCAACGACATCTCGCCGCTGGGCTCCAGCGACTTCAAGTTCCTCCCGCCGGGCAACTACACCGCCAAGGTCGGCTCCCAGAGCCTGCCGGTGAAGCTCGATCCGGACGCCTACTACACCCTCGTCAGCCAACCCGGCGGCCAGCCGCGCCTGGTGCCCGAGCCGCCGTTCAAGAACAAGCAGAAGGCCCTGGTCCGCGTGCAGAACCTCAGCGGCAAGGCCCTCACCCTGAAGACCGCCGATGGCAAGACCGAAGTGGTCAGCAACGTCGCCCCGCAAAGCCACGGCGACCGCGAGATCAACCCGGTGAAGGTCAACCTCGCCCTGTTCGACGGCGCCAAGAAAGTCAGCGACCTCAAGCCCGTCACCCTCGAGCGCGGCGAAGTGGTCTGCCTCTACGTCACCGGCGACAGCAAGCTGAACCCGGTGTGGGTCAAGCGCCCGGTCAAGGCGGACTGATCTGCGCCGCTGATGGCTGCAACACGTAGGGCGAATAACCGCTTGCGCTTATCCGCCGACGGAATGACCGAGAAAGACGGCGGGTAACGCTTCGCGTTATTCGCCCTACGGGAGCGGCATCACGCCTGGTTCCCGAGCAGAACAACAAGACCGGCCCCACACCGGCAGCAAGACCCGTGCACCGCAGCGACGGCCAGCACTGGAGAGGTCACCCAAACCGCAAGCCGGCCCACACGACGTGGCCCGGCAGACAGAACGCAAACGCTTAAGGAGAAACCCGATGATTCCAGTAATTCTTTCCGGTGGCAGCGGCTCGCGACTCTGGCCTCTTTCGCGCAAACAGTATCCCAAGCAGTTCCTGGCCCTGACCGGCGAACACACCCTGTTCCAGCAGACCCTCTCGCGCCTGGTGTTCGAAGGCATGGAGCCGCCGGTGGTGGTGAGCAACCAGGAGCACCGCTTCATCGTCCAGGAACAGCTCGAAGAGCTGAGCCTGAAAACCCAATCGATCCTGCTCGAGCCCTTCGGTCGCAACACCGCGCCCGCCGTCGCCATCGCCGCCATGAAGCTGATGGCCGAGGGCCGCGACGAACTGCTGCTGATCCTCCCCGCCGACCACGTGATCGAAGACCAGCGCGCCTTCCAGCGCGCCCTGGCGCTTGCCACCAACGCCGCCGAAAAGGGCGAGATGGTGCTCTTCGGCGTCCCCGCCAACCGCCCTGAAACCGGCTACGGCTACATCAAGGCCGGCGACGAGCGCGGCCTGCCGGACGGCGTGATCCGTGTCGAGCGCTTCATCGAGAAACCCGACGAAACCCGCGCCCAGCAGTTCGTCGAGGACGGCGGCTACTTCTGGAACAGCGGCATGTTCCTGTTCCGCGCCAGCCGCTTCCTCGAGGAACTGAAGAAGCACGACGCCGACATCTACGACACCTGCCTGCTGGCCTTGGAGCGCAGCCAGCACGACGGCGAACTGATCAGCATCGACGCCGCCACCTTCGAATGCTGCCCGGACAACTCTATCGACTACGCCGTGATGGAAAAGACCCGCCGCGCCTGCGTGGTGCCGCTGTCCGCCGGCTGGAACGACGTCGGCAGCTGGTCGTCGATCTGGGAAGTGCATGACAAGGACGACGACGGCAACGTCACCATGGGCGACGTGATGGTCCACGACAGCCACAACTGCCTGGTGCACGGCAACGGCAAGCTGGTGTCGGTGATCGGCCTGGAAGACATCGTGGTCGTCGAGACCAAGGACGCCATGATGATCGCCCACAAGGACCGCGTGCAGGACGTCAAGAAGGTCGTCAACCAGCTCGACGCCGCCGGCCGCAGCGAGACCCAGAACCACTGCCAGGTCTACCGTCCGTGGGGCTCCTACGACTCGGTGGACATGGGCGGGCGCTTCCAGGTCAAGCACATCACCGTCAAGCCGGGTGCACGCCTGTCGCTGCAGATGCACCACCACCGCGCCGAGCACTGGATCGTCGTATCCGGCACCGCCCAGGTGACCTGTGACGACAAGACCTTCCTGCTGACCGAAAACCAGTCCACCTACATCCCGATCGCCTCGGTCCACCGCCTGGCCAACCCGGGCAAGATCCCGCTGGAGATCATCGAAGTGCAATCGGGCAGCTACCTGGGCGAAGACGACATCGAGCGTCTGGAAGACGTCTACGGCCGTACCACCGAGAACGTGGAACTGCAGGCTGTGGTCCGCTAAGCCCCGGGACCTGGCGCTTCCCCCCATCGGCGCCAATGCCCTCGCACCTTGCGGTGCGGGGGCTTTTTTATGCCCGCGCGCCGGCCCGCTTTTCGTAGGAGCGAGCTTGCTCGCGAACCGCAAACGAAAGCCTTCGTAGGATGGGTGGAGCGCAGCGATACCCATGCTGCCCTGTGCACCGCCATTGATGGATATCGCTGCGCTCCACACGATCCCGCGTTGCTCTGGCGTAAAGAGCAGCCCTGATCGCGGACGGAGTCCGCTTCTACGAGTTACCTCTGCGCTTGGGCCGTCCCTCACCCTAGCCCTCTCCCAAGGCGAGAGGGGACCGTTAGGTGCAGGATGAATCCTGGGTGTCAGCCGGTACGGACTGCTCCCTCTCCCCCGGGAGAGGGCTGGGGTGAGGGGAAAGGATCGGCACGGGCTTCCCGAGAAAGACAGATGCTCCTACAGCTCAGCGTCGGCGCTGGGCGGGTTCGCGAGCAAGCTCGCTCCTACATCGAGCGGTATCATGGAGCAGCATCAACCCACCGCCGCGATGCTCCTGCTAAGGTATCCACACATCCCCCACGGAGCGCTCCATGCTGTACGGCATCCTGCTGATCGTCACCTGGATCGTCCTGCTGATCCGCTACCCCTCCCGCGCCCTGCCGATCTCCGGCGCCGGGCTGGTTGGATTGGCCTGTGTGATCGCCATCGCCATCTGGCAGGACAACAGCGACGCGCGCCAACTCCAGCATCTGGAGCTGCGCATCGCCTACCAGCCGGAGCAGTGCCCCGCCGACCGCCCATTGGCCATTAGCCTGAAAAACGGTTCGCACCGCCCATTGCTGGAACTGCGCTGGAAAGTCGCCGCCTACCGCCCTGGCGACACCACCGACCTTGCCGAAAACCTCTACGAGGCTCCGCGCTATCGCGGCCCCGGCGCGCTGCTCGCCGGTGACAGCTGGAACGACTGCCTGCCGCTGCCGCCGCTGCGCCCCGGTTATCGCGCCAGCACCCTGGAGTTCCGCGCCGAACGAGTGAACGGTCGCTTCGGCAACTGATTCACCTGCCCCGCACAATCCGGTACGGTAGTCCCGCCCACAGCCCAAGGACTGCCAGACCATGCCCCAGCCCGTCGCCCTCATCACCGGTTGCTCCAGCGGTATCGGCCGCGCCCTTGCCGATGCCTTCCAGGCCGCCGGATACCAGGTCTGGGCCACCGCCCGCCGCGATGAAGACGTCGCCGCCCTTGGCCAGGCGGGCTTTCGCGGCGTGCTGCTGGATGTCAACGACGAACCCGCCGTGGAGCGCCTTGCCGAGCAGTTACTGCACGAAGCCGGCGGCCTCGATGTGCTGATCAACAACGCCGGCTACGGCGCCATGGGCCCGTTGCTCGACGGCGGCAGCCAGGCAATCCGCAAACAATTCGAGACCAACGTGTTCGCCGTGGTCGGTGTCACCCGCGCGCTGTTCCCCGCCCTGCGCGCCCGGCGCGGGCTGGTGGTGAACATCGGCAGCGTGTCCGGGGTACTGGTCACGCCCTTCGCCGGCGCGTACTGCGCATCGAAAGCCGCGGTGCATGCCCTGAACGACGCACTGCGCCTGGAGCTTGCCCCCTTCGGCATCGAGGTGATGGAAGTGCAGCCGGGCGCCATTGCCTCCAATTTCGGCGCCAACGCCAGCCGTGAGATGGCCGCGGTGGTCAGCGAGGAATCCGCCTGGTGGCCGCTGCGCCAATTCATCCAGGCGCGCGCTGCCGCGTCCCAGGACAAACCCACCCCGGCCACTGACTTCGCCCGCGAGCTGTTGGCCGCTGTGCAGAAATCCCCGCGCCCGCGCCTGGTGCGCATCGGCAACGGCAGCCGGGCCCTGCCCCTGCTCTCGCGCTGGGTGCCCGCCGGCCTGCTGGACAAGGTGCTGAAGAAACGCTTCGGTCTCGACGGGCAACTCTGATGCATTACCAGGTCCGCTACCTCGCCCTTGCCGGCATCCTCGCCGCCTTCTTCCTCAACGTGGTGGCACGCGGGCTGCTGCGGGTCGGCGGTGTGCCGGCGACCTTGCTGGTGGCAGCCGTGATCGCCGCCGCCATGGCCTTCTGGTTCGCCCGCCGGCACAAGCGACTGGCAGAGACCGCTGAACGCTGGCGGCTGACCGCCCTGTACGGCGGCGGCCTGGCCCTGCTCTACGCCATCCTGGTCGGCATGGCGGCATGGAAGAACACGCCCAGCCCGGCAGCCCTGCTGCTCTATTTCCTCAATTACCTGTGCTATCCGCTGTGCGTCTGGTGGTTCTTCCGCCCCGGCGTGCTGGTGCGCTTCCTGCCGGCCGACAGGCGCTGAGCGGGCTTCACGCTTTCTTCACCTGCATTTCATCCGGGCACGACCCGACCCCGCCTAAGGTGACGCAGACCTTGGAGGAGTCCCCATGTCCCTGCCCCAGATTCTCCGCGGCGCCATCGCCGCCGCCCTGCTGAGCACTGCCCTGCAGAGCATTAGCCCGCTTGCCCTGGCCGCCGGCACAACGCCGTCCGACTGGGCCAAGCCCGTGGACCAGTCGTTCAACCTCTACCAGATGTCGCCGACCCTCTACCGCAGCGCGCTGCCCGGCAGCGCCGACCTGCCCGAGCTGCAGCGCCTGCAGGTAAAGACCGTGGTGAGTTTCATCAAGGACGACGACCGCGAATGGATCGGCCAGCAGAACATCGAGGCAGTGAGCTTCCCAACCCATGCCGACCGCGTCGACGACGCCGACGTCCTGAAGGTCCTGCGCATCCTGCAAAGCGCTGAACAGAACGGTCCGGTGCTGATGCACTGCAAGCACGGGCGCGACCGCACCGGCCTGTTCGCCGCCATGTACCGCACGGTGATCCAGGGCTGGAGCAAGGAGGACGCGCTCAAGGAAATGACCCAGGGCGGCTATGGCAGCGAAGATGACATGACCGACGCCATCGCCTATGTGCAGAAGGCCGACATCGGTCAGCTGCAGCAGGCCCTGGCAAGTGGCGAGTGCAGCACCTCGGCCTTTGCTGGCTGCCAGCTCAAGGGTTGGCTGGCGGATACCTTCGGCGAGGAGCGCGCGCCGCATCCGTCGCACTGATCGGCGGCCTGTCACACCGAATCGGCGAGAGTGCGGTAGCTTATCCGCACCTTCACCGTTTCACAGGCACGCCATGACCTCTTCCCGCTTCAGCGCCGTCACCCACACCCGCTATATCGACCACGCCGGCCTGGATGCCTTCTGCGCTGACTACGACGGCTTCCTGCTCGACCTCTGGGGTGTACTGATCGACGGCGTCGACGTCTTCCCCGGCGCCCTCGACTGGCTCGCCCGCCGCGCCGCCGAAGGCAAGCCGGTGTGGTTCCTCAGCAACGCCTCGCGCAGCGTCCCGGAAATGGCCGACACCCTGGTGCGGCTGGGCGTCTCCCGCGAGCTGTTCGCCGGCATCACCACTTCCGGCCAGTTGGCCATCGACGCCTTTACCCATGAACGCGAATTCCAGCGCGGCGGTATCTACACCGTCGGCGTCGGCGATGCGCTGACCACCTGGCCGGCGGAAATCCGCGAGCGCTTCTGCGACGACATCCATGCCGCGTCGATGATCCTTGGCGTCGGCAGCTTCCCGCAGGACGAACTGGAAGAGCGCTTCGCCCCGCTGCGTGGCGCCACCGAAAAACCGTTCCTGTGCGCGAACCCGGACCGTGTAGTGGTCTCCGGCGGCCAGACGGTGTTCGGCGCCGGTCGCCTGGCCGAAGCCTTCGCCGAGGAAGGCGGCAAGGTTCACTGGTACGGCAAGCCCGATCCCTCCGCCTTCCGCATCGCCCAGCGACAGTTGGAAGCGCGCGGCGCGAAGCACATCCTGTTCGTCGGCGACTCGCTGGTGACCGACGTTCCCGGCGCGCTGGCCGCCCGCATCGACACACTCTGGCTGGCCGCCACCGGCATCCACCGCCAGGCGCTGGGCGTGCCGTTCAATGGCGAGCTGGACGCGGAAAAAACCAATGCGCTGCTCGATGGTTACCCAGTTCGTCCGCACTTTGCCGCGCCGGGGCTGGTCTGAGTTCAGGACAATCGCCTGAGCCCGACCGCCCATGAACGAATTGATCGACCTGCTGCAATGGCCCGCCATGCTGGTCACCGTCCTCGCCGCCTGGCTGGTCGGCTCCCGCGACCGCAAACGCCGCAAGATCGGCTTCTGGGTCTTCCTCGCCAGCAACGCCCTGTGGATCGCCTGGGGCATCCCGGCCCAGGCATACGCGCTGGTGATCCTGCAGCTGTGCCTGGCGGCGATGAATATTCGCGGCAGCTACAAGAACCGCCAGGGCGAGCAATGAGCAACACGTAGGATGGGTGGAGCGAAGCGATACCCATGCTGCTCCGCGCGAGGCTGGTGATGGGTATCGCTGCGCTCCACACCATCCTACGACGAGGCAACTTCAACTTTCCGTGCCGGCACCGGGCACTTCATGGACGGAAACAATAACGGGAGCCGAAGCTCCCGTTTTCTTAGCGATCAACTCACTGCGCCGTCGCAGCCGCGCCGTCGGAATGCTCGGCGTTGTCGCTCTGCGGATTGACGATCACGGTGGCGGTGATCCCCGCCGCCAGCAGCACGCCGGCTGGCACTTCGTCGATGTGGATGCGCACCGGCACGCGCTGGGCCAGGCGTACCCAGTTGAAGGTCGGGTTGACGTCGGCCACCAGCTCGCGGCTCTCGGGGTTGTCGCGGTCGTAGATGGCGCGGGCGATGCTTTCGACGTGGCCCTTCAGGCGCTCGCCGCTCATCAGTTGCAGCTCCGCCGGGTCGCCAACGCGGATGTGCGGCAGCTTGGTCTCTTCGAAGTAGCCGTAGATCCAGTAGGAGTTCTCGTCGACCACGGCCATCTTCGCCTCACCGACGCGGGCGTAGTCGCCACGGTGCACGTTGAGGTTGGTCACGTAGCCGTCCACCGAGGCGCGCACCTGGGTACGTTCCAGGTTCAGCTTGGCAGCGTCCAGCGCGGCCAGGGCCTGCTGGTAGTCGGCCTCGGAGGCGGCGGCGGTGTTGCTGGCGTCGTCGAGGCTCTCGCGGGAGACCACTTCCTCGTCCATGGCGCGGCGGCGCTTGGCGTTGAGCTGGCGCATCTGCAGGGTGGCCTTGCGCGAGGCGACCAGGGCTTCGGCCTGCTTCACGGCGATCTGGTAGTGATCCGGGTCGATCTGCATCAGCAGGTCGCCTTTCTTCACCTGCTGGTTGTCGCGTACCGGTACGTCGACCACCACGCCGGAGACGTCGGCGGCGACGTTGATGATGTCGGCGCGCACCCGGCCGTCGCGGGTCCAGGGCGTATCCATGTAGTTCACCCAGAGGGCGCGGCCGATCAACGCGGCGACCGCCAGGATGATCAGGGTCGCCAGCAGGCTGATGATGGATTTGAGAGTCATGGGTGCACGCTCGTTACTTATAGATAGTGAGGGACAGCCCGCCGAACAGGCAGGCGAACAGGCACACGCGGAACAGCGCCGGGTGCCAGGTGTAGCGGTACAGGCCGACGGAAGCGAGGATGCGGTCGATGCCCCAGCAGATCACGGCGGCAACGAGGAACATCAGGGTCAGGGTCGGCATGTAGACCCCGTGGAACGCGATCTCGCGGGGCAGGTCAGGCAACATGGGTGATCTTTCCTGAAGAGGTTTCACCGTCGCGCAGCGGCGACTGTGGGTCGAGCAGGCTGCTGCGGATGAAGTGCAGGTAGCTGAGCACGCGGCGCAGCGGCGAGCTTTCGAAGTCCGGGGCGCGCGGCTCGTCGGTGGTCTTCACGCAATCGATGGCCTGCTCCACGGCGGCCAGGGCACGCTCGCGGTTGGCCTCGCAGGGTTTGACGAACAGGCGGATCAGCGCACGGCCCATGGTACGGATCGACTGCCGCCAGGGCGTCGACTCGGCATAGCAGGGCTCGGCCGGCAGGTTCTCCTGCTCGACGCGCAGTTCGATGATCGAGTGGCCGATTTCCAGCACCACGAAGGTCCAGCGCAGCAGACGGCGCTGCATCTGCGGGCTGCGCGCGGCTACGCCGTAGGCCTGGTTGAGCAGGTCGCGGGTGCCGCTCTCGAAGGACGAGACGAGGCCGTCGAGCCTGCCGCTGATGGCTTCCACCACGCGCAGGCGCAGGTCCTTCTCCAGGCGCCGCCAGAGCCAGGCGCTGGTCGGCGGCATGATCACCGCGGCGACGACCGCGGCCAGGCTCTGCGACAGCACCAGGGCGATGTACTCGTTGAGCATGCGGCCCGGATCGTAGACGGTGAGGTTCGCCGGGATCGCGCCGAAGCTGAAGAACACCAGCAGGCCCAGGCCGTAGCCGGCGTACTTGGGCTTGATCGAGAAGAACGCGCCCAGCGCGAACACCGGTGCCAGGGCGAACGCCAGCAGGGCGAAGCCGTCCAGGTGCGGGAACACGAAGAAGGTCTCGGAGAAGCCGAGGATCGCCGCGAAGAAGGTACCCACGGCCATCTGCATGGCCATCTTCGCCGGGTCCGGCGCGGCCGATACCAACGCAGCGACGGCGGCGGCGTTGAGCACGAAGGTGCTGCCGCTGGGCCAGGCGGTCTCGATCCAGAACAGGCCGAACACCAGCACCATCAGCGCGGTACGGCCGCCCGCCACCAGCGAGGCGACCAGGTTGGCCTTGGGCGAGAAGCCGTGCTTCCAGTTCTCCCGCTCGTGCTTGTGCGCGGCCAGGGAGGCGTGGGTCAGGGCGTAGTTGTAGAGGTCGTCGGCCAGGCGGTAGAGCAGCTCGCCGGCGGTGTTGTAGTCCAGCAGCGCGGCAGGCTCATCCTGCTCCTCCAGCAACTGCGCGCGGCCGGAACGGATGCGTTGCATCATCCGCGTGCGGTGGCTTTCCAGCTGCGCGGCGAGGCGCTCGGCATCGCGGTCAGTGACCGACTGGCCGCGCCATGGGGCGAGCACCTGGGCCAGTTCGTCCAGGCACGGCTGCAGGGCGCGCAGCACGGCGTCGGCTTCCTGCGCGCGCAGACGCGCCAGCAACTGGTGCAGCGCGTGATAGCGGGTGGTGAGGACCATGAACTCGTTGTTCAGGCGCGACAGGCGGCCGGAACGCAGGCGCATGTGCGGGTCTTCGAAACGGGTGACGCTGCGCAGCGCTTCCAGGCCAACGGCCTGGGAAGCGAAGGCCACGTTGGACGCCTCGAACTTGCCGCGGTCGCCACCGCCGAGGTTGTCCAGGACAAAGCCGGCGAAGGCGCCGAAACGCTGGTACAGCGCGCTGCGCATGGCGGTGCTGGAGGTCTGCGGGAACAGCGTGGCGCTGACCACCATGGAGCAGAGAATCCCCAGGCTGATTTCCAGCACGCGCCAGATCGCCGACATGAACGCGGCTTCCGGATGCAGCGTGGCGGGCAGGCCGATCAGCGTGGCGGTGTAGCCGGCGAGCACACAGGCGTAGGAGCGGAAGTCGCGGTAGCGCGCGGCGCCGACGGTGCACAGGCCGATCCACAGAGCCGAGACCAGCAGGAACAGCTCGCGCTGCTGGGCGAAGATGGCGATCAGCGCGACCATCACGGTCAAGCCGACGACACTGCCGAGAATCCGGTAGAAGCTCTTGGCGAACACCTGGCCGCTCTGCGGCTGCATGACGATGAACACGGTGATGGTCGCCGTGCTTGGCTGCGGCAGCTCCAGGCGCATCGCCAGCCACAGCGTCAGCAGCGCGGCGAGCAGCACCTTGGCGATGTACACCCAGGTGACCCCGTCGCTGCGGCCCCACTCCAGCAGCGCGCGACGCAGGGCGTCGAGCGGTGTCGGATGGGCGCTGAAGTCGTTCGCCGCCATATCAGCGCTCGGCTCCCTGGGCCGCACGGACGTCGACGGTTTCCGGGACCATCTTGTGCTCCTTCGGGCCTTCCTGCTTGTCCATCAGGCCGCCGCCGAGGGCAACGACGAGGCCGGCATGGGTGGCCAGGCGTGCGGCGCGAACCTGCTGTTCCACCAGTTGCTGCTGAAACAGGCGGGTCTGCGCGTTGAGCACGTTGAGGTAGTCGGTCAGACCGCCCCGGTACGCCTTGGTGGCGATGTCGTAGGTGCGCTGGGCCGACGCCACGGACTTCTCGGCGAAGCCCTGCTGCAGCTCCATGGAGTGCATGCGGATCAGGTGATCGGAAATGCCCTTGAGCGCGTTGATCAGCGTCTGGTTGTACTGCGCCACGGCGGCGTCGTAGCCCGCCGATTCCTGGCTCAGCTGCGAGCGACGGCGACCGCCGTCGAAGATCGGCAGGGAGATGGCCGGGCCGACGCCGTAGGTGAATTTCTCGGCATTGAGGAATTCCAGCATGCCGCCGCCGACCGCGCTGTAGCCGATGCTCGCGACCAGGTCGACGTTGGGGTAGAACTCGGCGCGGGCGACGTCCACGCCCTTGGCTTGCGCGGCAACTTTCCAGCGGCTGGCGACCACGTCCGGGCGATGGCCGAGCAGTTCCATCGGCAGCTTGCTGGGCAGGCCGGGGCCCTCGGCGAGCTTGAGGCTCGGGCGCCGGATCGAGGCGCCGGCGCCGGGGCCTTTGCCGGCCAGGGCGGCGATCTGGTTGCGGGTCAGCTGGATTTCCTCGTCTACCGCTTCGATCTTGCGTTCGGTTTCCGGCAGCGGGACTTCCGCCTGGCTGACTTCGAAATGCGTGCCGATGCCGCCATCGAGGCGGCGCTGGGCCAGGGCGAGGATGCCCTGTTGCTGAGCCAGCATGGCCTTGCCGATGTCCAGCTCGGCGTATTGCAGCGACAGCTGGATGTAGGCGCGGACGATATTGCTCTCCAGCTCCAGCTGGGCCACGCGCGCCTCGGCGGCAGTCATCTTGGCGATGTCGACGTAGCGCTCGGTGTTGCTGCGCTCGCGGCCCCAGAGGTCGAGCGAATAACTCAGGCCCAGGGCAGCGTTGTTGTTCCAGGTGGTGGTGTCGGCAAGCTCGCCCGGGCCGTAGAAATAGTCGGTCGGCCAGCGGTGGCGGGTCAGCGAGGCATCGCCGCTGATCTGCGGCGACTCGGCGGACTCGGCGACGCCAGCCATGGCCATGGCCATGCGCACCCGTGCCTCGGCCTGGGCCAGGGTCGGGCTGCCGTCCAGCGCAGTCTGCACCCAGCTATTCAACTGCGGATCACCATAGGCGCGCCACCACTGCTCGGCGGGCCAGCCAGCTTCCTGGTTGGCGTGCGCGATGGCGGCGTCGGTGGCCAGCTCGGTATCGCCCAGGCGCTGTTCCTGCGGGGCGATGCCGTTGGTGCTGATACATCCGGCGATTGTTGAAAAAATGACAAAGGAGCCGACGAACGTCAGTCCTTTCACGAGGTGACGCGACACGGTGGAGGTCCTGGAAGTGGTCTAGCTATTCAGAGTAGGGCTTTTACGCGTGGAGAGCCGGCAAAGCCAGTTGCGGCGATTGAATTCTAGGGACGGGAAAGGGAACGGATAAGCCGGCTGTTTTGTGATTGTTTATTACCGATAATGAAACAATGTGTGTCGCCATCCATGTGACAATAGGCCGCCCCCGCTCTGCTCCGCGCATTGCCACTCATCAAGGACATGCCGGCGGCGGCGACGTATCGCTTCATTGGCGTCGCCACCCGGGACAGACGCCCCACCGACGAGGCCCCAATGGACACACTGCAGACCATGCGTGCGTTCGCCTGTGTCGCGGAAACCGGCAGTTTCACCGCCGCCGCGCAGCAGCTGAACACCACCACCGCCTACGTATCCCGCGCGGTCGCCAATCTGGAATCGCACCTGCGGACCCGCCTGCTCAACCGCACCACCCGGCGCATCGCCCTGACCGAGGCCGGCCAGCGCTACCTGCTGCGCTGCGAGCAGATCCTCGCCTACGTCGAGGAAGCCGAGGCCGAGGCCAGCGATGCCCACGCCCGTCCCGCCGGCCGCCTGCGCGTGCACTCGATGACCGGCATCGGCCAGCATTATGTGATCCGCGCCATCGCCAACTACCGCCAGCAGCACCCGGACGTGACCTTCGAGCTGACCATGGCCAACCGCGTGCCGGACCTGCTCGACGAAGGCTTCGACGTGGCCATCGTGGTCGCCTCGGAACTGCCCGATTCGGGCCTGGTGTCGCAGCGCATCGGCGAGACCTACAGCATTCTCTGTGCCTCGCCCGACTACCTGGCCCGACGCGGCACACCCAAGACGCCCACCGAACTGATGGAGCACGACTGCCTGCGCCTGATCAGCCCGGTGCTGCCACTGGACAAATGGCTGTTCGACGGCCCCAACGGCCAGGAAATGATCACCCTCGGTCCCTCGCCGTTTCAGGTCAACGTCGGCGACGCCATGACCGAGGCCATCGGCTCGGGCATGGGCATCAGCGCCCTGCCCGTCTACTCGGCGATCGACGGCCTGCGCGATGGCTCGCTGGTGCGCGTGCTGCCGCACTACAAGCTGCAGATTCTCAACGTCTACGCGCTGTATCCGTCGCGGCAGTACCTGGACGCGAAGATCAAGACCTGGGTAGCCTACCTGCGCGAGAACCTCCCTGGCGTACTCCAGGCCGATGGCGCCGGCCTCGCCGATGTGGGACCCTGACCAGCCTTTTCGTCGTGTTTCGCGGGCAAGCTCACTGTGTAACTCCCTACCCCGGTGTTCAGTGAGCTTGCCCGCGAACCCATCTTTGTATGCTGAGCTTTGACGCTTGGACTCTTACATTTTCCGCAGCCAGCCACGTCCTACACCGTTTACATCCATGACGTTCGAGAATGCAGGACCTCCCGTCTAGCGGCCGATTAGTGTTAGCTAGCAAATTCAACTCTCTAATCAAAATGGGAGTTGGAAATGAAACTGTGGACTGTGTTGGGCTTTATCGTGTGTGTGGTGGGGTTATCTGCGTATCTGGCATTTCAGAGCTCATGCGCCGCTAATGTCGATGCGGCTTCGAGCACATCCCGTGATTTGCTTGAGGAACCCACCCGGAATACCGTTTGCAAGTTAATTAGAACAGTCCTCTAGGAACTACTCACGTTCGATAATCGCCCGCCACGCAAGCAGCCCTTGCAACGCTCCGGCCCGCCGATGGTAGGGTTAGGCCCTTGATTCCCTCAGCCTTCCGAGCGCCATGAAAAAGAACGTCTTCGTCTTCAGCCGCCTTGCCGCGGAACACCTCGACCGCCTGCGCAGCCAGTTCAACGTCACCGTGCTCGATCCCAAGCAGGGCGACGTCGACGCACAGCTGGCGGCCGCCCTGCCGACCACCCACGGCATGATCGGCGTCGGCCGTCCGCTGGGCGAGAAGCAACTGGCCCAGGCCACGCAGCTGGAGGTGATCTCCAGCGTCTCGGTGGGCTACGACAACTACGACCTGGACTACCTGAACCAGCGCGGCATCCCGCTGACCAACACGCCGGACGTGCTCACCGAAACCACTGCGGACCTCGGCTTCGCCCTGATTATGGCCGCCGCCCGGCGCACTGCCGAGTTGGACGCCTGGACCAAGGCCGGCGAATGGAAACGCACCGTGGACGCCCAGCATTTCGGCGTCGACGTGCACGGCAAGAAGCTCGGCATCCTCGGCCTGGGCCGCATCGGCGCAGCCATCGCCCGCCGCGGCCACTTCGGCTTCAACATGGACATCCTCTACCACGGCAACAGCCGCAAGCCGGAGCTGGAGCAGGAACTGGGCGCGCGTTTCTGCGGCTTCGATGAACTGTTGGGCGAGGCGGATTTCGTCTGCGTGGTGGTGCCGCTGTCGGACAAGACCCGCAAGCTGATCGGCAAGCGCGAACTGGAGCTGATGAAGCCCAGCGGCATCCTGGTCAACATTGCCCGCGGCCAGGTGATCGACGAAGCAGCGCTGGTGGAAGCGCTGCAGGAGAAGCGCATCCTTGCCGCCGGCCTCGACGTCTACGAGAAAGAACCGCTGGCCGAGTCGCCGCTGTTCGCCCTGCCCAACGCCGTGACCCTGCCGCACATCGGCTCGGCGACCCACGAAACGCGCCGCGCCATGGCGGAATGCGCGCTGGGCAACTTCGAAGCCGCCCTGCGTGGCGAGCGTCCGAAGAACCTGGTCAATCCGCAGGCCTGGAAGGCCTGATCGAGCGAAGCTCTTCGTAGGATGGGTGGAGCGAAGCGATACCCATCGATCTATGTGCGGACACCGTTGATGGGTATCGCAAGCTCCACCCATCCTACGTCAGGGTTTCCCGTTAACGGTCCGACGATCAATCACGCCCGTGCCGGCTGCAGCACCGGCCTGGGCTTGCGGAACACCAGTACGTTGCCGGCCATCACCAGCCCCAGCCCGGCCAGCGCTGGCAGGCTCCACTGGTAGCCTTCGGCGAAGGCCGAGACGTTCAGCGCCACCACCGGGAACAATACCGTGCAATAGGCCGCACGCTCCGGGCCCATGCGCCCGACCAGTGTCAGGTAGGCGGTGAAGCCGATCACCGAGCCGGGAATGGCCAGGTACAGCAACGACCAGACGTACTGCGCACTGCTATCAAAAGTCAGCGGCACGCCTTGCACCAGGCAGATCGCCAGCAGGATCAGCGAGCCGTAGAGCATGCCCCAGGCATTGGTCGACAACGGCCGCAGCCCGGCTTTCTGCTGCAGGCTGGAAAGCAGGTTGCCCGCCGAGAAGCACAGCGTGCCCAACAGCGCCAGGCCCAGGCCGTAGAAGGTCTCCCGCGTCGCCTGGTGCCCGGACAGCTCCGGCCAGAACAACAGCGCCAGCCCCGCCAGGCCGAACGCCCCGCCACCCAGTACGTTGGGGGCGATGCGCTGGCCGAAGAAGATTCGCGCATTCAGCGCGTTCCACAGGGTGGCAGTGGAGAACACCACGGCGACCAGGCCACTGGGGATCCACTGGCTGGCGGTGTAGAAGCACAGGAAGTTCACGCAGAACAGGCACAGCCCCTGGGCCAGGCAGATCGCCTGCCCGCGCCGGCCCAACGGCTGCAGTTTCCGGGAGACCAGCAGCAAGGCGAACAGCACCAGTGCCGCCAGGCTGAAGCGGTAGGCAATGGACAGCGGAATGGCGACCACGCCGACCTGCAGCTTGATGGCGATCCAGGTGGTGCCCCAGATGAGCACCGTGAGCAGGTAGAGCGAGAGATTCATGGCGATCTCCGGATGACTGGAAAAACAGTCTCCCGCCGCGCCCCGGCGCCGGCTTGCAGATTCTTGCGCTTATTGCGACAACCGGGCTGGCAAGGCGCGCCCGCGCGGGTAGAGTGAAGGCATTAGAGGAACACCCATGTCAGCCATTTCGCAGCTCGAAGTCTTCCAGTCGATGAACGCCTCGCCCAACGCCCGCCTGGAGCGTTGCGCGGAGCTGGGCGACGGGCTGTCCGCGGCGATCTGGAGCAACAGCCACGACGCCCGCGATTACCACGCGCCGAGCCACCACACGCTGTCCTGCTACCTGAACGACGGCACCGGCACCTTCCGCCGTGGTGCGCCGGGCAGCAAGGGCGCGCCGGACAAGCTCTGCGTGATGCCGGCCGGCGCCGAGTCGGCGTGGATCGTCAACGGCGACATCCGCCTGGCACACCTCTATATCGGCCAGGAGCAGTTCGCCCTCGGCTGCATCCGCCTGCTGGACCGCGAGCCGCGTGAACTGCAATTGCAAGAACGGACCTTCCTCGACGACCCGCAGCAGGCCGCGCGCTTTCGCCAACTGGTGAAGCTGGACTGGCACGAGCCGGGCGAACGCATCCGCACCAGCACGCTGGCCCATGACCTGATCGACCATCTGCTGCTGAACCAGGTCGGCCTGCGCGAGGGCTTGAAGCTCAAGGGCGGCCTGGCACCGACCATGCGCCGGCGCGTTGCCGAGTACATCGAGCAGCGCCTGGACCAGCCGCTGTCACTGGGCGAACTGGCGATGCAGACGGCGCTGTCGGAATACCACTTCGCGCGGATGTTCCGCGAGAGCTTCGGCATGCCCCCGCACCAATACGTGCTGGCCCGCCGGGTGGCCCTGGCGCAGCGTCTGTTGCGCGATACCCGCCAGCCGCTCAGCCAGGTAGCGCTGGCCTGCGGATTCTCCAGCGCCAGCCACTTCGCCAATCGATTTCGTTCGGTGGTGGGCGGCACGCCAGGGGAATATCGGCAGGCGTTCGAGGAGTAGGCCGCTGGCCGATCCTGCGCGAACACCCGACCTGTAGAAGCGAGTTTGCTCGCGAACCGCACACCAGCGGATCAATCAAGAAATCTGTTCGCGAGCAAGCTCGCTCCTGCAAAAGCCTGAAGCGTCAGCCGAGTACGGCCAGCACCCCACCGATCACCGGCATCGCTGCTGCCGTCGGCAACGCCCAGCGCGGCCGCCAGGCCAGCAGCAGGACGAGCATGGCACAGGCGATCATCAGCAGGCACGCCCAGTAGACGATGCCCAGTTCGACGCCGATGACATGGATCGCATAGGCCAGCGCCAGCGCGCCGTCCACCAGCGCCACGATACGCAGCAGGCGCACACGGAACGCGGACGGCGCACTGCCGAACAGGTCACGGTGGTGACGGGAAAGCGACAGGCAGGCCGCTGCCAGCGCCAGCAGGTTGAGACCGAACACCAGCAGCATCAGGCGTACTCCTCATGGCGGGCACGCCGCGCGCGCGTGGATTGCGCGCGCTCCTGCCCCAGACGCCAGGCGAGGAACGCACAGAGGCCGCCAATCAGCAGCAGGCCGAGATCGATACCGACCATCATCCAGTCGCCGTTGGCGATGTGGGTCGTGATCCGTCCCGGCTCGGAGCCGAACAGGCTCAGCAGCGGCAGCAGCAAGGCCAACGCCGCCAGGGCGACAAACTGCTCGCGGGCCATGGCGCGGCTGCCACGGCGCAACAGTGCGTGGGCCAGCGCCAGCAACCAGATCACCACGAAGGCAGTCGCTTCCCAGCGGGTTCGCTGAGGCAGATCGGCCGGCAGCAGGCGCGACGCCGCCAGCAGCCCAAGGGAGGCAATCGGCAGGCCGCCACAGACCGCGCCATTAAGCGTGCGTACCAGCCCCACGCCGCGGTGGCCACGGGTTTCACGCTTGCTCACCCAGACCTGCAGGCCGCCGAAGACCATCACGCAGCCCACCAGGCCAAGGGCGAAATACATCACCCGCAGCAGGTCGTTGCCGAACTGCGCCATGTGCAGGCCGGTCAGCCAGGCGTAGGTCTTGTAGCCCGGCTTGTAGGGCTTCTGCACGTGCAGCAGCGCGCCGCTGCCGGAATCGAAGGACACGGTGCGCTGGTCGTTGACCATGCCCTTGTCCACCGCCTTGCGGACCTGCACCATCGCTGCCGCGTCGCCGGGATTCTCGATGTTGATCCAGCCGACCTGGCTGTCGTCGCCCCAGGCTTCGCGGGCCTTGAGGATCATGTTGTCGATGGACTTGGTCGCCTTGGCCGGCTTGCCCAGCGCTTCGCGGTCGAAGGCGCCCTGCACGTCATGGAAGAAATGCTCCATGTCGTTCTTGTAGGCCACCTTGATGCCGGCGGTCATGTAGAAGGTGATGAAGATCGCCAGCCCGGTGTACGCCATCAGCAGGTGGAACGGCAGGCCGAGCACGCCGAGCACGTTGTGCGCATCCAGCCAGGCGCGCTGCTTCGCCGCCTTCGGGCGCAGGGTGAAGAAGTCCTTGAAGATGCGCCGGTGGACGATCACCCCGCTGACCAGCGCCACCAGCATGAACACGCCGGCCACGCCGACCACGTAGAGGCCGATCATCCCGCCGTGCAGTTCGTAGTGCAGCTCGAGGAAGAAGTTGCCGCCGACGGTCCTGGGCAGCACTTCGCCGCTTTGCGCGTCCACCAGGAAGGACTGGAACTCGCTGAAGTCCGCCGGCTCCCATCCCGCGGTCCAGTAGGGCATGCGCTCGGTGGGCGGGTGCATCCAGTAGCCGTGGGCCTTGGGCGCGCGCTCGACGATCAACTCACGCACCTGGTCGGCGCCAACCCTCACCTGCTCCAGCTTGTGCAGCTGCGGAGTCATCCAGCGGGTGAGTTCCTTGTCGAACACCGCAACGGTGCCCGAGAACAGCACGACGAAGAGAATCCAGCTGACCAGCAGCCCACTCCAGGTGTGCAGGCCGGACATCGATTGGCGCAGGCTCATGGGCGCACCCCGTAAGCCGTCGGCAGGAAAGCCGCCAGGCCCAGCACGATGCTCAGCGCAGCGGGCGCCCAGACGGCGCGCCACGGGCTCTTCGCACCAAAGGCGTAGATGATTGCGGCGACCCAGACAATGAAGCAGGCCAGGCTGGCGAGGGATACGCGGTCCGAACGCGACATCGGCAGGTAGACGCTGAAGAAGGCCGTGGCGGTGTAGGCCAGGGCATAACCGCCAACCACGGCGCTGAGGATACGGGCGGCAACGGCACCGAATCGGGTTCCGCTCATGCGTCGGCTCTCGGTTGGGTCGGGCGCGGGGAAACGCACATCGAGGTGAATCCTGCTGGGCCGCCCAGGGCACTCCTGGGCGGGCGATGGAAAGGCGCAATTATATGATACTGATTCTCAATTAAAAGAACTCAGAAACGCTGTTTGTGAGTATCTGTGTCCGAATTCCGCTGTACGGCGTACGGCGCGCTGACATCCATGGCACGCAACAGGCTGTTCATCGTGCGATCGGCCTCGGCCGTGAGACGCAGGGGCGGCGGTTCTTCGAGGATGCGCGAAGCACCGGGAGTGAGTTCGACGGCGGCGACCACCGTGCCCTTGCCGAACAGGTATTCGTAGATCAGCAGGTAGTCGGTGCCCGGCAGGTCCTTGTATTCGGCGACTCGTCGAAACACGTTGATCGCACCGATGATCCAGTCCCGGCTTTCAGGGAACTCCAGCACGCCCAGGCTCCAGGTCTGGGTTGCGTCGTCATAGTGGTTCCACGCCGGTGAGCGCTGGTGCCGCCCCCAGCCTGAGACCCAGGCCGCCGCGGTGGTGCCCTGACCCAGTTCGCAGAGCTCGCTCCAGGTCAGCCCGCCGCGCCGATGGCGATTGCCATCCAGCCAATGCTCGAGGTCCTTGAAGCAGGCCGCCGAGCCTGCTTCGTGGCGCAGGTAGTCATCGAGCCTGGAACGACTGATGCGGACCTTGAGGTACAACTGACAGGGCTCGGCCATGGGAAATGCTCCTCTTGTGATTAATCGATTGATCACGGGAAGCCTGTACTGCCCGTTTGCTGAATCGATAATGCTAGAGGCTCGCCCGCTGTTGAGTTAGCGCAACCTTTTCGACTGTGAAGTCAGTCTTTTCAGATTCGCTTGTACAACCGTTCAATTTTCCGCCGACCTTTCGGCCTCGCCAGGGTCACTCATAGCCTCCGGCGTTCCGACTCCCGCTACAGACTTCACCGCGGTGGTTGACGAATTGTCCTTCATCAACGCCCGCGCACTTGTCCCATGGCCCGCTCCAGGCCCTCGAACACGCGGGGCGACTGGCACTGCGCAACGTTGAAACGCAGGTAACCGGCAGCGCTCTGGCTGAGGCTGAAGACGTTGCCCGGCGCCAGCACCAGGTTGTCGGCCAGGGCAGCACGCGACACCTGCGCGGCATCCAGCCCGTCCGGCAGGCGGGCCCAGACGAAGACCCCGCCACGCGGCTCCAGCCATGGCTGGATATCCAGCGCGCGCAGGCGCAGCAGCGTCTCGCCCATGGCGTCGGCCAGGCGGCCGCGCAGATGATCGAGGTGACGGCGATAGCTGCCTTTGCGCAGCAGCTCGTAGAGCATCTCGGCGCTGAACGGGCTGTTGCCGAAACTGGTCGCCAGTTTCAGGTCCACCAGGCGCTCGCACCACTCCGGCTTGGTGGCGATGTAGCCGCAACGCACCGAGGCCGACAGCGTCTTGGAGAAACTGCCGACCTGGATCACCCGCTCCAGCCCGTCGAAGGCCGACAGGCGTGGCGCGCTGTCGTGCTCGAAGTCTCCGAATATGTCGTCCTCGACGATCAGCAGGTCATGGGCCTCGGCCAGCTTCAGCAGGCGATGGGCGACCAGAGGCGACAACACCGCGCCAGTGGGGTTGTGGAAGGCCGAGTTGGTGATGTACAGACGCGGGCGATGCTGCTCCAGCAGCTTGGCCATGGCCGCGACATCCGGCCCGTTCGGGGTGTAGGGCCCCCCCACCACCTGCACGCGGTGCGCCCTCAGCAGGGCCTGGAAGTTGAAATAGCCGGGGTCGTCCACCAGCACGCAGTCGCCCGGTTCCAGCAGGAAGCGGCAGACCAGGTCGATGGCCTGGGTGCCGTTGTCCGTCAGCACCACCTGCTGCGGACCAACGGGCACGCCGTAATCAGCCAGCCGCCTCGCCAGTTGCTCGCGCAGCCCGGAGTGGCCATAAGGGCGACCGTACTCCAGCAGGCTGGATTGCGGCGCGCGGGCGATCTGCCGTAGCGCACGGCGCAGCTCCTCCTCCGGCAGCCAGGACGGCGGCAGCCAGCCGCAACCGGGCTTGAGCGAGGTGTCGGCGGCTTCCAGCGACTGCCGGGATATCCACAACGGGTCGATGCTGCGGTCCAGCGCTGGGCCGACGTCCGCCAGGGACAGCGGCGGCGCGTGGCCACTGACATAGAAGCCGGAGCCGCGGCGGGCGGCGATCACGCCGTCAGCCGCCAGGCGGTCGTAGGCCTCCACCACGGTGGTCTTGGACACCTCCAGTTGCTCGGCGAGCTGGCGGATGGACGGCAATCGCTCGCCTGGCACCAGCGCCCGCGCTGCCAAGCGCTCGCGCACGTGGTGGATCACCGAATCGACTCGCGTGCCCTTGGGTCTGCCCATGTCGTCCTCGCCTGTCCCCGGATCACTTCCGGGGCAATTTGTACCGGGATAATTTACGGACAGTTTGCTCAAATTGTACCTTTCTGTCACTGGCCGCCCGGCAGCCCGGCGCGCATCCTCCAGGCTCGCTCTCCTGTCGGAACACCCACCATGAACAACCCCCACACACTCGCCAGCAACAGCAACCTTGACGGCTGGCTCAGCGGCTTCCTTGGCGTGATCATCTTCAGCGGCTCACTGCCGGCGACGCGGGTAGCGGTGGCCGACTTCGACCCGACCTTCCTCACCCTCGCCCGCGCCAGCATCGCCGGGCTGCTGGCGGCGGCGATCCTGCTGGTGCTGCGGCAGAAGCTGCCGGCACGCAAGGACCTGATCCCCCTGCTGGTAGTCGCCGGCGGCGTGGTGGTGGGCTTCCCGTTGCTCACCGCGCTGGCGCTCAAGCACGTCAACTCGGCCCACGCCATCGTCTTCGTCGGCCTGCTGCCGCTGGCTACCGCGCTGTTCGGCGTGATCCGCGCCGGTGAGCAACCGCGCCCGGCGTTCTGGATCTGTTCGCTGCTGGGCAGCGCCGTGGTGGCGGGTTTTGCCCTGTCACAGAGCGGCGCGGGCAATGTCACCGGTGACCTGCTGATGCTGGCGGCCGTGGCGGTCTGTGGCCTGGGCTATGCCGAGGGAGGGCGCATCGCCCGTCACCTGGGCAGCTGGCAGGTGATCTGCTGGGTGCTGGTGCTGTCCCTGCCGCTGATGCTGCCGCTGGCCTGGTACACCCAGCCGGCAACCTTCACCGGCGCCAGTTGGCCGGCCTGGCTGAGCCTGGGCTACGTGTCGCTGTTCAGCATGCTGATCGGCTTCTTCTTCTGGTATCACGGCCTGGCCACCGGCGGCATCGCCGCGGTCGGCCAACTGCAACTGCTGCAGCCATTCTTCGGCCTGGCGCTGGCCGGCCTGCTGCTGCACGAACAGATCAGCCCGCTGATGGCCGGCGCGACCGTCGCCGTCGTGCTGTGCGTGGCGGGGGCGAAACGCTTCGCCCGCTGACCGCCGGTTTCCTCAGAGCACGTCCGCGACCAAGCGAGCTAGAGTAAAACAAGGCAAAAACAGGCGAAGAAGCGCAGTTTACGAATAGTAAATGAGCATTCTGAGCCTGTTTTTAACGCCGTTTTTACCGACGCGCAGCTGGTCGTGGGCGGGTTCTTGCGCGTCACGCCCGAGAACAATCGCGGTATCATCGGGCGTTTGCGTACTCGGCTGGACTGCCGGAAGGACACTCGGATGAAGCCACCCGCCGAATCTCCACAGCTCGACGTGGAGCGCGACGAACTCGCGCCCCGGCCACGGCTGACCCTGGGCAGCCACGTGCACAGCGGCTTCGACCTGCGCAGCGGGCGCATGCAGAATATTTCCCGGCACCGCGCCGCGCTGGCCTTCCTGTATGGCGAGATGCCGGTTTCCGGCAGCGTCACCGCGCGCTCGGGCCGCGAGATCCGGGTGTTCCGCGACGACCAGATCGTCCGCGTCAGCCGCGCGCTGGAGCTGGAGCACGCCTGGCGCCTGGAGTTACGCGAGCTCGGCTTCAAGCCGGCGATGCGCCGCAGCGATGCGCTGGAAGACAGCGCCGGGGAAATGTTCGAGCTGCCCGACGATTCCGCCTGGCAGGAATTCATGCGAGTGGGCCTGCCGCAACTGCGTGAGCAAGGCTGGGAAATCGACATCCGCCCGGAATTCGTCTTCGACCTCACGCCGGTGGAGAACTGGTACGCCGAGATCGAGGAAACCGACGACCGCCAGTGGTTCGACCTGGAACTGGGGATCGAGGTGGAGGGCCGGCGCATCAGCCTGCTGCCGGCGCTGATCGAGCTGATCCGGCGCATGCCGGCACTGCTCGACCCGATCGCCCTCGCCCGCCACGCCGACGATGAACAACTGGTGCTGCGCCTGGATGCCGGGCGCAATCCGATCCATACCTGGCAGACCGCCTCCGACCGACCGCTGCGCGTCTCGCTGCCGTTCGGCAAGCTCAAGCCGATGCTCGGCACGCTGTCCGAGTTCTACATCGGCGAGCAGTTACCCGTGCGCCGTCTGCGCATGGGCGCACCGGACGCCGCACGCCTTACCGAGCTGGAGGAACTGCCGCTGACCTGGCAGGGCGGCGAGCAATTGCGCGAAATCGCCCATCGCCTGCGCGACTACCGTGCCCAGCCGGCAGAGATTCCCGCCGGCCTCAACGCCGAGCTGCGCGCCTACCAGCACGAGGGCCTGAGCTGGATGCAGACGCTGCGCGAAGTCGGCGCCAGCGGCATCCTCGCCGACGACATGGGTCTGGGCAAGACGCTGCAGTCCCTCGCCCACGTGCTGCTGGAGAAGCAGGCCGGGCGCCTGACCAGCCCGGCACTGGTGATCATGCCGACCAGCCTGATCCCCAACTGGCTGGACGAGGCCGAACGCTTCACCCCCGACCTGCGCGTGCTCGCGCTGCACGGCGCGGGCCGGCGCAAGGCGTTCGCGAAGATCGCCGAACACGACCTGATCCTCACCACCTATGCCCTGCTGCCGCGCGATGCCGAGAAGCTCGGGCAGCACGAATACCACCTGCTGATCCTCGACGAGGCACAGAACATCAAGAACGCCACCACCAAGGCAGCCCAGGCCGCGCGCCACCTGCGCGCACGCAACCGCCTGTGCCTGACCGGCACGCCGCTGGAGAATCACCTGGGCGAGCTGTGGTCGCTGTTCCATTTCCTGCTGCCCGGCTGGCTGGGCGACGCCCGGCAATTCGCCGTGGACTACCGCACGCCCATCGAGCGCCATGGCGACCAGGGCCGCCTGGCGCACCTGGCCGCGCGCATCCGCCCCTTCCTGCTGCGCCGCACCAAGGAACAGGTGGCCTCGGAGCTGCCGCCCAAGAGCGAATTCATCCAGCACATAGAACTCAGCGAGGCGCAACGCGACCTCTACGAGACCGTGCGCCTGGCGCTGGATCGCAAGGTGCGCGAAGAGATCGCCCGCCGCGGCCTGGCGCGCAGCCGCATCATCATCCTCGAGGCGCTGCTCAAGCTGCGCCAGGTCTGCTGCGACATCCGCCTGGTCAACAAGGAAGCCCCGCCGGCCACGGGCAAGTCCGCCCGCGCGGTCACATCCGGCAAGCTGGTCTATCTGCTGGACATGCTCGAGGAGCTGCTGGCCGAGGGCCGCCGCGTACTGGTGTTCTCACAGTTCACCTCGATGCTCGCACTGATCGGCGAAGCACTGGCCGAGCGCAATCTGGAATATGCCCTGTTGACCGGCGACACCCGCGACCGCCGCGCCCCCGTGAAGGATTTCCAGGAAGGCCGCGTACCGCTGTTTCTGATCAGCCTGAAGGCCGGTGGCGTAGGCCTGAACCTGACCGCCGCCGATACCGTGATCCACTACGACCCCTGGTGGAACCCGGCCGCGGAGAACCAGGCCAGCGACCGCGCCTACCGTATCGGTCAGGACAAGCCGGTGTTCGTCTACAAGCTGATCGCCCGCGGGACGGTGGAAGAGAAGATCCAGTTGCTGCAACGCGACAAGGCCGCACTGGCCGCCGGCATCCTCGAGGGTTCCGGCGCCGACTGGCAGTTGGACGACGCGGATATCGACGCGCTGTTCGCGCCGCTGCCCAAGGCAGTCTGACCTCCCGCTCCTGGAGTCCAGACCGTAGGGCGTTAACGCGCCAGCGTTATACGCCGTCATGCTATCGGCGGATAACCCGCTCCGGGTTGTCCGCCCTACATACTGAAGAACCTCCTGACACCATGACGGGGAAATCCACTACATAACCAGTCGCCCGAATGTAGGAATCTACACCTGCGCCGACGCAACGAGCCCGGCCCCGGAAGAGGCAGACGCCCCGGGTGAACCAGGGCTCCAGCAGGCGCAAGCAAGTCGACCCAATGACCCCGCTCGTCCCCTCACGAGACGGGGTCATTGTCCTTCTGCAGTCCTCAGCGCATCCCCCAGCCGTGGCTGACCAGCACCGACTGGCCGGTGAGCGCCGCTGAAGGGAAACTGGCCAGGAACAGCACCGTCTGCGCCACGTCCTCCACGGTGGTGAATTCGCCATCCACCGTCCCACCGAGCATGACCTGCTTCACTACGGCTTCCTCGCTGATGCCCAACTCCTTGGCCTGTTCGGGAATCTGCTTTTCCACCAGAGGCGTGCGCACGAAACCTGGGCACACCACGTGAGAACGCACGCCGTGCGGCCCGCCCTCCTTTGCCAGGGTGCGCGCCAAGCCGAGCAGGCCGTGCTTGGCGGTGACATAGGCGGACTTCAGTGGCGAGGCTTCATGGGAGTGCACCGAGCCCATGTAGATCACCACGCCACCACGCCCAGCCGGGTACAGATGACGCAGCACCGCGCGGGTAGTGAGGAAGGCGCCGTCGAGGTGGATCGCGAGCATCTTCTTCCAGTCGGCGAAGGCGAAATCCTGAATCGGATTGACGATCTGGATGCCGGCGTTGGAGACAAGGATGTCGACGCTGCCCAAGGTGGCGACGACGCGATCGATGCCGCTGTCCACCGCCTGCTCGTCGGTCACATCCATCGCGACCGCCAGGGCCTTGCCACCAACGGCTTCGATCTCCGCCACCACGCGTTGGGCGGCGTCCTCCTGCAGGTCGGCGATAGCCACGGCCGCGCCAGCTTGCGCCAGGGTCAGGGCAATCTGCCTGCCGATGCCGCTGGCCGCGCCGGTAACCACTGCGACCTTGCCGTTCAATACATTCATCGAAAGAGCTCCCGGGGAAGTTGGAACTCTTACTCTAGACGGGTCAGTCGTGGGTCAACTGGATACTGCCGTCGCGGTTCTGCCGGTACAGGGTGTAGGGCAATGCGAAAGTATCGACAACGCCAGAAAAGGCCATGTCCAGCAAGGGCAGGATCTGCGGGCCAAAGGTGTGATTGGCTGGTGCGGAGGGCGGAGTGTAGCCGGTATCGGCCGGTGGTTCGCCGTACAGCTGGCAGGCATCCCAGACCACTCCGCCGTAGACGCGCGGAATTGCCCCGCAATAGGTTCCCTTGAGGTTCAGCTCGCTGGCACTCACCACATCATCGCTGTGCAGGGTGTGGTAAGAGCCGCAACCACTGAGCAACGCGGCGCTGAACAGCAGCCAGGAACGACACATCGTCATATCGAAATCCCATCTCAATCGCAAAGGTAACGACTCACCAGCCCTTGAGCTGGTCCCAGCGCCAGTTGCGGTACTGGTAGATCAGTGTGCCCAGCAATCCATAGGCCGCCGCCATGGCGAAGAGGATGAGAATCCTGTCGGCAACGGCGGAAAGCGGCAGGTTCATCTGGTTCATCTCCACCACGGCGCGGATCGCCCAGGTGGACGGGATGGCGTCGGCCAGCCATTGAACCCACTGCGGCATGGCCTGTGGCGGCCAGGTGAAGCCGGCCATGTAGAACAGCGGCAGGGTGATGAAGGTCATGGTCAGGTAGACCGCCTCCTCGGAGGGCAGCAGTTCGGCGATGAACTCGCTCATGGCGATCACCGCCAGCAGGAATGGCAGCACCAGGCCCATCAGCATGAAGAACGATGCCGTCTGCCGGTACCCCATCATCCACGGCCAGATCACGTAGAAGAGCATCGCCAGCACCATCCAGATGAGCAATTGCGCGGCATAGCGGCCAAAGCGCGTCGAGGCCGGCTGGCGCAGCGAACGCGGGGTGCCGCCACGCAGGTTGAGGTTCACCCGCGTGCAGGAGAGCAGCAGGCTGTGCTGCAGGATCAGCGTCACCAGCCCCGGCAGGACGATGGCGGCGAAGCTGGTGCCGGGGTTGAACAGGTCGGTCAGTTGGCCGATCGCCGGCTGCAGCAGCACGTTCGACTGACCCTCGGAGAAGCCGCCGCGCATCAGCCGTTCGCGGTTGTAGCGCAGCGTCAGCTCACTGTAGGTGGCGCTGATGTCCTGCTGGATCTGCCCGTTGGCCATGCGGTTGGTGGCATCGCCGAAGATCGGCACGGTCACCGACTCGCCGCGCAGCACGCGTTTCTCGAAGTCCACGGGAATCACCACGATGCCGAACAGCTCGCGCCAGGCGAGATCGTGCTGGGCCGCGGGCAACTGGTCGTAGGCGCGCGTGGCGATCTTCGGTGCGGCGTCGAGCAGGCGGATCAGCTCGCGCGAGACGGCGCTGTGATCCATGTCGATCACCGCCACCGGCAGGTCATCCATGGTGCGGTGCGCGTAGGGCAAGGTGGTCAGCGCCACCGACAGCACCATCAGCAGCCACAGGGGCTTGCCAAGCATGTTGCCCAGGGACTGGCGAAAAACGTTGTAGAAATTCTCCATGCTGGCTCCTTACCCCGGGCTCAGGTCGAGGCGCCGGCGCAGGCGCATCTTGGCGATCATGTAGGCGATCAGCGGGTAGAGCAGCAGCTTGCAGCAGGTGTACAGGCCGGACTCCGCCGGCGCCCTGCGCAGGAACTGGTCGAACAGACCATGCAGCGTGTGCGTCAGCGGCTCGGCCTCGGAAATGATCCGGGCGATCTGCGGCATCGCCAGCTCCGGCAACAGCACGCCGGAATAGGTCTGCGCCACACCGATCAGCAGGCCGATCAGCGAGTAGGCGCTGAAGCGGTTGGCGGTGAAGATGAACAGCATCAGCCCGACGCTCTGCGCCGCCGCCACGTAGCAGACGGTGATCGCCAGCATCCACCAGGGATTGCCATTGATCCGCGCGCCGTTGAGCTCCACCAGCAGGAACAACTCGACCATCAGCAAGGCGCTGAACAACAGCGTGTAGGGCGCCATCTTGCCCAGCAGCCGCGCGCCCAGGGCCTTGGCCCGCAGGATATGCGGCGAGGAGGCGCGCAGCTCAGGAGCCTCGCGCGCCAGCACATGGACGGTGGCGACGATCACGAACAACTGCAGCAGGTGGACGATGGCGGCGAACTGCTGGAAATAGATGTAGTTGCCACTGGCATTGAACAGGCTTTCATAGGACACCGCGACGCTGGCCAGCGCCGGCATGGGCCGGTCCATGCCGGCGGCCAGGCGCGGGCGCAGCTCGGCGTTGAGCGTACTCATCAGCCCGCTGAAATCCTGGGTCGAGTAGAAGCCGGCGGAGTAGAACAGCGAGTTGTAGTAGAGCTCGGCAACCGGCTGGCGGCCGGACAATGCGTCCGCCTCGAAATCGCGGGGGATATACAGCAGCGCGTAGTCGTCGGCCATGCGCAGGCGGCGCAAGCCTTCCTGCAGGCCACCGCCAAGCACCTCGACCTTGGCGTGGGAGCCGGCATCCAGCTCGCGGACGATGCGCCGCGACAGGCTGCTGTGATCGGCATCGACCACGGCCACCGGCATATCCAGCAAGGTTCCTGCCTGGTACACGCCGCTGATCACCACGAACAGCAGCAGCGGCCAGAGCCAGCCGAGCCAGTGAATGGTCCAGCTGCGCAGGGCAACCCGCGTTTCGCTGCCGAAGGCCTGGGCGAAACGCCGCAGATTGCTCCTTATTGCTTCCACTGCCACAGCGCGCTCATGCCGGGGCGCAGGCCTGGCACCGGTTGCTCCGGATACAGGCGCACCTCGAAGGTCTTCAGGTCGAAGTCACCGGTGGCGCGGGTCGCACGCTTGGTGGCGAAGTCGCCGAGCGGTGCGATGTAGGCGACCATGGCCGGCACATCGATACCCTTGAGTGCCGGCACCTGGATCGCTACTTCATCGCCCTTCTTCACATCGGCAAGGATGTCTTCGCGCAGGTTGAAGACGAAATAACTGTCGGACAGGCGCACCAGCGTGAGCAACGGGCTATAGGCGTTGACCAGCTCGCCCTGCTCCGCCGGGATCGGCCCGACCTCGCCGTCCACCGGTGCCACCACGTTGAGGTCATCCGTCTGCGCCTGCAGTTCGAGAATCTGCGCGTCGGCCCGGCGCACGGCAGCTTGCAGCGCCTGCCGGCGCTCCTCACGGTCGCCCTGGTTGCCCTGGTCGAGATTGGCCTGGGCCTCGGCGACGCGGTTGCGCGCCACGTCGCGACCGCGACGGGACAGGTCCATCTGCGCCTGGGAAACGAAGCCACGGCCGGCCAGTTCCTCGTTGCGCTGGTACTCCAGCTCGGCATTGCGCAATTCAGCCTGGGCCTGGGACAGGCTGGCCTGCAGGGCGCGCAGGGTTTCCTCGCGGGTTCCATGGAGAGATTCGTCGAGATTGGCCTGCACCTGGTTGCGTGCGGCGCGCAGTGAGTCCAGCTGGGCCTGCAGCTCCGGGCTGCTCAGGGTGATCAGCAGTTGGCCCTGCTTCACGTCGTCGCCACGCCGCACATGCAGTACTTCGACCCGGCCCTTGGCCTTGGAGGCGACGATGACATTGGTGGCGTCTGCTTCACCCTGCAGCAGCAACGGCTGGGTGTGCAGGCGCAGGTACAGGGTAACGGCGATGATCACCAGGATCAGCAGGGGTGCGAACAGCTTCCATCCCTTCATGGAGTCGTCTTCTCAGGCGGCGGATGCACCGATGGTAGTGCATCCATCGCCTGAACGGCGGCTCTGGATCAAAGCTCGCGGGCGATCAGCGCTCGTCGTCGCTGATCAGGTCGCGTTCGCCGCCGCCCCGTTGCGTGGAGCTCGGCGAAGGAAAACGCGAAGACGCATAGCGCACCACCAGGATCGCCAGCGCCAGCAGCAACAGCGCCACCGAAACCAGGATGATGCCGTCGTCGGGCACATGGTTGTGCTGGATGTCGGCGATCATCAGGCGGGTCAGCGCGGTCATCGCCACATAGATCAGGAAGCGCACCGGCATGTGGTTGGTCTTGAAGTAGATGCCGACCATGGCGCCCAGTTCGAGGTAGATGAACAGCAGCAGGATGTCGTCGATGCTCGCGTGTCCCTTGCCGACCATCTCGCCGAAGGCCACCGCCGCCGACCAGAACACCGTGCCGCCGATGGCGAACAGCGCCAGGTAGTGGAAGCCTTCCACCAGCAGGTTGCCCAGAGACTCGGCACAGCCGTGCATCCGCTCGCTCAGGCGCTCGGCCCAGTTCTGTTTCATTCGTCGGTTCTCCGCGTCACAAGGCTTGATTGGCGTGAAGCCTGCAAGTGCTACGCCATTGATCTTGCGCAGTCATGGCACAGATCGACTGCGCGAATATGACTGCGAACTTTTTCGGCCAGCCCCGAGTCCATTCAGGGGCATGCCACAAAACAGGCAAGAATGAGTGATGGAAAGTCCCTTTCAGAAGCTGACAGACGCCTTCCAGGACCAATACCGCGTCAATTTCAGCCTTGAACGGCCCGACGGCAGCATTGTCCTGACCCTCTCCACCGAGGCCGGTGTGGCCGCGCGCCGCCTGATCCGCAACACCCAGTTGCAGGACCCGGAACAGTTGCAGCGCTTCATCCAGAGCATCCGTTTCGGCATCGCCATCGAGCAAGGCGGCACAGCGCCGCAGCTGCTCGCCGCGATGACGCGCGGCGAAAACGGCCTGCCGATCGCGTCCTGAAGCCACTCTTCGCAAGAACTCCTTCCTACAGAGCCATCTGACTGACGTTTCATTGCGTCAGTCACGTGGTTCCATCGCGCGCGCCAACAGGGCGCGCGCACTGCTTTGGGCCACACCCGATAGTGGCCTGATGCAAGCACCTCCTTCTCCTGCGTCTACGCTTGCGGCAATGATTCACACCGCGGTAGTAGCACTGCGCAATCGTTTTACTGTATAAATAAACAGTTATTTCGAACTCCCCAATCAAAGAGAAGGCACAGAGGTGATGAATGGCCGTCGAAGTGGTGTACCGCAGCAGCCGCGATCCGGAGCGCCTGTTCATGGATAAGGCAGAAGCCGACCGGCACGACAAGATGCTGGAGCTGGCGGAAACGCTGGCCGACGTGCTGCAGAAGGCGGTGCCTTCGCTGAAGGAGGATCAGCTCGAGGAGATCGGCATCTTCATGGCCAGGAACCGCGACGCCTTTGCCCGCGCCTTCAAGAACCAGCCCGATGCGCTGAGCGAGATCTTCAGCGAGTCCTCCGCCGAGGCGTGATGGGCAAGCGTTTCGGTAGGAGCGAGCTTGCTCGTCGGCGAGCCGCGGGCGAGTCCCGGTTCGCGAGCAAGCTCGCTCCTGCAGGTTCGGTTTTGCGCTGGGGTTCCAATGGCCCTCAGTGGCCCGAATATTCCCCGTAGAGAATCCGCTCCGCCAGCTTGTCGGCAACCCGCGCTGGCGACAGGTGATCGGCCTGGGCGTGGGCATAGACTTCGGTCAGGCGTTCGGCAATGCGCGACAGGTGTGCGGTGATGATCGGCAGGGCTTGCCCCTGGTGCTGCAAGGCGACGTAGATCAGCCCACCCGAGTTGATCACGTAATCCGGCGCATAGAGGATGCCCCTTCCCTCCAGCTCATCGGCCACCTCGGGGTGAGCCAGTTGATTGTTGGCCGCCCCCGCCACCGCGGCACAACGCAGATGGCCGACCACCGGTGACGTCAGCACGCCACCCAGGCCACAGGGCGCGAGGATGTCGCACGGCGTGGTGAGCAGTGCCTCGTTGGGCACCGGCCGCGCGCCCAGTTGCTCCACCGCCAGCTGCACCTTTCCCGCATCGATATCGCTGACCAGCAATTCCGCGCCCGCCGCCGACAGATGTTCGGCCAGCGCGTATCCCACGTTACCCAGCCCCTGGATCGCCACACGCAGACCATCCAGGTCATCGCTGCCCAGGCGCGCCTGGGCGCTGGCGCGGATGCCGGCGAACACACCCAGAGCGGTATGCGGAGAGGGATCGCCGCCACTGGTGGTACTGGTGACGTGGCGGGTGAACTGGGCGATGCAGTCCATATCGGCGCTGGACGTACCGCTGTCCACCGCTGTGATGTAGGCGCCGCCGAGGGAGTCGATGAAGCGGCCGAAGGCCTCGAACAGCTCACCGCGATTGTTCACGTGCGGTGCGCGCAGGATGACCGCCTTGCCGCCGCCCTGGCGCAGGCCGGCCAGCGCCGCCTTGTAGCTCATGCCCTGGGCCAGGCGGGCGGCATCGCGCAGCGCGGCGTCGTAGCTGGGGTAAGGCAGGTAGCGGCAGCCGCCCAGCGCTGGCCCGAGCCGTGAATTGTGGATGGCGATGATGGCCTTGAGTCCCGTGGCCGGGTCCTGGAAGAGATGCAGCGACTCGAGCCGGGTGGCTTCCATCATGTCGAACATGGCGGCGCTCCCTTGCTGGGGGTGGACAGCGTTCTGTCAGCGAACCCTCTCAAGTATAGGCAGCGCCTGTCATCTCACCTTCAGGGGCGACGACCGCACCACTGGACGAGTGCCCGGCGCTCCGGTTACAACCGCAGGGTCAGCCGGAGAACGCCATGGACCCGCGTCAAGCCTGCCTTGCCTGTCTTGCCCAGGACCCACCCGCCCTGTTCGAGGCGGCCCTGTGGATCGCCGCCGAGCACGAACCGCACCTGTCTCCGGATCAGGCGCAGCGGTTGTTCGACTCGCTCGCGCACCAGGTCGCGGTGGCCCTGCCCCAGGGCAGCGGCGATGCGGAGCGCGCGCAGTTCCTGCTGCGCCGGCTGAGCGAGCTGGGCTTCGCCGAGGACGACGAGTACCCCTTGCATCCCCGCGCCGCCCTGCTCCCGCAGGTACTGCAGCGGCGCCACGGGCAGCCGCTGTCACTGGCGCTGATCGCCCTGGAAATGGCACGGCGCAACGGCATTACCCTGGTCGGGGTGAATTTCCCCGGACGCTTCCTGCTGCGCGTGCCCGGCGCCGACCACCTGCTCGACCCCGCCACCGGCCGCCGCCTCTACACCCGCGACTGCCGCGACCTGCTGGCACACCAGATGGGCGCCAACGTCGAACTGTCCGCCGCGCACCTGCGCACCGCCAGCGCCGCCGACATGCTGCAGCGCCTGTCGCGCAACCTGCGCCAATTGCACCTGGCTGCCGGGGAGCCGCTGGCGGCCCTGAAGGATGCCCAGCGTGTACTGGAACTCGGGCCTCCCAGCGCCAGCGATCACCTCGCCCGCGCCGATCTCTACCACGTGCTGGATTGCCCGCAGGCGGAACGCTACGACCTCGAACGCGCCATGCTGCTCAGCGACGATGCCGCCGAGCAGATGCGCCTGGCCCAGCGCCTGGCCGAGATCAGCGTGCCGCCCAAGGCGCTGCACTAGCGCGCCAACTCAAACCTTCAGCAGCCCAAGCTCCTTTGCCCGCGCCACTGCCTGGGTGCGCCGCTCCACACCAAGCTTGCCGTTGATCCGCCGCGCGTGGGTCTTCACCGTGTGCAGGGAGATGTACAGCCGCTCGCCGATCTCCAGGTTGGAGCAGCCTCGGGCGATCAACTCCAGCACCGAGAGTTCGCGCAGGCTCAGCAGGCTGTGCGGAGCCATTTCCCCGGCATGCGGACGCAGGCCGAACAGGCCGGGTTGGCGGCGCTGGGTATCGCGCAGAGTGGAAAGCAGCCCGAAGCGCTGCGCCAGCGCGACGCCTTCGTCCAGCGCGCAGCGCGCCTCGTCCAGGCTGCCGGCGATGAAGTGTGCCTCGGCCAGTGCCAGCCAGACGTCACAGGCCAGGGTGTTGCGGCCCTGGCGCAGCAGGTCCGGGAGCATCGCCTGCAAGCGCTGCAGGGCGGCCTCCACGTCGCCGTCGTAGAGCTCCGCCAGCGCCAGGTGATGTTCCACCCGCAGGATCTGATCCGGCGCCGCCGCCGGTGGGCTCAGGCAGTCGGCGCGATAGCGCGAAGCCACGCGCTGAAGGACTTCCCGCGCCGGCCCCGCGCGGTTCTGGCGCAGATTCAGCGCGCCGCTGGCGAGCAGCAGCGGGCCCCGGTAGATCGGTTCCGGCACATGTTGCAGCTGCATCAGCCGCTCGACTTCCAGCAGGCGGCTGAAGGCGCCATCGGTGTCGCCGTCCAGCGCGTCGAGCCAGGCCATGCCGGTGAAGCCGTAGATCGAGCTCGGGTCGTGGCTGCGCCGGGTTTCGTTCAGTCCGGCGATGAACAGTTCGCGGGCCTCCTCGTCACGCCCCTGGCGCAGGCACAGCCAGCCCCGGCGCAGGGCGACGCGGCCGGCCATGGCATTGCAGGTAATGCGCATCTCGTCGAGGTATTCCTGCACCCGCGCCAGCAATGCATCGGCACGCTGCAGTTCGCCGCGCTGCTCCAGCCACTGGGCGCGGTCCAGCTCCAGCAGCGCTTCGAAGGTGGTGCTGCCTTGCAGGCGCGCGCGGCGCAGCGCCTCGCGGTTGATCAGCCGAGCCTCGGCCAGGCGGCCCTCGGCCTGGGCCTGCTGGGTCAACGCGGAGAGACAGATCAGGGTCTGCGCCCAGGCGTCCTCGGGCAGGTGCGCCAGCGCCTCGCGCAGTTGCTCGCGGGAGCCGGGCAGGCCGCGCGCATGGGTGAGCATGCCGTTTAGCCCTTGCCACTGGGCAATCAGGGCACGCTGACGGTGCTCGCCAGGCATCGGCAGGAAGCGATCGAAGCCGGTCAGCAGCGCTTCCACATCGTCCAGGCGGCCAACGAACAGCAGGGTCCAGGCATTGAGGATGAGCAGGCGCGGGGTGCTGCACAGCAGCTCCGCGGGCAGCGACTCGCGCAGTTGCAAGACGCGCTCGACGTTGCGTCCGTGCAGCAGTTGTTCCTCGGTCAGGCGTTGCAGCAGGCTGGCGGAAACATCCGGCTGCTCGGCGTACAGGGAATGTTCGAACGCCGAATGGATTTCCCCGCACTGGGTGAACCACTGGCAGGCGCGCCGGTGCAGGGTCGCCGCCGGCCAGCGCGACAGGCTCGCCAGCGCTGCGGCAACCATGGGCGCCACCTGGAACCAGTGCTGGGTGTTGTCCACCGCTTCGATCAGCACGCCCCAGGACTGCAGGCCATCCAGCCCCAGGCCGGGCTCATCGAACAGGTAATCGCACAGTTCGCGGTTGAAGCGGGCGATCTGCGCCAGGCCGCAGAGGGTTTCCGCCAGTTCGGCCGGCAGGCTCGCCAGGACTTCGCGTTGCAAGTAGTCCTGCAGCAGGCCGTTACCGGTCTCGGCCACCTGGGTGGCGCAGGGCGCAATGGGATCGCTGCCAAGGCTGAGCAGGCGCAGACGCACACCGGCGAACCAGCCATGGGTGGCGTCCTGCAGGGCCTGACGCTGGGCCTGGGGCCACTCCAGGCCGGCGATCTGCAGATAGACGTCCAGCTCGCACTGGCTCAGCGCCAGGCTGCTGGCACCCAGTTCCAGCAGCTCGCCTTCGAGCAGCAGACGGGTGAGGTTGCAGGCCGGGCGACGGCGGCTGGCCAGCCACCAGCCGATCTGCGGCGAGGCCACGGCGAGCAGGCGGTCGAAGCAGTCGTCGAGGGCCGGGCTGGGCGCACGGGGATAGTCGTCGAGCATCAACCAGACTGGCTCGCTGGCGTTTTCCAGCCAGGCCGCCAGCGCCGCTTCGCCGGACCAGGGCACACCCAGCGCCTCGCCCAGCCGTTCGCAGAATTGTTCGGGGGCCAGCGGCCGCCCCCCCAGGCCCAGCCAGACCACGCGGGTACCGGTCGGCGCCAAGCGCGCGCATTCGCTCATCAGCACCGTCTTGCCGCAACCGGGCGGCGCCACCAGCAGGCGCAGGCGACATTCGGTGGCGCTGAGGCTGGCATGCAGCCGCTCGCGGGGCAGGTGCTGGCGGGGCAGGCGAGGCAGCGCCGCACCGTGCTCTGTAAGACTGTGCAGGGCGATTGTCGACATGGGCTTCTTCCGGCCATTTGCGGGCCAGACTATGCCCCTGGGCGGAGTGGGCAAAGGACCATCAGCCAGATTCATGGGGCGGTATAGAGCAAGCCGCCCTCAGGCCCGAAATAGAGGCTGCGCAGAAAAAAAGAAACCCGGCATCCACGCGGGATGCCGGGGCCAAGGAGCGGGGTGTTGCTTCAGCGGACGCCGGTGTTGCGCAGTGCCGCCGGGGTGAAATCGGCCATGCTGGCTTTCTGGCCGAACTGGTAGCCGCGCTTCTCCTCGTTGTTCAGGCCGAAGGTCACGTAGCGGCCGGCGAGGATGTCGTACAGCGATTCGGCGGCATAGCCGGTGGCGAGTTCGGTGTAGAAGGTCATCTCGTGGCCTTCGCCAACGCGCCACAGCTGGCCACGGCCGTCATACAGCTCGGACACGGCGATCTGCCAGCTGTCCTCGTCGAGGTAGAAGTGACGCTGGCCGTAGATGTTGCGTTCACCGGACTTCAGGGTACCGACCACTTCCCACACGCGGTGCAGTTCGTAACGGGTCAGGTCCTGGTTGATGTGCCCCGGTTTGACGATGTCGTCGTACTTGAGCTCCGGCGAGTTCAGGCGGTAGCTGTTGTACGGGATGTACATCTCGCGCTTGCCGACCAGTTTCCAGTCGTAACGGTCCGGTGCACCGGAGAACATGTCGTAGTTGTCCGAGGTGCGCAGGCCGTCCGAGGCGGTGCCCGGGCCGTCGTAGGCCACCTGCGGGGCGCGGCGCACGCGGCGCTGGCCGGCGTTGTAGATCCACGCCAGGCGCGGCTCCTTCACCTGGTCCAGGGTTTCGTGCACCAGCAGGACGTTACCGGCGAGGCGCGCCGGGGCCGTTACCTGCTGCTTGAAGTAGGTGAGGATGTTGCCGGTCTTGCTGACATCCTGGTCACCCATGTTCTGCGGCACCGCGATCGATTCCTCGAAACGGATCGGCGTGTAGCTGCCGTTGGTCTGCGGCACGACCTGCACCACCGAGCGGGAAATGTTGCCGCCGTGGTAGCGGGTCAGGTGGTTCCACAGCGCCTGCACGCCGTTCTTGGGCAGCGGGAAGGCGTAGTAGCGACTCTTCTCGAAGTTCTCCAGGCCATTGCCATCGTTGATCGGCTGGACGAATTCGGCGCTGCGCTTGATCGCGGCGTAGATGTCGTCGGGCAGCGCGAAGGTACGGTGGGTCTTGTACACCGGAATCCTGTAGGTATCCGGGTAGCGCTTGAACATCGCCAGTTGGCCGGCGGAGAGCTTGTCCTTGTACTGGTCGGCGTTCTGCGCGGTGATGGTGAACAGCGGCTTCTCGTCGGCGAACGGGTTGGAGAGGAAGCCCTTGGCGTCGAGCTTGCCGGCGGTGCGGGAAATGCCGCCGGTCCAGGCCGGAATGCTGCCGTCGGCGTTGCCTTCCTTCTGCGAGCCCATGGGCGTGAGGCTGGTGCCCAGCTTGGCCACTTCGTCGGCGGACACCGCGGCCATCACGCCGCAGGACAGCAGGCTCAGGGCCAGCGCGCCGCATTGGAGGATTCTTGTCGTTCTCATGTCGATTCCTTGAGCAGGCAGGTCAGAAGTTCACGCCGAAGCTGAGCGAGAGGAAGTCCCGGTCGACGATGGTGTTGTAGTCGCCGCCGAAGAAGTTCGTGTAGTTCAGGCTCGCGGTGTAGGTGTTCTGGTAGTCAGCATCGATACCGACGCTGGCGGCCTTGCTGCCTTCGTTGAAGACCGGGCCGTAGCCGTTCACGTCGTGGGACCAGGCGATGTTCGGCTTGAGGTTCACCCCGGCGAAGACGTTGTTGTAGTCCCAGATGGCGCGGGCGCGGTAACCCCAGGACGACGAGGTGTAGAAGCCGCCGCTGCCGTATTCGTTGCGCGCCGTGGCGTTCTCCGGCACCCCATAGACCGAGTCGCGACCGTAGCGCTCGCCGACTTCGTTGCTCATGCCGCCGACGTAGGTCACGCCGACTTCGCCCACCAGGGTGACGCGGTCCGCGCCCATGGTCTGGTCGAAGAAGTGGGTGAAGGTGGTCTGCGCCTGGGTCACTTCCTTGCGCACATAGCCGTGGCTGACCTGGTTGGCCTCGGCCAGCGCGCCGGCCACGCCACCGCTGGCGAACCCACCGGCCACGGTGGTGGCGAGCAGCGGGGTCAGGTCGGTGGTGTTGAGCTGCAGCGGCATGTTCGGCCGGTAGCTGATCTCGCCGTTCCACGCGGTGCCGGTGGGCAGGGTGGTGGAGAAGCTCAGGCCGTACAGGCGGATGTCCTCGGGGTACTCGAGGAAGTAGCTGCCGCGCCCCAGCAGGATCGGCTGCGCCAGCGCCGACACGCGCAGGGCATTGATGATGTCGGAGCGGCCGGCGTTCTGCATGCTCACGATGGGCGTGCGGCTGTGGTAGTTCATGGCGTAGGCGCCATATTCCACATCGTCGCCCAGCCAGCGCAGGGCCAGGCCCCACTGGCCGGAATCACGGGCGTCGCGGTCTGCGCCGCGCGGCACCATCAGGCCCTCCTGGGTGACGGTAACGCCCATGGAGTCGAGCAGCGAGTGGATCCCCGGGGAGTTCAGCGTATTGATCGTGGCCGGGTCGAGGATGTTGTAGTTGGTGTTGCAACCATCGGCGGCGACGTCGGTGGTGGAGAAGAACGTGCCGCAGTTGTCGAGCACCGTCTGGTCCCACTCCAGCTGGTAGAAGCCCTCGACGGAGAGCGCGTCGGTGACGCTCTGCGACAGGTACACCATGTTCACCGGGATCAGGCCTTCCTTGATTTCCGAACCAGGGCGGCGGAAGGCGGAGACGTCGATGGGGTTGATGGTGTTGATGCTGTTGCCGATGAAGGTACTTTCACCCCAGCTCACCACCTGCTTGCCCAGGCGCACGGTGCCCGGCAGGTCGGCGATGGAGTAGTTGTAGTAGCCGAAGGCATCGAGCAGTTGCGCGCCGGAAGACTTGGCGCCTTCCTTGCGGCCGTCGTCGGACAGGTCCTTGAAGGCAACGCTTTCGTCCTTCAGGCGGAAGTCATACCAGTACTTGCCCCGGGTGAATACGCCGAAGTCCCCGTACTTCAGCTCGAGGTCGTGAATACCCTTGAAGATCTTCGAGAAGGTGTGGCCCTTGCGGAAGTTCTGCCGGCCATCGTCGTTGGTCTGGGTCATGCCGTGGCCGCCGTTGGCGGCACCGATCAGATCTTCCTTCGGACTCTGGGTACTCCAGCTGGCCCCCACGGACAGACTGGAATCGAACTGCCCTTCGATCTCCCCGATGTTGAAGTTGATTGCCTGAGCCTGGGTGGCGCATCCCAGGGCGACAGCAGTGGCGAGAAGTTGCGGTTGGAAGAATCCGCGCCTTGTTTTTGTTGTCATGCGGCTCTCCTGACGGTGTCTAGGTGGCCTTACCCTACTGAGCGACCTGACGGGGAGTAAGCGCTCCAAGGTGGTATTTGGCGTGTCGCCCGAAAGAGTGAATCCCCCCTCTGCCATGGGCTCTGGCGGGCGATATTGGTGCAGGCGATGACGGATCATCGAGACGATGGATAGTGCCGTGCGCCTGACAACTGCTTTGCCACTACCCGAGAAGCGCGGTCTGGGGCATCCTTAGCCCCCTATGCATGCCATCGACCAACGCCCGACCGACAGCCACCTGACCGAGCAGACCCGCGAGGTCGTGTTGCGCTACCACCAGTGCTGGAAGCACCGCGACCTCGAAGCGGTGCTCGCGCTGTATCACCCGCAGGTGCAGTACAACGACTTCTTCCAGAACCGCACGCTGGGCTATACCGACCTGCGCGACTACGTGCAGGGCACCATGCCCAGCCGCCCGGAAGAGTTCCTCGACCACATCGACCGCATCCGCGTGGACGGCGACACCGCGTTCATCCAGTACCGTATCGCGGTAACCCTCAGCGGCCGCCTGGCAACCTTCCACTCCAGCGAAGCGATCACCGTGCGCGACGGGCTGATCTGGCGCATCAACGAGTACGCCTCGGTCGTGCGCGAAGGCAGCGAAAACCGCCCGCAGGCCATCGACCCGCGACCGGCCACCAGCCGCCTGGGCCTCTCGCCGCGGCAGCTCAGCCAGTTGGCCAGCGACCTGGAAGACTATTTCAGCAAGAGCCAGCCATACCTGGCGCCGGACCTGGACCTGACCCAGGTGGCCACCGCCACGGGCTACACCCGCAACCAGATTTCCTACCTGCTCAACCAGGTGATGGGCCTGAGCTTCTACCAGTACGTCAACCAGACGCGCCTGACCCACCTGCTCAGCCAGCTGCGCCCGCCGCTGCCCTCACGCATCGACGAGCTGGCGTTCTCCGCCGGCTTCAACTCGCTCTCGGCCTTCTACCGCTGCTTCCGCCAGCAGACCGGCCAGTCCCCCCGCGAGTACCTGAAGCGCCTGCGCGAAGAGCAGGAACCGGCCTGACCCGCCCCTGCCGGCGGGTACGCGAGCAATCCTCGCGTACCCGCGCGCACGACAGAACCCCGCGCCAAATCTAGGCTTGCCGACATTCCCCCTTCTTCCTTTTGGAGTCGTCTATGTCGGCATGGCGTCATATCAGTCTGTGGATGAACCAACTGGACGATGATCTCGTCCCGCGGTCATCCCTGCAGGGCACCCTGGACGTCGATGTGGCCATCGCCGGCGCCGGTTACACCGGCCTGTGGACCGCCTACTACCTGAAGCTGCGCGCACCGCAGCTGAAGATCGCCATCGTCGAGGCAGAAACCGCCGGCTTCGGCGCCTCCGGTCGCAACGGCGGCTGGCTGATGGGCAACATGCTCGGCGAAGACCGCCTGCTTGCCGGCCTGTCGCCCGAGCAGCGCCGCGCGTCCTACGACCTGCTGCACGACATCCCCGATGAAGTGGCCCGCGTGCTCGATCGCGAAGGCATCGATTGCGACTACCGCAAGGCTGGCGTGCTCTACACCGCCGCGCGCTACCCGGAGCAGGAAACCCGCCTGCGCGATTACCTCAAGCACCTGCACAGCGAAGGCCTGACCGAGGACGACTACCGCTGGCTGAGCAAGAGCGAACTGGCCGAACAACTGCGCATTCCCAGTGCGCTGGGCGCCATCCACACCCCGCACTGCGCCACCATCGATCCGGCCAAGCTGGTTCGCGGCCTGGCCCGTGCGGTCGAGCGCCAGGGCACGCCGATCTTCGAAAAGAGCCGGGTCACCCACTGGGCACCGGGTCTGCTGCGCACCGAACAGGGCGAACTGAAAGCGCAATGGGTGGTGCCGGCCATCGAAGGCTATGCCGCCGACCTGCCGCCGCTGGGCAACTACCAGCTACCGGTGCAGAGCCTGCTGGTGGCCACCGAGCCGCTGCCCGAATCGGTCTGGGCGGAGATCGGCCTGGACAAGGGCCAGGCGTTCAGCGAATTCAGCCGCCAGGTCACCTACGGCCAGCGCACCCCGGATAACCGCCTGGCGTTCGGCGCCCGTGGCGGCTACCGCTTCGGCGGCAAGCTGCGCAACGACTTCAGCCTGACCGATGATGAAGTGGAGCTGCGCCGCTACCTGTTCAGCGAACTGTTCCCGCAATTGAAGGACGTGCGCATCACCCACACCTGGGGCGGCAACCTGGGCATGTCGCGGCGCTTCCACCCGCACATGCTGGTCGACCGCCGCAACGGCATCGCCCTCGCCGGCGGCTACGGCGGTGAAGGCGTCGGCGCTACCAACCTGGGCGGCCGCACGCTGGCCGACCTGATCCTCGGCCAGGACAGCGCCCTCACCCGCCAGCCCTGGGTCATCAACGATCGCAGCGTGCAGGACGGCCTGCGCGGCTGGGAACCGGAACCCTGCCGCTGGCTGGGCTACAACGCCATCATCCGCAGCTTCGTGCATGAGGACGATGTGCTGGCCAACCCGAACAGCGCGCCCTGGCGCCGCCGCTTGGCGGAGAAGGTCGCCGCCAGCATGGAAAACCTGATGACCTGGAAGGTCGGCTGAAGCGCCGATTTTCCTCTGAACAACGAGCCCCCACTGGAGCCCCGTATGAAACTGACCCACCTGAAGAACACCCTGCACGCCGAACTCGGTGAAGCCAACCCGGTGGCCGTGCCCCTGGGCGAGCCGATTTCCGAGACTCGCGTGGAATCCATCGAGCGTCCCGACGGCGTCGAGACCGGCATCTGGGAATGCACCCCCGGCCGCTGGCGCCGGCAGATCGTCGAGCAGGAGTTCTGCCACTTCATCTCCGGCCGCGGCACCTTCACCCCGGACGGCGGCGAGCCGATCGCCTTCCAGGCCGGCGACGCCTTCCTGCTGCCGCAGAACAGCCTGGGCATCTGGGACATCCAGGAAACCACGCGCAAGACCTACGTGATCATCGAGCGCGATTGATCGAGAAGCAGGGAGAGCGATCGCCCCGCCCTGCACCCCACCTGTAGGAGCGAGCTTGCTCGCGAACGGATTTACCGGCAGCGCCAACGCTGACCGGGTTCGCGAGCAAGCTCGCTCCTACAGTCAGCATCCGTATCAGAACTCCCCGTGCCGCCCTTGCCCACCGGCAAAACGCTTCGCTCCTTTCACCGTCTCGCCACTCTCGATCACTGCCATCCCGCCCTGGAACTCGTTGGCCAGCGCCACATCGAATGACAGTTCCCACTGGGCGAACACGCTCGCCCGGTCGGCGAGCATGCAGCGCTGAGGAAACTCGGCAATCTCCCGCGCCAGTTCTTCCGCCGCTTCCAGCGCCGTGCCGCTGGCCACCACGCGGTTGGCCAGGCCCATGGCGAAGGCTTCCTGGGCGCCCACTGGGCGGCCGGTAAGAATCAGGTCCAGCGCCCGCCCCTGGCCGACAATGCGCGGCAAACGCACGGTGCCACCGTCAATCAGCGGCACACCGAAGCGCCGGCAGAACACTCCGCATACCGCGTCCTCGGCCATTACCCGCAGGTCCGCCAGCAACGCCAGCTCCAGCCCCCCAGCCACGGCGTAGCCCTCGATGGCGGCGATCAGCGGCTTGGACAACTGCATCCGGCTCGGCCCCATCGGCGCGTCGCCTTCGGTTTCCAGGCGATTGCGCCGCTCGCCGTCTTCGGCCAGCGCCGCGAGATCGGCGCCAGCGCAAAAAGTCCCGCCGGCGCCGGTCAACACCGCGACACGGGCCTCCTCGTCCTGCTCGAATTCGCGCAGGGCATCGGCCAGCGCCTGGGCGGTCGGCAGGTCCACGGCGTTACGCACCGCAGGGCGGGCGATGACCAGGGTGGTCACCGCACCGTTCTTCTGGATTATCACGCTCATCGCGAACTCCTCGGGCCTGGAAGCTGAAAAGCGAAGGGCCGGCATTGAGCCGGCCCTTTCACCTTACTGCGTTCACCGCCGTGGAACAGCCCCGCTGGCCGTTCCGCCGGTCAGGCTGGCAGGATCAACCGGCGTATTTCTGCAGGTTGGCCATCATCTCGCGCAGAGCCTCGACGTTGTCCTTGGGATGCACCGCATTCTCGAAGTCGCAGATCTGCGCGAAGTTGGCGGCCACGTCTTCGACGCTGAACCCCTCGCGCGGATCGAAGCCCACGCCCAGGCTGCGCTCCCAGCGCACCTTGCCGATCCAGCCACCGCCCACTTCGAACAGGCCGGAGGTTTCCTGACAGGCCTCGCTGCCCAGGTACACCACCAGCGGGCTGACCAGTTCCGGCTTGAGCGCCTCGAACACCTGCGGCGGGATCAGGCCCTCGGTCATGCGGGTGCCGCCAGTGGGGGCGATGGCGTTGACGAAGATATTGTTCTTGCGCCCTTCGATGGCCAGGTTGCGGGTCAGGCCGTAGAGGCCCAGCTTGGCCATGCCGTAGTTGCTCTGGCCGAAGTTGCCGTAGATGCCGGAGGTGGACGAGGTGAAGATCACCCGGCCGTAGCCCTGCTCGCGCATGAACGGCCAGGCCGCACGGGTCACCTTGTAGGCGCCTTCGACGTGGACCTTGTAGACCAGGTCCCAGTCGGCATCGTCCATCTTGTGGAAGGTCTTGTCGCGCAGGATGCCGGCGTTGTTCACCACCACATCGATACGGCCGAATTCCTCGACTGCCTGACGGACAATCTTCTCGCCGTCGGTCACCGAGTCGTGGTTGGCAATCGCGGTGCCACCGGCCTCGCGGATTTCGGCGACCACACGGTCGGCCGCCGAGGCGTTGGCGCCTTCACCGTGAGTGCTGCCACCCAGGTCGTTCACCACTACCTTGGCGCCGTGCTTGGCGAACAGCAGGGCATGGGCGCGGCCGATACCGCCGCCGGCTCCGGTTACGATCACGACTTTTCCGTCGAAACGCAGGGCATCACTCATGATTGGGGCTCCAGGCAGGATGATTTTTTCTGGAGTGTCCGGCAGTCACGATCCGGTCACAACCAAGACGACCAAGGCTGAATGGTGCTCGATAAGGCCAGGGGATGATCCGTCAGCGCATCGGCATGTTCAGGTCATCGCGCGGGCCGAGCTTGAACAGCCACCAGTCGTACTCGCTCCAGAACAGCATGAGGCCGAAGGCCGGCAACAGTGCCAGACCGCCCAGGGCGGCGGGCACCCAGTCCTGCGTGAGCCAGGCGTAGTAGCCACCGGCTCCGCAGGCGCCAAACAGCACCAGCAGCACGGGAATGGCCACGAAGACGAAATCCCGGCGCAGGTGCAGCAGCGCCCGATACAGCAGCGAACCCTGCGGCTGGCGGACGGGAATGACGGCTCTGAGTGACATGGCGGCGACCTCTGGCAGAACAAAACCGGGGAAGCTACCGCTGCCACTCAGAGCCGATCTATCAGCCAGTTCCTAATTTGCAGACAGATCGGTCCGTACCTATGGCGCTCGTTCCTGTCGGAATGCCAGGTAGTGCCGTAGCACCTGCTCCGGTGCCTCGACCTGCGGGTAGTGGCCGATGCCAGGCAGTTCGACGGTGTCCGGCCGCGGAATCAACTCGCGGTAGCGCACCACCATGTGCGCGCCGGAGATGGGGTCCTCCGGGCCATCGATCAGGCGCAGCGGCACTGCCGTGCGCTGCATCGCAGCGACCCAGCGCTCACGGTGCTGGCGACGGTCGAGGATGTAGTGGATCAGCCGGTGCATGACGCGCGGCCCGTCGTTGTGGCGGATCAGCTCCCAGAACGCATCGAGCTCCGCTTCGGAGGGCTGGGTCTGCGGACCGAATACCTTGGCGAAGTTCTGCGCCAGGCGCCGGCGGTCGAACAACCGGCCGAACAGCGAACCGAGCGGGCTGAGCAGCAGCTTCTGCGAGAGCACCGCGCGATGGGTCTCAGGGAACAGCCCGCCATTGAGGAAGGCCAGCGAAGCCAGCTTGAAAGCGCCCTCCTCGTGCCGCGCCAGCAGCTCCTGGCCGACGCTGTTGCCGTAGTCGTGCACCAGCAGGTGGACCGGCTCGCGCACGCCCAGGTGCTCCAGCAACACCTGCTGCAGGTCGGCCTGTTCGAGGATGCGGTAATCGTGGCCCCTGGGTTTGGCAGAGTCGCCGAAGCCGAGCATGTCGCAGGCGATAACCCGGTAGCGCTCGGCCAGTGGCTGCCAGAGCAAATGCCAGTCCCAGGATGCCGTGGGGAATCCGTGGATCAACAACAGCGGAGCACCGCTGCCGGCGCTCCAGTAGCGTATGGCGTGCCCACGGAAGGTGAAGTCGCTGCCCTGCGCGCGCCAGTCGCGCAGGGCGATGCCGGCCTGCGCCATCAATCGCGGTAGCCGGGGTTCTGCAGGTCAAGCTTGCGCAGCAGCGCCGGCCACGCCAGCGCACCGCCCATGCCCTGCTTGCTCTTGGTCACGGCAGCGGCCATGGCACGGGCGCCATCGAGGATCTGCTGCGGAATCATGATCAGCTCAGCGCCGCCGCCCTGGGCCAGCACCTGGATCTCACAGGCGCGCTGCAGGGTGAACATCATCAGGAAGGTGTCGGCGATGGTCGCGGAGCAGGTCAGCAGGCCATGGTTGGGCAGGATCATGAAGTTGGCTTCGCCCAGGTCAGCCTGCAGGCGCGCCTTCTCGTCATGGTTCAGCGCCACGCCCTCGTAGCCGTGATAGGCCAGGCTGGAGAGGACGAACAACGACTGCTGGGAGATCGGCAGCAGGCCCTGCTTCTGCGCCGACACCGCGATACCGGCGGCGGTGTGGGTGTGCAGGACGCAGGCGACGTCGTGACGGACATCGTGGATGGCGCTGTGGATGGTGTAGCCGGCCGGGTTGATGTCGTAAGGGCTGTCCATCAGCTTCTTGCCCGAGGCATCCACCTTCACCAGGCTCGACGCGGTGATCTCGTGGAACATCATGCCGTAGGGGTTGATCAGGAAGTCCTCGGTGCCGGGGACCTTGGCCGAGATATGGGTGAAGATCAGGTCGTCCCAGCCCTGCAGGGCGATCAGTCGGTAACAGGCGGCGAGGTCGACGCGGGTCTGCCATTCGGCGGCGGAGACCTGGTCCTTGACGTTCACGGTGGGCAGCGGATGAGCGGCGTGCATGGTCGGTAGCCTCTTCGTTGTTGTTCGATGGCGCAGTCTAGTCAGCGCGGCGGGATATCGACTGTCACGGAACTGACAGTTGCCTCTGGCAGTGTCTGGCGAATGTTTCCCCATAAGCGAGAGCTGCTGAACTCGCTTGCGTGACGCCTTGCGCGACCTATAGTGGGGGCAATCACCTCCCTCGACGCCGGCACAGCCCGGCGCAGCGGTGACTCCTGCAAAGGCGCTATCCAGACACTGCGGCAGCCCGCTCGCAGGTCAGGGCTGGCGGAAGCGTGCCCATTTCTCAGCCTGCCCCCGGCGCCCTTCCGGGCGCTTCCGCCCCACCTGGAAACATTTCGCAATATCTTTCGCACCATTCGGGAGTAGTACCCGGGAGTCGGGAGGAGACTCCAGTTCGGCCAACGAGGCAGCCGACGTGAAACGAACCGCCATCATGCAGCCCTACTTCTTTCCTTACCTAGGCTACTTCAGCCTGATCAAGCACACCGATCTGTTTGTCCTGTTCGACACCGTGCAATACATCCACCACGGCTGGATCGAGCGCAACCGCATCCTCAAGCAGCAGGACGGCTGGCTGTATATCCGCGTGCCGCGGATCAAGCACCATCGCGAGACGCTGATCAAGGACGTGCGCCTGGACAACCGCCAGGACTGGCGGCGCAGCCTGTTCTCGCAGCTCGACGTGTACCGCAAGGTCGCGCCGTACTATCGCGACGTGCGGGAGATGATCGCCGCCTCGCTGGATCATCCCTTCGAGGACATCGTTTCGCTGAACAAGACCACCCTGGAAGCCACCTGCGCCTACCTTGGCTTTCCACGGCAAATGCCGGTGCTCTCGCGCATGCAGCTGCCGATGGAGCGGCCGACCGCGCCGGACGAATGGGCGCTGAACATCTGCAAGGCACTCGGCGGCGTCGAGGAGTACTGGAACCCGCCTGGCGGGCAGAGCTTCTTCGACCGCGGCAAGTACGAGGCAGCCGGGCTCACGCTACGTTTCCAGGAGCCCAAGCTGGTGCCCTACGAACAGAAGCGCCCGACCTTCGAGGCGGGGCTTTCGATCATCGACGTGATGATGTTCAACTCCCCCGCCGACACCTCGCGCATGCTCGATGCCTATGAGCTGAGCTGATCGCCGTTACAGGCACCAGGCCAGGACCGGGGCCATCAACAGGTTGAACAGCCCGGTCAGCACCATCAGCAGCCCTGCAGCCGAACCTTCCTCTCCGCCGAACTCGTAAGCCCGACTGGTGCCCGCGCCGTGCGCGCCGACGCCCAGCAGCGCGCCGCGGGCCAGGGCGGAGCGCAGGTGCAGCATCTTCATCAGCACACCGCCGATCAGCGCGCCGAACACCCCGGTGATCATCACGAAGGCCGCGGTCAGCGCCGGCACACCACCCAGGTCGTGGGACATTTCCATGGCGAAGGGCGTGGTGATCGAGCGCGGAATCAGCGACAGGGTCACCTGGCCGTCCAGCGCCAGCGCGTGGGCCAGCGCCCAGGAACTGCCGATGGCCATGGTCGAGCCAGCCAGCATGCCGGTCAGCAGCGCGGGCCAGTGGCGCGCCAGCAAGGCACGCTGCTGCCAGATCGGGATGGCGAAGGCCACGGTCGCCGGGCCGAGCAGCGCCACCAGCCAGCTGGTGTCACGGGCGTAGTCGGCGTAGCGCGCCTGCATCGGGATCGCCAGGGCAAACAGCAACACCGGCACGAAGACGATGGGCGACAACCAGTACTGCTGGAAACGGCGGTAGAGGGTACGGCTGAGCAGGTAGCCGTCCAGGGTGACGGCCAACCAGAACAGGGCTTGCTTATCGAGGCTCATGGCGCGATCTCCAGCGGCACATCCATTCAACCGCCAGGGCGGTGGACAGCATCACCAGCACGGTGCTGGCGGTGATCACCAGCAGAATCTTCCAGCCCTCGCTGCGCAGCAGCGGGCCGTAGTCCAGCAGGCTCATCAGCGCGGGAATGAAGAACAGCAGCATCTCCGCCAACAGCAGGCCGGCGCCGCCCTGCAACAGCGCCGGGCGGATCACCCCGCCGGCAAACAGCACCAGCAGCAGCGCCAGGCCGATCACCCCGCCCGGCAGTGGCAGGCCGGTGAGCGTGGCGATCCAGCCGCCAAGCCACCAGAAGGCGACCAGGACGGCGAGTTCGAAAATCAGGCGGGCGGCGCGGCGGAACATGGCGGCGATCTCGAGGCGTTGAGCGGGATGAAAAATCGGTTGGGAATGGCGCAAAGCCTACTCCCGCGCCTATCATCCCCAAAGCGAATAGATCGAATCGGAGCCATTCCAGAATGGAATTCAAGCAATTGCGCACCTTCGCCGAAGTCGTGCGCCACGGCAGTTTCACCCAGGCGGCGGTGCACCTGAACGCCAGCCAGTCCGCCGTGAGCAAGCAGGTCGCCCAGCTGGAGCAGAGTCTGCGCGTGCAACTGCTGGAGCGCAGCGGCCCGCACATCCGCCTGACCGCCGCTGGCGAAGTGGTGCTGCGCCGCGCCGAGGATATGCTGCGCCTGCGCCGCGAGCTGCACACCGAACTGGACGATCTCACCCACCTGCACCGCGGCGAACTGCGCCTGGGCCTGCCGCTGCTGGGCGCTGACGCGCTGTTCGCCGGGCGCTTCGCCGAATACCGGCGGCGCTACCCGAACATCGACGTGCACCTGATCGAGGGCGGCAGCAAGACCATGGAGGAAATGGTCCGTAGCGGCGAACTGGAACTGGGCGGCGGCCTCACACCGGACGAGCCCGGGTTCGACTGGCAGCCCTTCTGCAACGAGCCCCTGGACGTCCTGTTGCCGGCAGATCATCCGCTGGCAACGCGGGAAAGCCTGGAACTGGTGGAGCTGTCCGACACGCCCTTCCTGCTTTACCAGCAGAGTTTCACCCTCAACGACCGCCTGTTGCGCGCCTGCCGCGAGGCTGGCTTCGAGCCGAAGGAAGGCGGCCGCAGTGGCCAGGCGGACTTCCTGGGTGCGCTGGTAGCCGCCGGGCAAGGCGCGGTGCTGCTGCCCCGCGTGGTGGCGAAGGACCTGGAGCGGCCGGGGCTGGTTCGTGTGCTGCTGAGCCAGCCGGACCTGCGCTGGGATATCAGCTTCATCTGGCGGCGCGACGCCTACCTGTCGAATGCGGCGAAAGCCTGGTTGGCGTTGATGGTCGAGATGCCGCTGCATCCGCAATAACGCGGTTCGCGAGCAAGCTCGCTCCTACGAAGAGCGCGCGGCACATACCTGTAGGAGCGAGCTTGCTCGCGAACCTGCTCAGACCAGCTCGGGAAAATCGCCGGCCAGCTTCGGCCAATCCCGCTGCGCCTCTGCATCGTCCGCCAGCAGCTTGAACCCGGCGAACTCGAACGCGGGGGACACGGTGCATCCCACCAGCACGTAGTCGCCCAGGCAGCGTGCCGCCTGCCAGGCATGGGCCGGCACGGCACGTTGCGGCAGGCTGCCCTCGCCCACCGGGCCAAGGGTTTCGCAGCGCACGGCAACATCCGCGCGCTCGGCGATCAGTAACTCCAGCGCCGAGCCCTCGTGGAAGTGCCAGAGTTCGTCGGCATCCACCCGGTGCCAGCGGCTGACGGTGCTGGCTGACAGGAGGAAGAGGATGGCCGACGATTGCGGCCGGCCATCGGCGCCCTTCAACCCGGACTCGAATACACGCCGGTAAAAGCCACCCTCGGGATGCGGGGCAAGCTGCAGCGTGTCGATCAGGAAGCGGGCGCGCGGGTGCATCAGGCCTTCAGCGCGGCGATGAAGTCGGCCAGCCACGGCTCGGAGTCGGTCTCCTGGTCCACCGTTTCGCTGCCGTCCAGGCGCAGCATCGGCAGCACTTCCTGCACGCCCAGTTCGGCGAACAGCTCGCGCACCTGCTCGCCACCACCGCAGTAGGTGTCGCCGTAGCTGGAGTCACCCAGCGCCAGCACCGCACCCGGCAGACCGCGCCAGGCGGCGGGCAGGCGGTCACGGATGGCGTGGAACAGTGGCTGGAAGCTGTCGGGCAGGTCGCCCATGCCAGTCGTCGCGGTCACCACCAGCAGAGCCTCGGGAGCGAATTCGAGCATGGCGTCCAGAGTGGCGCGCGGGTCATACCAGGCTTCGAAGCCGGCGGCCTCGAGCAGGCGCTTGGCGTGGCGCGCGACTTCTTCGGCGGTGCCATAGACCGATCCGGACAGGATGGCGACTTTCATGTTCACTCCCACAAGGCAAGACAAGGCCGCCCATTATGCCCCATCCGTGTCGCGCCGCGCCGGGGCTGGTATAGTTTTGCCCTACCCGGCCGCTAGGGCATTGTCCGCCGCGGCACTTCCCCAGTGGACCTTCGCGAGGCGCGCATGGGCCAGACCCCAGCCCCCATCCTGATCACCGGCGCCAGCCAGCGCATCGGCCTGCATTGTGCGAAACGCCTGCTGCAGGAAGGCCAGCCGGTCATCGCGACCTATCGCCAGGAAAAGCCCGGCATCGCCGAACTGCGCGAACTCGGCGCCACCTGCCTGCACGCCGAACTGGCCGATGAAGCCGGCATCCTCGCCTTCATCGACGCGCTGAAGTCCCGCACCGACCGGCTGCGCGCGATCGTCCACAACGCCTCGGCGTGGATCGCCGAACAGCCCGGTGGCGATGCGCAGGCTTTCGAAGCACTGTTCCGCGTGCACATGCTCGCGCCCTACCTGATCAACCTGCGCTGCAGCGAACTGCTTGAACGCGACGCCGCCGAGCGCGGCGCCCCGGCGGACATCATCCACCTCTCCGACGACGTCGCCCGCAAGGGCAGCGCCAACCGCATCGCCTACTGCGCCAGCAAGGCCGGCCTGGACAACCTCACCCTGTCCTTCGCTGCGAGCCTCGCACCGCGCATCAAGGTCAACGGCATCGCGCCGGCACTGATCATGTTCAATCCCGGCGACGACGCCGAGTACCGCGCCCGCACCCTGGCGAAATCCGCCATGGGCATCGAGCCCGGCCCGGACGTGATCTACCAGAGCGTGCGCTACCTGCTCGACAGCCCCTACGTGACCGGCACCACCCTCACCGTCAACGGCGGCCGGCACCTGAAATGACCCGCCCGGCGCGGGCGCGAGGAACTCCCACCATGATCGAAGACCTGTCTCGCCACTACCGTGAGATTCTCCTGGGGCTCGGCGAAGACCCGACCCGCGAAGGCCTGCTGGACACGCCCAAGCGCGCGGCCAAGGCCATGCAGTACCTCTGCCACGGCTACGGGCAGACGCTGGACGAGATCGTCAACGGCGCGCTGTTCGCCTCGGACAACGACGAGATGGTCATCGTCAAGGACATCGAGCTCTACTCGCTGTGCGAACATCACCTGCTGCCCTTCATCGGCAAGGCCCATGTGGCGTACATTCCCACCGGCAAAGTGCTGGGCCTGTCGAAGGTGGCGCGTATCGTCGACATGTTCGCGCGCCGCCTGCAGATCCAGGAGAGCCTGACCCGGCAGATCGCCGAGGCGGTCCAGCAGGTCACCAGCGCTGCCGGCGTGGCGGTGGTGATCGAGGCGCAGCACATGTGCATGATGATGCGCGGCGTGGAGAAGCAGAACTCGGTGATGAACACCTCGGTGATGCTCGGTGCCTTCCGCGAATCGACCAATACCCGCCAGGAATTCCTGCAACTGATCGGACGGAGCAAGTGAAATGACGCAACTGCAGCCGGGCATGGCGCGAATCCGGGTCAAGGATCTGCGCGTGCGCACCTACATCGGCATCAAGGAGGAGGAAATCCTCAACAAGCAGGATGTGTTGATCAACCTCACCATCCTCTACCCCGCCGGCGATGCGGTGCAGGTCAACGACATCGACCACGCGCTGAACTACCGCACCATCACCAAGGCGATCATCGCCCACGTCGAGGAGAACCGCTTCGCCCTGCTCGAGCGCCTGACCCAGGAACTGCTCGATCTGGTGATGGCCAATCCGGCCGTGCACTACGCCGAAGTGGAAGTGGACAAGCCCCACGCCCTGCGCTTCGCCGAGTCGGTATCGATCGCCCTGGCGGCCCGACGCTGAGCGAGAAACAGCCCTGCCGCCAGCCTGCACGAGCGTGCCAGCCGGCCAATGGGCGTTGCTGGCAGATCGCCCGCCTCTTAGAATCTCGCCAGCCCCGCCATGCGCCTCCGCTGCGCCCTTGTTGAGAGACCTGCCATGACCGAGCCGATGAACCTGACCGACGAGCAGCGCACGGAGCTTGAAGCCGCCGCGTTCCGCACCCTGGTCCAGCACCTGCGTACCCGCAAGGATGTGCAGAACATCGATCTGATGAATCTTGCCGGGTTCTGCCGCAACTGCCTGTCCAAGTGGTACAAGGCTGCCGCGGACGACATGGGCCTGGCGGTCAGCCCGGACCAGGCCCGCGAAGAGATCTACGGCATGCCTTACGCCGAATGGAAGGCCAAGTACCAGACGGAAGCGACCCCTGCCCAGCAGTCGGCCTTCGATAACGCGAAGAAACACTAAGAGTTTGCCTTGATGACCCTCAACGATTTCCGCTCGCGCCTGCGCAGCGAGCAGCACCTGTTCACCGATACCCTGGCGTATATCGCCGAGCACTACAGCTACACCCCCAGTGCCTTCAGCAACGGCAGCGTGGAGAACCCCGCCGGGCAGAACGAAGGTTCCTGCAAGACCCTGGGCTTCGCCATTCTCGAAGGTCTGAGCCAGGAAGAGTCGCTGCTGGCGTTCGGCGAGCACTACCGCGCCGTGCGTGACAACCCCGAAGGCACCGACCACGCCAACATCCGCGCCCTGCAGAGCACCGGCCTGGCCGGCGTCAACTTCGAGCGCCAACCCCTGTCGCGCCGCGGCTGAGGTTTCCTGCTCGATGAAAAAGCCCCGCCGATGCGGGGCTTTTTCTTGGGCGAACAGTTGGAAGGAGCGGACCTTGTCCGCGAATGCACCGCGGCCAAGTTCACCCTTCCCGGGAAACTCCGGCGGGTTGCCTCCGCGTAGGAGCGGACTTCGTCCGCGATATGCCCGCCTCGCGCCGGGCTTTCCCGAAAACCCCCTCCTGCACCCAACGGTCCCCTCTCCCGCGTGCGGGAGAGGGTTAGGGGCTCTTGAGTGGGCGAGTTTTGCTCGCGATGCCCTTGCAACTAGTCCAACCGCCCAATCACCGGCACATCATCGAACGGGACCCACAACCGCCCGTGCCACTCCAGCACGCCCAAGTGCTGATCCGCCCAACTCAACTGCCGTTCGCGCGGCCGTAATTGCGGATGCTCCGCGCTGCGCAACGCCGGCACCACCTGGCGGTTGAGCCAGTGCCGAACAGAGCGGTTTTCCGGATGAAAGTGGAAGATCAACGCCGCATAAGCGCCGGACTCGCTGACCAGCAATGCCTCTTCATGTTCGCCATGGCCATTGCGCACCCAAGAGGTTTGCAACTGGTCGGCGTCGAGGCTGTTGTGCAGGCGCTCGTTGAGCGGGCGATTGATGAGGCGGCCCAGGTCGCTCACACAGAACCAGGGCTCATCGTCGAGCAGGAAGGCGCGCAACTGACGGCGATGACGGATGAAGGTGGTGGGAATGAGGATCTCGTTATCCATGGCGGACCTCATGTTGGACACGCCTTGATGAAATCCCAAAGGCCTGGGACTGGGTCTGTTTGTGCATTCGAAATACCTACTCATTCGTTCATGCTCCGCCCCCTGTTCAGAGGGGCGACCAGGTGCTTGAACACGGCAGTAGGACCGCCCGCAGATTTCCCCTTTCGGGTGTTTTATGGCTGCGCGCCACCCGGCCATAGCAATTGCTACAGCAGCAAGAACAACCGCATTGTCGGGTGGCGGCAGACCGCCTACTGGGTGTGTTCAGCACCGTCCGCCAAGGTACTGAGTCGACCCAGCAGCCGTTAGCCCTACCGACGCGGTTTGGGATGATACGGAAACGTCGCACGCAAAATTGCGGCACTAGTTCATAGGAACGCGGTTCGGACGCCGGCAAAGCCTCGCAACTCACTTCCTGGTATCTGTAGGAGCAAGCTTGCTCGGGAACCGCACCCTGCCACCGCTCCCCGGAAAACGCTGTCGTAGGATGGCGTGGAGCGCAGCGATACCCATCGATTCCGATGCACCGACAGCATGGGTATCGCAAGCTCCACCCATCCTACCTGCGTGGTTCTGCCTGGCCTCGGCGCGGGTGGAAACCCCGAACGAAATGCCAAACCCGCAGGAGCGCGCCATGCGCGCGAACCGCCGGCAAGGCCAGAGTCCGGCAGTACGCAGGGCGGATAACCCGGAACGGATTATCCGCCGATGCCGCTATCAGCGAACCTGCAAGGCAGGGTGCCAAGCGGTTCGCGAGCAAGCTCGCTCCTACGAAGAGCACCGGACAGAAAAAGGCCCCGCAAAGCGGGGCCCCTTCCTGCACGCCGGCTCTTCGGGCCGTTACAGGGAGTCCAGGTAGCGCTCGACATCCAGCGCGGCCATGCAGCCGGCGCCGGCCGAGGTGATGGCCTGGCGGTAGACATGGTCGGCCACGTCGCCGGCGGCGAACACGCCGGGGATGCTGGTCGCCGTGGCATTGCCTTCGCGGCCGCCGTTGACCACCAGGTAGCCGTCCTTCAGCTCAAGCTGGCCCTCGAACAACGAGGTGTTCGGCGTGTGGCCGATGGCGACGAACAGGCCGTCCACCTTCAGTTCCGAAGCCTGGCCATCGTTATGGCGCAGGCGCACGCCGGTGACGCCCATGGCATCGCCCAGCACCTCTTCCACCTGAGCATTCAGGCGCAGTTCGATCTTGCCCTCGGCGACGCGGGCACGCAGCTTGTCCTGCAGGATCTTCTCGGAACGGAAGCTGTCGCGGCGGTGCACCAGGGTCACCTTGCTGGCGATATTGGCCAGGTACAGCGCCTCTTCCACGGCAGTATTGCCGCCGCCCACCACCGCCACTTCGCGGTTGCGGTAGAAGAAGCCGTCGCAGGTGGCGCAGGCGGACACGCCCTTGCCCATGAACGCCTCTTCCGACGGCAGGCCGAGATAACGCGCACTGGCGCCGGTGGCGATGATCAGGGCATCCGCGGTGTAGGTGCCGCTGTCGCCCTTGAGCACGAACGGCTTGCCGGCCAGGTCAACGCCATGGATGTGGTCGAAGACGATCTCGGTCTCGAAGCGCTCAGCGTGTTCCTGCATGCGCTGCATCAGCGCCGGGCCGGTCAGGCCATGGGGGTCGCCCGGCCAGTTGTCGACTTCGGTGGTGGTGGTCAGTTGGCCGCCGGCCTGCATGCCGGTGATCAGCAGCGGCTTGAGGTTGGCGCGGGCGGCGTAGACCGCAGCGCTGTAACCCGCAGGCCCCGAACCCAGAATGATGACGCGCGCGTGACGATCGGACATGACAGCCTCCAGTGCTCGGGTGAAGAGCGGGTGCAAAAGAAAAGGGAGCTGCCAAAGCACCAGGGGGAAGGTTGGGAGGGCGGCAGCTCCACTGAAAGGTTTCTTGCGCGGACCGCACGGTCCGGAGACTGAGGACAATGCGGTGTGACCTGAGTCACGGATCGCATTGTCCCGCAGAACTCCGGAAAACCCTTGAGATAAGTCAGGGATTTCCGCGGTCGTCCTGCGCTCCTTGAGATAAGTCAGGGAGTGTCGGATCGACCCTCGAACTCGTTCGATACCAGATGGCGCGCAGCTTACCGCCGCCGCCGCGTCCTGCTGAAATGCCCAATCTCAATGCCCCCCATAGGCTGCCCCTATGTAGCGGGCAGCCACTGCACCTGTGTCTAGACTCAAGCAAACCAGAGGTCACCCGGACCACCATGAACCTTCGCGCCCGCCTGCTTTGGCTGTGCCTGCCCCTGTTCGTCGCGAGCCTCACAGGGGTCTGGCTGCTGTCGGACATGATCCTGCTCGACCGCTTCGACCGCGGGGACCGCCAGCACCTCGCCGATGAGGTGCGCATCGTCCACAACCGCGTCGCCTACGAGAAACAGCGCAACCTCGACATCGTCCACAGCTACGCCTGGTGGGACGCCAGCTACCAGTTCATGCGCCTGCCGCAGGCGCGCTTCATCGAGGACAATCTCGACCAGGACCTGCTGGGCATCCTCGGCTTCGACTATGTCCTGTTCGTCGACCGCGACGGGCACATCGTCGCCCAGCAATGGAAGCTCGACGAGCTGGCCGCGCGCTTCCCCGGCCAGCAGGTGCCGGACACCAAGCGCCTGCGCGACGGCATCCTGCGCACCGCACTGGAGCTGGGCGCCCTGGATATCGATGGCGACCCGCGCCACAGCCTCGATCAACTGCTGCAGATCGAAGGCGTGCCGCAGTTGCTGCTCAGCTACCCCATCAGCAATACCGCAGGCACCGCCGAACCGGCCGGGGTGGTCATCGCCGGCGTACTGCTCGACAGCGCGCGCATGTACAACCTGCAGACGCAGATGGGCGCGAGCCTGCGCCTGGCCCAGGACCCGGTGCAGGGCAAGGACTGGCGCACCCTGAACATCCCCACCGGGCGCGGCGCCACGCTGCTCAGCCCGCGGCACCTGCTCGACGAGAACAGCCAGCAGATGTCGCTGCTCTATCTCGACTCCCGCGGCCGGCCGCAACTGCGTCTGGAACTGACCAGCCCCCGACCGCTGTACCAGCAGGGCCAGCAATCGGTGCGCCTGTTCCTCTACCTGACCCTGGCCCTGCTCGGCGGCGCCATCCTGCTCGCCTATGTGGCCCTGGAATTCCGCATCATCCGCCGGGTCACCCGGATGAATCGCGAAGTGGCGGTGATCGGCCAGGACCGGACCGCTTCGCGCCTGAGCCCCCAGGGCACGGACGAGCTGGGCCAACTGGCCAGTGAGATGAACCGCACCCTGGACCGCCTGGAACAAAGCGAGGCGCGCGACCGGGCAATCCTCGACGCAATCCGCGATGGCTACTTCGAGATGGATACAACGGGCCGCATCGGCACCGTCAACCCGGCGCTGTGCCGAATGCTCGGCCGCGGAAGCGCGGAACTCAACGGCCGGCACTTCAGCATCCTGCTGCAGGAGGAGGACTACCATCGTGCCCAGGGCCTCTACGACAAGGTGCGCAACGATGAGCAGGAAACCACCTTCTCGGCGCCGTTCAGGCACGGCGATGGCCACCTCGTCAATTGCGAGACGCGCCTCTCGGCGATCCGTGACGCCCAGGGCGAACTCCAGGGATTGCGCGGCATCCTGCGCGACATCAGCGACCAGGTGGCCTATCAGAAACAGCTCATCGACCTGGCCTACCGCGACGCCCTGACCGGCCTGGGCAACCGCAAGGCATTCAACGAACAACTGCAGCACGCCGTGGCGCATTGCAGCCGCGTGGCACTGCTGTACATCGACCTGGACCGCTTCAAGCAGGTCAATGACCGCTTCGGCCATGCCATCGGCGACGCCTTGCTCGGTACCGTCGGCGAGCGCATGCGCAGCAGCCTGCGCCAACCGGACCAGGCCTTCCGCCTGGGCGGCGACGAATTCGCCGTGCTGCTGAACAACGCCGAGCCAGAGCAGGCCGAGGCCCTTGGCGCACGCCTGCTGTCGGTACTGGGAACTGCCTATCACCTGGGCGGCCAGTTGATCGACTTCGTCACCCCGAGCATCGGCATCGCCTTCTACCCGCAGGATGCCGCCGCTGCCGACGCCCTGACCCGCGCCGCCGATGTCGCCATGTACCAGGCCAAGCAGGAGCGCAACCGCTGTTACCGCTATACGCCTGGCTGATTGCCAGGCTGCGCTCCACATACCCGGCAAAACAGACGGCTCGCCGCGCCTTTGCCGGGTCTGCTAAGGTCGCCTACGGTTCAACCCTGGAGATGCCGATGTCCACCCTGAGCGGCCCGCAATACCTCAGCGAAGGCCTGAAACTGATGATGCGCCCCGGCCTGCGGCTGTTCGTCCTGCTGCCCCTGAGCATCAACATCCTGCTGTTCGTCGGCCTGATCGGCTTCGCCATCAACCAGTTCAGCCACTGGGTCGATTGGCTGATGCCGACCCTGCCGGAGTGGCTGAGCTTCCTGCAGTTCATCCTCTGGCCGCTGTTCGTCGCGCTGGTGCTGCTGATCGTGTTCTTCACCTTCACCATGCTCGCCAACATCATCGCCGCGCCCTTCAACGGCTTCCTCGCGGAGAAGGTCGAAGTCGTGGTGCGCGGCACTGACGACTTCCCCGAATTCAGCTGGAGCGAGCTGATGGCCATGGTGCCGCGCACCATCGGCCGCGAGTTGCGCAAGCTCGGCTACTTCCTGCCGCGCGCCATTGCGCTGTTCATCCTCAGCCTGATTCCCGGACTGAACCTGATCGCCGCACCGCTGTGGCTGATTTTCGGCGTGTGGATGATGGCCGTGCAGTACATCGACTACCCGGCAGACAACCACAAGCTCGGCTGGAACGAGATGCTCGCCTGGCTGCGCAGCAAGCGCTGGGCCTGCATGGGCTTCGGCGGCATTACTTACCTGGCGCTGCTGATCCCGGTGGTCAACCTGGTCGCCATGCCCGCTGCCGTGGCCGGCGCGGTACTGTTCTGGGTACGCGAGGGCGGCGAAAAAGCGCTGGTGAAGTAACGCACGACGGCTGTCACCTATCGATCATCGCTTTGTCATCGGCGCGCCACCGCGCGCCGGGACACTGCGAGCATGACCACGACTCCCCTGCGCATTGCGCTGATCAGCGAAACCTTTCCGCCGGAAATCAACGGCGTTGCCAACACCCTCGGGCGCCTGGCCTCGGGGCTGTTGCGCCTCGGGCACCAGATCCAGATAGTTCGCCCGCGCCAGCAGGGCGACGATGACCGTCACAGCGACGCCGAACTGGTCCTCACCCGTGGCTGGCCGCTGCCCGGCTACCCTGGCCTGCAATGGGGCCAATCGTGCCTGCACAAGCTGTTGCGCCACTGGCAGCGCATCCGCCCGGACGTGCTCTACATCGCCACCGAAGGCCCGCTCGGGCTTGCCGCCCTGCGCGCTGCGCGGCGCCTGCGAATTCCGGTGATCAGCGGCTTCCATACCAATTTCCAGCAGTACAGCGCGCACTACGGCTTCGGCCCGCTGATGCGCCTGGTGACCCTGTACTTGCGCTGGTTCCACAACCGCACCCAGCAGACCCTGGTGCCCAGCGCCAGCCAGTCCATGGAGTTGCAACGGCGCGGCTTCGAGCGCCTGGCGCAGCTTGCGCGCGGCGTCGACAGCCAACTTTTCAACCCCGCCCGCCGCGATGAAGCGCTGCGCCGCGAATGGGGCCTGGGCGAGCGCGACATCGCGGTGCTGCACGTCGGCCGGCTGGCGGCGGAGAAGAACCTGTCGCTGCTGGGCAGCAGCTTCCGCGCCCTGTGCGCAGCGCATCCGCAGCTCAAACTGCGCCTGGTGATAGTCGGCGACGGCCCGCAACGCGCGCACTTGCAGAAGGAACTGCCCGAAGCGCTGTTCTGCGGCCTGCAGCGCGGCGAGGAACTGGCCCGCCACTACGCCAGCGGCGACCTGTTCCTGTTCCCCAGCCTGTCGGAAACCTTCGGCAACGTGGTGCTGGAGGCACTGGCCTCAGGGCTGGCGGTGGTGGCCTTCGACCAGGCCGCGGCCGGCCAGCATATTCGCCACGGGCACAACGGCGTGCTCGGCGTGCCGGGCGAGAACCAGAGTTTCTTCGATGCGGCGAGCTGGCTGCTGGCCGACCCGGAACGCCTGCGCCGGGTGCGCCTCAACGCGCGCCACCACGCCATCCATCAGGCGTGGGACACGGTGGTCGAGCGTTTCGAAGGGTATCTGCAGGAAGCCTGTCGCACGGCCCTGCCGGGGAAGCACCCCGGCGGCCTGGGACATCCCGAAGCCCACAAATAGCCGTCAGGCGAAGGGCTTGGGCTCGGCGGCGAAGGACAGGCTCATGGCGCCGGCGCCAAGGTTGATACCGCCGGTGGGGCTGAGCATCGCCAGGTGTACCTGCACGCCCTTGGCCTGGCAGGCCGCCTCCAGCGCAGCGAAGCCCGGCAGGTCACGCAGTGCGGACGGATCGCCGGCGTAACTCAGGCTCATCTGCGGCGCCAGCAACTCGCCCGCCTCGACCCGCGCGCGGGCGAAGTTGAGCAGGCGCTCGGCGGATTTCTCGTAGTTGGGCGACACCGAGACGGGCTTGTCTTCGCCCTGCACCAGGCTCAGCACCGGCTTCATGTCGAGCATCGAGCCCAGGCCGAGGAAGGCGCCACGCAGGCGATCACCGATGCTGCTGCGGTCACCCTTCTGGAAGCCACGGCGGCGGATGTGCCCCAGGTCGCTGGCGACCAGGAAGGTGTTCATCTGCTGGCTGAGCTGCTCCAGGCGGGTGCGCACGGCATTGGGATGCTGATCTTCGCCGAGCAGGCGCACGCCTTCGGCGGCCAGCACGGCGAGGCCGGCGAACACGGTCTGGCTGTCGATCACCCGCAGCGCGAAGGGCCCGGCGATACCGGCGGCGGCACGGCGTTCCTTGTAGCTCTGCAGGAGGCTGAAGGAGGCCTGGGTGGCGTTGTCGAAGATCGGGCTGCGCTGGCTGCTGACGGTCAGGCAGATCACGTAGTCGAAATCGGTGACCAGCTTTTCCAGGAACCAGTCGTGGGTCTGCGCCGGCGTCAGCGGTTCGCTGCCGTCCTCGGGGCCGACCTTGGGCAGGTCCTGGGAATAGAACTTGAGGGTGGTGTCGGGATCGCGGTCATCGACGATACGCCGCTCACCCACCCGGATACCGATGGGCAGAACGCGAATATTGTGGGCAGCAAGGAATTCGGGGGGAAGGTCGCAGGTTGCATCGACTACCAAGCCGATCCGCATGACTTACTCCTATGGCCGTCTCCCGGCCTATTGTTGTGTGAACGCGTTCATACTCTGCCCGTTTCGGACTGGGAAGTCAGCATACGGAAAGGTGGGTCTCGGAAAAGATTTGTAAACGCCTGGGACGGTGCTTTCAGACCATTCAGGCAATCAATAACCGATCATAAGAACGGCATCACTTGTAGGAGCGAGCTTGCTCGCGAACCGAGTCCACAACGGGGCCTGTTCGCGAGCAAGCTCGCTCCTACAGAAATGCGAAAGCCCCTGACACCAACGGTGCCAGGGGCTTTCCTGCATCAGGCGCGGGCGAATCAGGCCAGCGACATCAGCGCATCACGGCTGAACGGCTTGATGTCCTCCAGGCGACCGTCACGCACTTTCACCGCCCAGTCCGGGTCGACCAGCAGGGCACGGCCGACGGCGACCAGGTCGAACTCTTCCTTGTTCAGACGCTCCAGCAAGCCGTCGATGCCCGACGGCTGGGCGACTTCTTCGGTGTTGCCGAAGAATGCCAGGAACTCGCTGCCGTCCAGGCCGACGTTGCCGACGGTGATGGTCGGCTTGCCGGTGAGCTGGCGGGTCCAGCCGGCCAGGTTGAGATCGGAGCCGTCGAATTCCGGAATCCAGAAGCGGCGGGTGGAGCAGTGGAAGATGTCCACGCCGGCATCCGACAGCGGCTTGAGGAAGGCTTCCAGCTCCTCGGGCGTCTGCACCAGGCGAGCGCTGTAGTCCTGCTGCTTCCACTGGGAGAAGCGGAAGATGATCGGGTAGTCGGGGCCGACGGCCGCGCGCACGGCCTGGATCAGCTCGATGGCAAAGCGCGAACGGTTGGCCAGGCTGCCGCCGTACTCGTCGGTGCGCTTGTTGCTGCCATCCCAGAAGAACTGGTCGATCAGGTAGCCGTGGGCGCCGTGGATTTCCACGCCATCCATGCCGATGGCCTGGGCGTCGCGAGCAGCCTGGGCGAAGGCGGCGATGACGTCCTGGATATCTTCCTTGGTCATCTCGTGGACCAGCACGGTGCCGTCCTTTTCCTTGCCGCTGGGGCCGTAGCCCGGAACGCTGGCATCCGGCTCGGTGCCCAGGCGGCGCACGGCGCCGACATGCCACAGCTGCGGAACGATCTTGCCGCCTTCGGCGTGCACGGCGTCGACCACCTGCTTCCAGCCGGCCAGGGCGTCTTCACCATGGAAGCGCGGCACGTTCGGGTAGCCGTTGGCGGCCTTGTGGTTGACGGTGGTGCCTTCGGTGACGATCAGGCCGACACCGGCAGCGGCACGGCGGCGGTAGTACTCGACGACCTGCGCGTGCGGTACGCCGCCCGGCGTGAAGTTACGGGTCATCGGTGCCATCACGATGCGCGTGGGCAGTTCCAGATCGCCCAGGCGGAAGGGCGAGAACAGGGTATCTACGGGTGCAGTCATTGAAGTCTCCATGACGGCCAGGCGACCGGTCGTCTCGTTTTTGAGTTGGGCTGGAAAATTGAGTGATGACTCAGGCAGATCAGGCCTGCAGCAAGTGCTCCAGGCGCTCGATAAAGCGTTCCACCGGCTTGAGCGATGCGCTGACTTTCATGCGCGCCAGAACGCCCTGCCAGGCATTGCCGATGAACTCGGCCAGTTGCTCGACGTTCTCCGAGGTGGGCAACTCCCCGGCGCGCTGGGCGTCGGCCAGACAGTCGCGCAGGGTGTCGATGGACTGCTGGAGAATGCCATCGACGCGCTCGGCGATCGGCGGCGAGAGCTCGGCCATTTCGAAGCTCAGGCTGCCGATGAAGCAGTGGTATTCGAGCTTTTCCTGGCGGGCGAAGTGCGCCAGCAACTCGCGGTAATAGGTGAGGATGCGCGCCCGCGGCCCCAGCGCGGGATTCCCCAGCGCTTCGGCGTAGCGCGCCAGGCGCGGGGCGTAGAGGTGTTCCAGGGCCTGCAGGGCGAAGTCTTCCTTGCTCTCGAAGTAGTGATAGAAGGAGCCCTTGGGGATGCCGGCGGCCTGGACGATGTCCTGCACGCCGGTGCCGTGGTAGCCGCTGCGGGTCATCGCCAGGGAGCCCTTGGCGAGGATCAGGTCACGCTTGTCGAGTCGGATGCTGTTCATGGCGGCAAGAATATGACCGGTCGTCTCGCCTTTGCCAGCACCATTGATCGCGGTGATTTTCCCTCAGAAACGAATCAACGAACCGACGGGCTTTCCAGCAGCTCCGCCACGCCCTCCTGCAGCAGCTCTTTCAGGCGCGCCACCAGCGCTTCCGGCTCGGCTTCACTGCGGTGCAGACACAGGCCCAGCGGCGCCATCAGCGGCAGCCCGGCGCGCCCGGCATCCAGCCGCTCGACGCTGGCCGGCAAACCGATCGGCGTACGCAGGCCAACCCCCAATCCGGCGCCGACCGCCGCCCAGATGCCGGACAAACCGGCGCTGGTGAACGCCACGCGCCAGGCGATGCCGGCACGGTCGAGCGCCGCCGTTGCCGCACTGCGCAGCAGGCATGGCGCTTCCAGCATCACCAGCGGCAACGGTTCTGCGCTGACAGGCAAACCAGTGTCCGGCGCGCCGATCCAGCATTGCGCCACCGTGCCGATGCGCTCCATGTGTGGCGTGCGCTCGCCGGTTTCCCAGGCCAGCGCCAGGTCCAGCTCGCCGTTGCGCACGCCTTCGAGGAGTTGCTGATTGCGCGCCGTGCGGACCTCGATGCGGACCTTGGGATGGGCGCGGGCAAAGCGCGCCAGCACGGCGGGCAACAGCGTCTCGCCGAAGTCTTCCTGCAGGCCGAGGCGTACCCGCCCCTCCAGCGAACCACCGCGCAAGGCGCTGGCCGCTTCGTCGTTCAGCTCCAGCAGCCGACGCGCGTAAGCCAGCAACGTCTCGCCCGCTTCGGTCAGCGCCATACCGCGCCCTTCGCGGCGCAATACCGGTGTGCCGGCCTGCTCTTCCAGTTTCTTCAACTGTGCGCTGACCGCCGACGTGGAGCGCCCGAGGCGGTCCGCCGCGCGGGCGAAGCTGCCCAGCTCGATGCCGGCGACGAAGGTGCGCAGTACGTCCAGGTCGAAGTTGATGCGGGCCATGGCAACCATCCTGATTAATCGAACTATCGATCAAGTATTTCCCGATATTCCGAATCAACTTGCCGGGCTAGCCTGAACTCGTCAATCACTCACCGAGGAATGGCGCTATGCCTACCGTCCGCATCTCCCTGCACAAGGGCAAACAACCCGGCTACCTGCGCGAGCTCGCCAACACCGTCTACGACGCCATGCACGAGGCCTTCAACGTGCCGGAGGGGGACCAGTTCGTGATGATCCACCAGCACGAGGCGGAAGAATTCATCTACAACCGCGGCTACCTGGGCGGTCCACGCAGCGACGACTTCGTCCTCATCGCCATCACCATCGGCCGCCCCCGCGACGCGCAGACCAAGCAGGCGTTCTATCGCCGACTGAACGCGCTGCTGGGCGAACGCCTGGGAATCGCCAGCGAGGACGTGATGGTGCAGATCACCGCCAGCGAGGCGGACGACTGGTCCTTTGGTGGCGGGCGCATGGGCGTACTGACGCGCCCTGATGCGCTCAGTGCCAGCTGACGCGCTGCTCCAAAGGGAAACGCAGGCGCGGGTTGTAGACGCCATTGTCGGCAGCCCGCCCCACCGCCAGCAGCATGATCGGCACCGCGCGGCGGGGAATCTGCAGCACCTTGCGCAGGCGCACTTCGTCGAAGCCCTCCATGGGGCAACTGGCGTAGCCGTGGCTCTGCACGGCAAGCATCAGGTTCTGCGCCGCCAGCGCGGTGGACTTCACCGCCCACAGACGCATCTCGGCATGGCTGTTGGGTTGGCGCATCAGCGCACGGCGCAACCCGACCAGCGAATACAGCACGCGCTTGAACAGCCCGCGCACGCCGAGCGTCCCCTGGTTGTACTGGAAAGGCGCGGTGCGTCGGTAGAAGTCGCGCACCTTCTCCGGCACCTGCGGCTCGGGCCATTGCTCGAGGATCGCCGCGCAGGACTCACGCCAGGTATCCGGCCGCGCCAGCACCGCAATCAGCACCGGTGCGCTGCGCGCAGCGTTCTGCCCGAGGCAGACCGGCACCAGTCGGCGGCGCAGCTCGGCGTCGCGGATCACCTGGAAGCTCCACGGCTGCAGATTGCAGGCGTTGGGCGCGAGTACCGCCTGTTCCAGGCAGTCGCGCAGTACTGCATCGGGGACGGGCTCGTCGAGGAAACGACGTACCGAGCGACGCTGCTCGATCAACGCACGCAGGGCATCGGGGGTCACGGGCAGGCAGGACGACTCGGTGGCAAAACGGCTCATGACGGACTCCCGGTTCAGGTCGTCCGATTAAGCCGCCGCGCACGGCGCAGAACAAGGAAAGGGAAGAAATGCCGGCGGGATTGGCGCATGCGCCCTCTCCCGCCGGGGAGGATCAGGCGCCCAGCGCCTTCTCGATGGCCTGGATCAGCGCCGGATCATCCGGCGTGGTGCGCGGGCTGAAGCGGGCCAGCACGCGGCCATCCGGGCCGAGGAGGAATTTCTCGAAGTTCCAGGTGATGTCGCCGGGGAACTCGGCGCCCTCGCCCGCCAGCAGACGGTACAGCGGGTGACGCTCGGAGCCGTTGACCTCGAGCTTGCCCGACATGGGGAAGCTGACCCCGTAGTTCAGTGCACAGAACGACTGGATCTCGGCTTCGCTGCCCGGCTCCTGCCCGGCGAACTGGTTGCACGGCAGGCCCAGTACCACGAACCCTTGGTCCTTGTATTGCTGGTAGAGGTTCTCCAGAGCGGCGTACTGCGGGGTCAGGCCGCATTTCGAGGCGACGTTGACCACCAGCACGACCTTGCCCTTGAGCGGGGCCAGCGGCAGATCCTGGCCGTCGAGACCATGCAGCGTCAGATCGTGAAAAGCGCTCATTGCTTGCTCCTTGAAGAAATAGGCACGAAGTGCCCGCGCAGGGGGCGGAAATGTGTCCGGCGTGCTGCGCAATCCCAGTCGATGCGGGAAAAATGCCCTGGCCTTGTTGCAGTCGATCAGGTTGCATGAGAAAGGCGCCCGAAGGCGCCTTTCCCGATTGAGCTTAGCAGCTCAATGATGGCTCCACCCGATCCCGATGAGCGACCGGGTGGCAGCGATCAGTGGTGATGACCACCTTCGCCGTGGATGTGGCCATGGGCGACTTCTTCGGCGGAAGCGTCGCGGATGTCGACCACTTTCACCTTGAAGTTCAGGCGCTGGCCGGCCAGCGGGTGGTTGCCGTCGACGATCACGTCGTCGCCTTCGATATCGCGGATGGTGACGATCTGCATGCCGCCGTCCGGAGCGGAAGCGTGGAACTGCATGCCGACTTCCAGCTCGTCCACACCCTCGAACATCTCACGGGTCAGGGTGGCGACCAGTTCGGCGCTGTATTCGCCGTAGGCGTCTGCCGGCTCGACGGTCACGTCCAGCTCGTCACCGACCTGCTTGCCTTCCAGGGCCTTTTCCAGGCCGCCAATGATGTTGTGGGCACCGTGCAGGTAGACCAGCGGAGCGCCGCCGGCGGAGCTGTCGATGACCTCACCCGCGTCGTTGGTCAGGGTATAGTCGATGGAAACCGCCTTGTTGGCCGCGATCTGCATGGTTCGAAACCTATCTGATATTGAAGATGAGCGCGTAAGTTTACGCGGCGCCGCCCCCGAATGCGACCCGAAGACAGACGGACGGGATGACGCGGTCGCGCCGCGCCTGCTTGACTTTCATCAGGACGAAGACGGCCACTGGGTGGCAGTCTTGTCCTGCGGCCATACCCAGCATCTGCGCCACCAGCCGCCCTGGCAGTCGCGGCCCTGGGTGCTGGACCCGCAGCAACGCAAGGCGCAGATCGGCCGCTGGTTCCCCTGCGGCTGGTGCGCCAGGCAATCCGACAGCAGCAAGGAGTAGGCATGCCGGCTCGCAATATCCTGGTGATCAACTGCGGCAGTTCTTCGATCAAGTTCGCTCTGGTTCGAGAGGGCCGCGAAGACTTCATCCTCCATGGCCTGGCCGAGCGCCTCGGGTCCAATGGCGCCAGCCTGCGCTGGCAGGGCGAGACCGACGAGCAGCCGCAGACCCTGGAGTTGCCTGGTGGCGACCACAAGGCCGCCCTCGCCCGCCTGCTGCCACTGGTGGCCCAGGCTGCGCAAGGCGAGCTGCACGCCATCGGCCACCGCGTGGTGCATGGCGGCGAACGCTTCACCCAGGCCTCGCGCCTGACCGACGAAGTGCTCGGCGCCATCCGCGAAACCTCACCGCTGGCGCCGCTGCACAACCCGGCCAACCTGGTCGGGATCGACGCCGCCATGGCGCTCTACCCGAACCTGCCGCACATCGCCGTGTTCGACACGGCCTTCCACCAGAGCCTGCCCGAGCGCGCCTTCCGCTACGCCATCCCCGAGCCGCTGTACCGCGAGCAGCACGTGCGCCGCTACGGCTTCCACGGCACCAGCCACCGCTACGTCAGCCACAAGGCAGCCGAGATGAGCGGGCTGGCGGTGGGCGACAGCTACTGGTTGTCGGCGCACCTGGGCAATGGCAGCTCCACCTGCGCCATCGCCAACGGCCAGAGCCGCGACACCAGCATGGGCCTGACTCCGCTGGAAGGCCTGATGATGGGCACGCGCAGCGGCGACGTCGATCCGAACCTGCACAGTCATCTGGCGCGCACCCTGGGCTGGAGCCTGGAGAAGATCGACCACATGCTCAACCACGACAGTGGCCTGCTCGGCCTGTCGGGGCTGTCCAACGACATGCGCACCCTGGAGCATGCCCGCGAGCAGGGCCACGCCAATGCGGCGCTGGCCATCGAAGTATTCTGTTACCGCTTGGCCAAGTCCCTGGCCTCGCTGACCTGTGCACTACCGCGCCTGGACGGCATCATCTTCACCGGCGGCATCGGCGAAAACTCCGCGCTGGTGCGCAACCTCACGGTCAAGCACCTGCACGTGCTCAACCTCGAACTCGACGGCGAAGCCAACGCCCGCTGCGTGCGCGGCGTCGGCGGGCCGATCCACCTGCCCGGCCATCCCCGCGTGCTGGTGATCCCCACCAACGAGGAACGCCAGATCGCTCTCGACACCCTGGCCGTACTCGACTGAAGATCCATGGGTTGCGCCCCACAAGGGCGCCTCCCACCCCCGCACGGCTTAAGGAGCCCGGATGCACACCTTCTTCCTCGCACCGACCGGTTTCGGTGTCGGTCTGACGTCTACCAGCCTGGGGCTGATTCGCGCCCTGCAACGCGCCGGCCTGAAAGTCGGCTTCTTCAAGCCGATTGCCCAGCCCCATGCCGGGGACGACGGTCCGGAGCGCTCCAGCGAACTGGTCGCCCGTACCCACGGCCTCAACGCTCCCACCCCGCTGTCGCTGTCGAAGGTCGAGCGCATGCTCGGAGACGGCCTGCTCGACGAGCTGCTCGAAGACATCGTCGGCATGTACAACAGCGTCGCCGTCGACAAGGACGTGATGATCGTCGAAGGCATGGTGCCGACCAAGCACGCCAGCTACGCCGCGCGCATCAACGGCCATCTGGCGCGCAGCGTGGATGCCGAGGTGATCCTGGTTTCCGCGCCGGACAACGAGACAGTGAGCGAACTGTCCGACCGCATCGAGATCCTCGCCCAGCTGTTCGGCGGCCCGCGCGACCCGCACCTGGCCGGCCTGATCGTGAACAAGGTACGCGGCGGCGAGAGCGACGATATGCCCCGCGACGCCGTGGAAGCCGCGCGGCTGTTCGGTGAGCGCCTGAAGGAACACTCCCCGTTGCTGCGCGACGGTGACGTGCGCCTGCTCGGCTGCATTCCCTGGCAAGATGAAATGAACGCCCCGCGCACCCGCGACGTGGCCGACCTGCTGGACGCCAGCGTGCTCAACGCCGGCGACTACGAACAACGCCGCGTGCAGAAGATCATCCTCTGCGCTCCCTCGGCGCCCAACACCGTGCACCTGCTCAAGCCGGGCGTGCTGGTGGTGGTGCCGGGCGACCGTGACGACATCATCCTCGCCGCCTGCCTCGCCGCCATGAACGGCGTACCGCTGGCCGGCCTGCTGCTGTGCTCGGGCCTGGCGCCGGACGCGCGGATCATGGAGCTGTGCCGCAGCGCCCTGCAGAGCGGCCTGCCGGTACTGACGGTGAAGACCGGCTCCTTCGACACCGCCGGCGACCTGTCGCGGATGAACAAGGAAATCCCGGTGGACGACCGCGAGCGCGCCGAGCGTGTGACCGAGTTCGTCGCCGAGCACATCGATTTCGAATGGCTCAGGGACCGCTGCGGCGCGCCCCACGAGCTGCGCCTGTCGCCACCGGTGTTCCGCTACCAGTTGACCCGCCGCGCCAACCGCGCCGGCAAGCGCATCGTCCTGCCCGAAGGCAGCGAGCCGCGCACCGTGCAGGCTGCCGCCATCTGCCACGCCCGCGGCATCGCCCGCTGCGTGCTGCTGGCCAAACCCGATGACGTACAAGCCGTGGCGCAGATGCTGGGCATCGTGTTGCCCGAGGACCTGGAGATCGTCGACCCGGACCTGGTGCGCAGTCGCTACGTCGAGCCGATGGTCGAACTGCGCAAGGGCAAGAGCCTGAATGCGCCGATGGCCGAGCAGCAGCTGGAAGACAACGTGGTGCTGGGCACCATGATGCTCGCCCTGGACGAGGTGGACGGGCTGGTGTCCGGCGCAATCCACACCACCGCCAACACCATCCGCCCGGCGCTGCAACTGATCAAGACCGCTCCCGGCTACAACCTGGTGTCCTCGGTGTTCTTCATGCTGCTGCCCGACCAGGTGGTGGTCTACGGCGACTGCGCGGTGAATCCCGATCCTTCGGCCAGTGACCTGGCAGAGATCGCCCTGCAGAGTGCCGCCTCGGCGCAGGCTTTCGGCATCACTCCGCGGGTGGCGATGATCAGCTACTCCACCGGCGACTCGGGAACCGGCGCAGATGTCGAGAAAGTCCGCGAAGCTACACGCATCGCGCGGGAAAAACGCCCCGATCTGTTGATTGACGGTCCCTTGCAGTATGATGCCGCCGCCATCGCCAGCGTGGGCCGCCAGAAGGCGCCCGACAGCCTGGTGGCCGGACGCGCCAACGTGTACGTGTTCCCCGATCTGAACACCGGGAACACCACCTACAAGGCGGTCCAGCGCAGTGCCGACTGCGTCAGCATCGGGCCGATGCTGCAGGGCTTGCGCAAACCGGTGAACGACCTGTCGCGCGGCGCGCTGGTGGACGACATCGTCTACACCATCGCACTGACGGCGATCCAGGCGGACAGCGGCAAGGACGGCTGATAACCCAAGGCACGAGGGATGTGCCCACGAACGCATCACGCGCCCGGCCGACCGGGCGCCTACGTACAAGGACCATTCCTCGATGTTGAGTTTCCTCCCGCACACTCTGCGCGGCATCCTCGCCACCCTGATCCTGGTGGTCAGCACGCTGTGCTGGTGTATCCCGCTGCTGAGCATGTCGATCATCAAGCTGCTGCTGCCATTCAACGCCGCCCAGTTGCTGCTGAGCAAAGTCATGAGCGTGATCGCCGAAAGCTGGATCACCTGCAACAAGGGCTGGATGAACCTGGTGGGCAAGACGCGCTGGAACGTCGAAGGCCTGCAGGGGCTGCACTACGACCACTCGTACCTGGTCACCAGTAATCACCAGAGCTGGGTGGACATCCTGGTCCTGCAGTACCAGCTCAATCGCCGCCTCCCGCTGCTGCGCTTCTTCCTCAAGCAGGAACTGATCTGGGTTCCGGTGATCGGCCTGTGCTGGTGGGCGCTCGATTTCCCCTTCATGAAGCGCTACACCAAGGCGTATCTGGCCAAGCACCCGGAAAAGAAAGGCAAGGACCTGGAAACCACGCGCAAGGCGTGCGCCAAGTTCAGCCGTATTCCGGTGGCGATCTTCAACTTCCTCGAAGGCACGCGCTTCACCCAGGAGAAGCATGACGAGCAGGCCTCGCCCTTCCAGCACCTGCTCAAGCCCAAGGCCGGCGGCATCGCCTTCGTTCTCGACGCCATGGGCGAGCAACTGCGCACCCTGGTGAATGTCACCATTCACTACCCCGATGGTCGCCCGACCTTCTGGTGCCTGCTCTCGGGCAAGCTGCGCTCGGTGGTAGTGCGTTTCGAGGAGCTGGAAATCCCACGCCAGTTCATCGGCAAGAGCTATGACCAGGACGAGGGTTACCGCGCCGAATTCCAGCTGTGGGTGAACCAGCTGTGGGAGCGCAAGGACCAGTTGCTGGCCCAGTTGCACCGCGAGTTCCCGGCCAAGGCCTGACGGATATTGTAGGAGCGGACTCCGTCCGCGATAGGCCCCGCATCGCGCCGGAAACCGATCGCGGACAAAGTCCGCTCCTACGCCCTCTTCCCGCCAGGCACAAAAAAGCCCGCCAATCGGCGGGCTTTTTCATGGGCAGCGCTTACTGCTGGTACTGCTGGGTCTGCGCGCCCGGCAGCGCCTTCAGGTTCACTTCCACGCGGCGGTTCTGCGCGCGGCCGTTGACGTCGGCGTTGGAAGCAACCGGCTGGTCCGGCCCCATGCCACGGGTGCTGACGCGGGAAGCATCGACTCCCTGCGAGGTCAGGTAGCTGGCCACCGACTGCGCACGACGCTGGGACAGGTCCATGTTGTGCTGGCGGCTGCCGGTGCTGTCGGTGTAGCCGACGATCTCGATGCTGTTCTGATTGAACTCCTTGAAGGAGTTGGCCAGGTTGTTCAGCGGGGTGTAGAAGGACGGCGCGATGTTCGCCGAGTCGGTGGCGAAGGTGATGTTGCCCGGCATGATCAGCTTGATATCGTCACCCTGGCGCTCGACCTGCACACCGGTGCCCTGCATCTGCTGGCGCAGCTTGGCTTCCTGCTTGTCGGCGTAGTAGCCATAGCCCGCAGCCGCGGCGCCCACGGCGGCGGCGCCGATCAGCGCGCCCTTGCCACGGTTGTTGTGGTTGATCGCGGCGCCAGCGACGGCACCCGCCAGTGCGCCCAGGCCACCATACTTGGCGGTCTTGCTCACGCCGCCCTCGGCAGGAACCTGGGTATTGGGATCATAGGGATTCTGGGAGGCGCAACCGGCCATGAGAGCAAAGGCGGTGGCAGCCGCAACCATGGACAGACTACGTGCGGTGAACATGTCGGATGACTCCTCGAAATAGCGAAACACCCATTAGCGGGCGGCAGATTAGAGCTTAGGTCGTGCAAATAATTCCGTAGCAACCTTAAGCACGGATGAAGGGATTCTCCCGCATCTCGTCACCCAGGCAGGTGTCCGGACCGTGCCCCGTGACCACGGTCGCCTCTTCGTCCAGCGAATACAGGCGATCGCGGATGGAGCGCTCGATGGTGGCGTAGTCGCCGCCCCACAGGTCGGTGCGGCCGATGCTGCGGCGGAACAGGGTGTCGCCGGCGATCAGCAGCTTGTCCCTGGGGAACCAGAAGCTCATCGAACTGGGCGTGTGCCCCGGCGTGTGCAGCGCTACACCGCAGCCGCAGGCCAGCTCCTCGTCATCGGCCAACCACTGGTCCGGCGCAGGCACCGGCTTGTAGGGCACGCCGAACATGCGACACTGCATTTCCAGGTTGTCCCAGAGGAACTGGTCGTCCTTGTGCAGGTGCAGGGTCGCGCCGGTCTTCTCCTTCATCTGCCCGGAGGCGAGGAAGTGGTCCAGGTGCGCATGGGTGTGGATGATGCTGACCACTTTCAGCCCCAGCGCATCGAGACGCTGCAGGATGAGTTCGTGGTCGCCGCCCGGATCGACGACGATGGCCTTCTTCGTCAGCGGATCGCCGATGATGGTGCAGTTGCACTGCAAGGGGCCGACGGGAAAGGTTTCGCGGATGAGAGAAAGCTGATCGGTCATCGATTACTCCGGAGCGGTGAGCGACCAGCGAAGCCGGCATGGCTATCGGCGGCCGAATGGCACCCATATTGCAGCAACTCCCCTGAAAAAGAACAAGATCGAATGCAGAGAACACGCCGATGCAACTGAGCAACCTGCTGGCAACCCAGGCCAGCGCCGACTGGAACCAGAGCCTCGCGCGGTTGCTGGAGCACAAGGGCCATCCGGACTTCCCCGTGCTGCTCTCGCACAGCCTGCAACCCGTCCTCGCCCATGACAATGTGATCATCAAGGCGTACCGCGGTGACGGCTGCCCGCGCATTCTCTACGAGGACTACCCGGACCAGCACCATGCCGAATACATCGAGCGCTACCTCGACGGCATGTATCGCCTGGACCCGGTATCGAACTCGATCCGCCAGGGCATGAGCAGCGGCATCCTGCGCGTCAACCAGCGCACCAGCCAGTTGCACGGCAGCGATTACTACAAGCACTACTACCGCGAACTGCACCTGGACGATGAGATCGACATTCTCTTCAACGACTGCGACAACACCGTGCTGGTGATGTCCATCGGCCGGCGCCAGCGCAACCTGGCCAGTACCGCCGAGCTGCGCGCCCTGCGCAACCTCTATCCGCTGCTTCAACACCTGTTGGGCGGCTTTGCACAGAACTGCGATAACCTCGTCCAGCCGCCGGACGACGACAGTCTGTCGCGGGCCTTGGCGTCCTTCGCCGACGGCCTGCTGACGCCGCGCGAGCAGGAAATAGCCCGGCTGATGTTGCAGGGCAACTCCAGCAAGCTGATCGCTCGCCAGCTGAATATCAGCCAGGCAACCGTCAAGGTGCATCGGCGCAACCTCTATACACGTCTCGGCGTGCGCTCCGAGCTGCAACTCTGCGACCTGTTCCTTCGCCACTCCGCCAGCGGCCTGCTGCCCTTGCCGCGCTGATCCGCGCCTACCCACCTTCCTCAGCACTGTTCCCGCAGGGAACACGGCCGCCTGTTGCCTGACGGGGCTCTACCCCCACGGGTGTATTTACCCTGCTCCGGCGCCTTCCTACTCTCGCCGTGCCTTGCCCAATCCGCCTGCGCACTCAGCAGCATCCCGAACAACAACAAGGATTACGCCAATGACCACGGCATTCGTCTGGCATGAACACTACATGTGGCACGACACCGGCAATTATGCCGGCCTGTTCGCCCCCGGCCTGGGCATCCAGCCCGGCCTGCATTTCGAAAACGCGGAAACCAAGCGCCGGCTGCGGAACCTGCTGGACGTCAGCGGCCTGGCCGAACAGTTGCTGGCGGTCAAGCCAGTGGCCGCAACCGAGGAGCAGCTGCTGCGGGTGCACACCGCCCGCTACCTCGCCCGCCTGCAGGAGCTCAGCGCAGGACGTGGCGGCGACGCCGGTGACAACACGCCCTTTGGCCACGGCAGCTACGACATCGCCCGACTGTCCGCCGGTGGCGTGATCCAGGCCGTCAAACACGTGCTGCGCGGCGACGCGCGCAATGCCTACGCACTGGTACGCCCGCCGGGCCACCACGCCGAAGCGGATCGCGGCCGCGGCTTCTGCCTGCTGGCCAATGCCGCGCTGGCCGCTCAGGTGGCGATGGTCGAGCACGGCCTGGAACGCATCGCCGTGGTCGATTGGGACGTGCACCACGGCAACGGCGCGCAGAGTATTTTCTGGGAAGACCCACGGGTCCTGACCCTCTCCCTGCATCAGGACGGCAACTACCCACAGGACTCGGGCTTCGTCGACGAGCAGGGCGGCGGCGCCGGGACCGGCTTCAACCTCAACGTGCCACTGCCGCCCGGCTGCGGCGAAGGAGCCTACCTGCATGCCTTCGACGAGATCGTGCTGCCCGCCCTGCGCGCCCATCGCCCACAACTGATTCTGGTGCCCTGCGGCTTCGACGCCGGTGCCCACGACCCGCTGGGACGCATGATGCTCCACAGCGATGCCTACCGGGCCATGACCGCGAAGCTGATGGCGCTGGCCGACGAGCTCTGCGACGGACGCCTGGTGCTGTGCCACGAAGGCGGCTACGAGCCCAACTCGGTGCCCTACTTCGGCCTGGCCGTGATCGAGACGCTCAGCGGTATTGCCAGCGACATCCAGGACCCGCACCTGGCGGCGATGCGCGCCTTGCCCGGGCAGGCACTGGCCGAGCACCAGCGACAGTGGATCGCCAACCTGCGTGCTCGCTACGACAGCCCACTGCTCCCCACTCGCCAGCAAAAGGTGCAAGCATGAGCACCCTGACCGCGCCCCTGCTGCTCAGTCCGGTGCAGCAGCGCCTGCGCCTGCTGGCGGTGGTGCTGTTCTCCGCCATCGGCCCGCTGGTTCTGCTCACCGCACCGGCCCTGGCCAGCCGGTACATCGCTGAACTGGGCCTGGACAATCGCCAGGTCGGCTTCCTGTTCAGCATGGAACTGGGGGCCATGGCGATCTCCACCATCCCCACCTACTTCTGGATGCGCCGCTACAACTGGCGCCGGATCGCTGCGGTAGCTGCCGCCTTGTTCCTCCTCGGCAACCTGCTCAGCGCCGTGCTGATGAATACCCCGGCACCATCCTATCCACTGCTGGTGGCACTGCGTTTCCTCACCGCGTTCTCCGAAGCGGCCCTGGTGCTGGTCTGCCTGGGCACCGCCGGCACCTTGCCAAACGCGGCGCGGGCCTTCGGCCTGTGGGTCACCGGCCAACTGGTACTGGCAGCGCTGAGCCTGCAATTGATGCCGTGGCTGTTCAGCCATTGGCGGGTAGCCAGCTTCTTCCTGCTGATCGCCCTGTTCACCGCCGCCTGCCTGCCATTGATCCGCTCCCTGCCGGCAGGCAGCGACCATCAGGCCGAAGCCCTGCCGCCCAGCCAGGCACGCGCTGCGCTGGGGAAAATCGCCCTGGGCATGACTGCGATCTTCCTGTTCTACCTCAGCCTCGCCGGCATCTGGACCTTCGTCGGCGAGCTCGCGCGGACGCAGGGCATCAGTGCCGCCGACAGCTCCAGCGCGCTGGCCAGCGCCTCCTTGCTGGGAGTGGTGGGCGCCTCGCTGGCCAGCTGGATCGGCATCCGTGGCCAGCGCCAATGGCTGCTCGCACTGGGCTACCTGGCGATGGCGTCGAGCCTGATCGGCCTGCTCGGTGACGTCTCGCTGCTGCGCTACGTGCTGGCAGCCTGCGCCTTCAAGTTCGCCTGGACCTTCGCCCTGCCCTTCCTCCTCGCGGCCATCAGCGACTACGACCGCCAGGGCGGCAAGCTGGTGGTGCTGGCCAACCTGGCGATCTGCGGCGGCCTCGCCGTGGGCCCCTCGCTGGCGGCCTGGCTGTTGGGCGAGACGGAGAACTTCAGCCTGTTGCTGCAGGTCTCCGCGGCCATCTGCGCACTGTCGTTCCTGTCGATCCTGCCACTGGCCCGTCGCCGCGCCTGACCCTCCGCATAACAGCTTCGCACCTGTCTCCGGCGTGCCTTCGGGCACGTCGCGAGCGAGTGCGCCCTGAACTCCTGCCATCCCAATAACAACAGCGCAGAGCTCCTTCATGAACAACCAACACCTGGGTTCTTTCTCCACCTTCCTGCTCGCCTCCCTGGCGAGCCTCGCCCACGCCGATAGCCACTACGAGAATGGCGACCTGCAGGCAGACTTCGGCCTGAGCAGCGGCGCCACCTTCATCGACAGCCACAACGTCAACTTCGGCGCCGGCCAGCGCGACTATCGCAGCGGCGAGGTGAAGGGCGAACGGGCCGTCTGGCAGGAAGCCTTCCTCAAACCCGAAGCGAGCTTCCGCTACACGCTGGACCAGGACCTGCGCCTGGTCGGCGGCGCCTCACTGGTCGCCGCGCACACGTTCGGCGACGGCGACGCCGGCGGTTACACCCGCAACTCGGACGGCAAGACGTCGCTGGAAGAACTCTATATCGGCATCGAGCGCGGCCCCTGGCGCCTGACCCTGGGTAACCAGAACTTCCGCGTTGGTACCGGCTTCATCCTCGCCGACGGCAACCTTGACCTGCTCGGCGAAGGAGCGTACTGGTCCGGCCCACGCACCGCCTTTCGCGATGGCGCCATCCTTGCCTATCGTGGCGGCGCGCTGTCCGGCCAGGCCTTCAGCCTGCGCAACGACGATGACCTGGGCGGAGCCCGCTTCAGCGGCGCCAACCTCGACTACCACTTCCTGCGTGGCCAGCTCGGCCTGATGGCCCTGAAAGTCAGCGACGTCAGCAGCCAGGCCAACCAGATAGCCCCGCGCAACGGCATGCAGGTGTACAACCTGCGCTGGCTCGACGGCGGCTTCGAGGCCCTGCCTGAACTGGCGATCAGCGCCGAATACGGCCTGCAGACCGGCGAGGGCGAACAGGTGAGTTTTTCCGCCCACGCCTGGTACGTGCGCCTGGACTACGGCTTCGCCAGCCTGCCCCTGCAGCCGCAGCTGACTTACCGCTATGCGCTGTTCTCCGGCGACGACGACCCGAATGACAATCGCCGCAAGAGCTGGGACCCGCTGAGCAAGGCCTACACCGAGCGCGGCTCCTGGGTGATCGGCGATGTGGTCGGCAACTACCTGCTCAACGACAGCAACGAGCGCGTGCACATGTGGCGCCTGGCCGGCCAGATCGCCCCAGGCCTGAGCGCGGGCACGGTGTACTACCAGTTCTCCCTGGACGAAGAGAACTACTACGGTCAGCCCGTCAGCGACCGGCGCTTCGCCGATGAAGCCGCGTTGTACCTGGACTGGGCGGCGAGCACCCAGCTGTTCGCCACGCTCTCGTACAACTGGGTGAAACCCAAGGCCGCGGCGCGCGAAGTGTTTGGCAACGACACCTTCGATGCACTGCAACTCTACGTCGGCTATCGCTTCTGAGATCGCCGCGAGGCCGAGCCATCAGCACGGCGGCCCCTTGGCAGCCGTACCCGGCCCAGGCTCAGTCTTCGCGGTAGTCGGTGGGCAGCTTGCCGGTCCATTTGCGGAACGCCCGGCGGAAGTTCGACGGGTCGTTGAAGCCCAGCAGCAGGGCGATCTCGTAGAGCGGCAGGTGCGTGGTAGTGAGGTATTGCAGGGCCAGGCGCTTGCGTACGTCGTCGAGCACTTCCTGGTAGGTGGTGCCCAGGTTGGAAAGATGTCGACGCAGGCTGCGGCCGCTGGTGTGCAGGTCGGCGGCCACGGCCTCCAGGTCGGGAAACTCGCCGGGGCGCGCCAGCAGCAGGCGGCGGATGCGCGTCAGCAGGCCTTCCTGCACGTCCAGCGTGGCCAGCAGCGCCTCGCACTGCTGCTCGCACATCTGCACCGTGGCCGGGTTGGCCAGCGCCATGGGCCGCGCCAGGTACTCGCTGGGCAGGCCGATGAAGTGAAACGGCTGGTCGAACAGCACCTCGCCGCCGAATACCTCGGCGTAGCGCTCAGCGTAGTCCGGTTCGGCGTAGGCAAAGCCAACGCTGACGCCCTGCAGCGGCTCGCCGACCAGGAAGCGGGCGATGGTGTGCAGGCTGGTCATCAGGCCCTCGGCGGCGAAGCGGCTCGTCGGGCCGAGGGGGATCGACTCGCTGGCACGCAGGTAGGACACGCCGCCGTCTTCCACCATCTCCAGATCGTAGGCCAGGCCGAGAACGCGGTAGTACTTCAGGGCGAAGGCGATGGCGCGCTCGAGGTTGGCGCTGGACAGCACCGCGTAGCCGAGGATGCCGTGGGTGGAGACGTTCAGCCGCTGCCCCAGCAGCAGGCCGAAGGCGGGTTCGTTGCAGTGCGCCAGGGCGGCGCTGGACAGCTGGTGGAAATCGACGAAGGACAACCGACCGTTGGGGCTCTGGAGTACCTCGGGGCGCACACGGGCCAGCTCGAACAGGCGCGCACGCGGCACGCCAAGCTCTTCGGCGAGATCGAGAAGCGCCTGCGCATAGGCGACCGGCACCAGTTCGGCGGTGAAATTGAGCGGTTGTTTCATCGTTCTTCTTATGTTGACCGCTGGCCGGATATGACCGGAAAGTTGGCAGACAATAACCTTGTGACGCTTTCCCTACAAGCCCAGAGTAATGACCATGGACAACCACCACACTGGAGCCGCCATGGCCAGCACCACCCCCGCAGGACTGGAGATCAAGCCCCGGCACATGGACTTCGATCTGCCTGATCCGCTGCCGCGTCACTGGCACGGCGGAGACGCCTTCAAGTCCCACCTGTTCGACGCCATGTCGGTGCTGTTCCCCGACGGCGAACGCTTCTTCATCGACTCGGTGCGGCAGTTCCGTGACCAGATCACCGACCCGGTGCTGAAAGAGCAGATCCGCGGCTTTATCGGCCAGGAAGGCCATCACAGCCGCGAGCACCTGACCTACAGCCAGCGCCTGCGCGACCTGGGCTACGACGTCACCGCCATCGAGAAACGCGCCCAGGCACGTATCCGCTTCACCCAGAAGAAGTTCCCGGCACGCCGCCAACTGGCCGCGACCGCCGCGCTGGAGCACATCACCGCGATCATGGCCAACGGGCTGCTGACCGACCCGCGCACCATGGACGGCGCCGACCCGGTGATGCAGCGCCTGTGGCGCTGGCACGCCCTGGAGGAAACCGAGCACAAGGCGGTGGCCTTCGACGTCTACAACCAGGTCTGTGGCAGCCGCAAGCTGCTGCGCCGGGCGATGCGCATGGCAACCTTCTTCTTCGTGCTGGATACCTTCCGTGGCCTGGTGCACATGCTCAAGGTCGACGGCCTGCTGTGGAACTGGCGTGTCTGGCGCGACGGCATCAAGTGGACCTGGGGCAAGCACGGCGTGTTCCGCCCGCTGCTGCGCGAGTACCTGGACTTCTTCAAGTCGGACTTCCACCCCTGGCAGCACAACAACCTCGACGTGCTGTACGAGGTGCGCAAGGAATACGACCCGCAGCCGCTGGCACACGCCGGCTGATCCGCGCCGCGCTTCGAACACCGCCCCGCCCTGTCGGGGCGGTTTTGTTTCCAGTACTGACTGCGGACTTCCCCGTAGGATGGGTGGAGCGTAGCGATACCCATGCTGTCGGCGCGCAGGAACTGATGGGTATCGCTTCGCTCCACACCATCCTACGAAAAGCGCTTGGACAGGACCGTAGGGCGCATAACCTGGAACAGGTTATCCGCCGGCCGTTGCATGGCGGATAACGCTGACGCGTTATTCACCCTTCGAAAAGCAATTCGGCAGAACAAAAAGCCCGGCACTTGGCCGGGCTTTTTCTTGGGGCGATCAACAGTCAGGCATGCAGGAAGCGCAGCGCATCCGCTGCCGATTCCTCGGGGATTTCCTCCATCGGGATATGCCCCACGCCCGGATAGACCTTCACCTCGATGCCCGGCACGTCGCGCTGCCACATCGGTACATGGCGCGGCGAGATCCAGCGGTCGCGCTCGCCCCACATCAGCAGGGTCGGCACCTTCAGTGCAGCCACGCGATTGGGAGTGGTGGGCAGTTCCTCGCGGTTGGCCTTCACCAGCACGCGGAAGATGTCGATCATCGCGCGGCGGTTGCCCGGCCGGCGGCTGATGTCGTAATAGCGGTCGATCACCCCCGGCTTGATCTTGCGCGCATCGCCGTAGACTTCCTTGATGCCCTGGGCCACCAGGGCGCGCGGCATCCACATCGGCATCATGATGCCGGCGCCGGGCAACACCGCGCTGGCGATCATCAGCGGGACCTTCTGCATGTAGTAGCCGGCCGGGTCGATGAGGATCAGCCGCTCGACGCGGTGTGCATTGGCCAGCGCGTAGTTCCAGGCGATGTAGCCGCCCAGCGAGTTGCCGGCGATGGACACCTGCTTGAGGTCCAGGCGGTCGAGGAACAGGCCGAACACCTTGACCAGGCGCTCGCCGTCGTACTCGCGGTCCTGGCCGCCGCCGGTGAGGCCGAAGCCGGGAACGTCGAGGCGGATGATGCGAAAGTGCTCGGACAGCTCGGCTACCCAACCGTCCCAGGTGTGCAGCGAGGCCATCACCCCGTGGACCATCACCAGCACCGGCTTGTCCGGGTGGCCTTCGTCGCGGTAATGGATGTCGAAGCCGTCGACGTGGATGAACTTCGAACCGGATTCGGGCGAGGCGTAGCGTGCCTTCAGCGCAGCCAGCGGCAGCGGGCCGAAACCGTAGCGGGCCAGGCCCTCAGCCAGCGGCGGTTGCACAGACAATGTGGCGGTCATGGACGAGTGACTCCCGTGCTTGTTGTTCTAAAGCCCAATCACACCACAGCGCCCATGCCACCGCGCCCAACCTAGGTAGTGTCGAGGCACGCCACGGGATGACGCAGGCCTTGCACCCCGCTAACCTAGCCCGACCCGCCCTCGCGCAAGGAAAGCCCGTTCGTGCCGATCCTCACTCGCCGTTCGCTGTGGCCGCTGGCCGTCCTGTTGCTGCTCCTGTGCCGCCCTGCCCTGTCCGCCGACCTCTATTACCTGGGCCAGAAGATTCCCGACATCCAGCGCACCTGGACCAGCGCCGACTACCAGGCGCTGATCGACGCGCTGAAGAAGATCGACGAGACCCAGGTCAACGGCCTGCCCCGGCGCAGCGGCGAGTTCACCGGGCCGATCTACCAGCGCATGGTCAGCGAGGAGAACTTTCGCCCGCAGCTGAACATCTATGCCCCGCTGGAGCTGCGGCAGAACGAGGCGCGCGAGGTGCTGTTCAAGCTCAAGGAACTGATGCGCCTGTACTTCAACTTCCGCGCCGCCAAGCAGCCCTACGGCGCCGAGGCGCTGGGCCTGATGAGCTACTCGCTGCGCGAACAGGCGATCCTGTTCAACCTGACGGTGGAGTTCTGGATGACCCTGGCGCAGAGCGAGCAGCGCAATCCGGTGCGCCTGCAGGGCATGCAGGAAGCCAAGGCCGCCGCCTCGATGCTGACCAGCAGCGCGCTGGACTACCTCGGCCTGACCGCGCAGTTCGATCGCCAGGACCTGGTGCTCTACAGCGCCGAACTGGCCAAGCAACTGCCCGAGCTGTTCATCCACCTGCCGCCGGAAGTGCGCGTGCAACTGCTGATGCGCGTGGATGAACTGGCACAGAAACACGCCTACCCGGAAGTACGCGAGAACATGCGCGACCTGCTGCCGGTGCTGCAGGCGATCCAGGCGGATGTGCAAAAACAGTTGGCTGCGCCGGCCAAGGGGCAGGCAGTGCCCAAGGGGCTGGATCTGAGTGTGCCGGAAGAGGTGGAGAAGAAGAAGGGGATGTGAGCCTGGAGCCAGCAGATCGCTGTTTAGATAGCTGAAGATCAGCCCAGCATCGGAGCCCACGGCTCGGCACCCTCACCCCAGCCATCTCCCGGAGGGAGAGGGAGCCGTCCGTGCCGGCTGACACCTTGGTTTGATTCTGCGCCGAACGGTCCCCTCTCCCCCTGGGAGAGGGTTAGGGTGAGGGCCGCCCCGAGTGCAGATGTATCTCGCAGGAGCGGGCCATGCCCGCGATCGCTTCCCACCCGCTGTGGCGTCTCAGGCCAATCGCGGACAGAGTCCGCTCCTACACCAGCCGTTGACGTCGGAAGGTTTGGCCAGCGCCCTAGCGCAACAGCCCCATCTCCTTCGCCCGCGCCACCGCCTGGGTGCGGCGCTCAACGCCAAGCTTGTCGTTGATATGCCGGGCATGGCTCTTCACGGTGTGCAGGGAGATGAACAGGCGCTCGCTGATTTCCTGATTCGAACAACCCTGGGCGATCAGCTCCAGCACCGCCAGCTCGCGACCACTCAGGCAGTCGGTGAGCACCGCGCCACGCTCCGGCAGGGCCGGCAGGCGCTCGCGCAGCGCATCGATCGCCGGCGCGGAAGCCCTTACCGCCAGTTGTTCGCGCAACCATTCCGGGTGCTGCAGCAGTACTTCGTGCAAGGGGATCAACAAGCCGACCGCCAGGCCGCTCAGGCATTCGCCCAGTTCGAAGGAGGCCTCGCGCTCGCGGCCGTCCTGCAGCAGCAGGGCGACCAACTGGCCCTGGGCGAAGCGCGCCTGCAACTGCGCCCCGCCTTGCAGGGCGCCGCTGGCCACGGCGCGCAGTCGCGCTTGGGCATCGGCCATGCGGCCTTCGCGGCGCTCCAGTTGGGCCTGGAGCATCTCCACGTTGCGCGGCAGTTGCGGCGAGCATTCCGGCGGGGTGGCCGGTTCGTCACCGGTGTAGGTGTCGCGCAGGCGCTCCAGCCAGGCGCTGGCCAGCTCGATCTGGCCCTGGCCGAGCCAGAGCTCGCACTTGATCAGGGTGATGGCCGACAGGTAGTACACCGGCGGCACGTCCCACACATGCATCATCCGCTCGACCTCGGCGAGGTGGCCGAAGGCGCGGGTGTAATTGCCCAGCCGCCCTTCCAGGCTGGCCAGCACACAGAAACCGATCACCAGTCTGATATCGCGGCAGGCACGGGCCTCCTCGATACCGGCCTTGAGGTATTTGCGCGCCTCGTCCGGCTGCAGCGCAAGGCTGCTCAGGTACCCCTGGTACAGCATCAGCCGGCCACGCACCGCATAACGGCGCTGGGAGGACAGGCCGGATAGCCGCGCCAGGCCCTGACGCACCTCTTCCTCGGCCCGCAGCACCTCGCCGCGTGCCTGCAATACGCGGGCACGGTCGTAGTGCACCATGGCCTCGAACAGCGGGTTGCCGAAACGTTGCGCCAGCTCCAGGGCTTCCCGATTGAGCCCGCGGGCGCGCCACAGGTCGTCACGCACGATGGCCAGGTTGCTCAGGGTCGACAGGCACAGCAGGCGCGGGCCGAAGCGCTCCGGGCCGAGCCCGAGCATGGCCTCTTCGCAGTGCCGCTCGGCTGCTTCGATCTCGCCGCGGCCACGGGCAATCACGCCCGCCAGAGCCTGCCATTGCGCCAGCAGATCGCGCTGGGTGGCGTGATCGGCGGCCGGCAGGAAGCGCGCCAACTGCGCTGCCAGCTCCTCCGCCGCATCCAGCTGGCAGGCCAGCGCCAGGGCCCAGCTGTACAGCACGATGAGGCGCGGCGTGCTGGCCAGCAGGCTGTCGGGCAGGTCCATCTTCCAACGCAACAGCGTGGCGACGTTCTGCTCGGCCAGCAGTTGCTCCTCGGACAGACTCTGTACCAGGCTCGCCGCGACTTCCGGGTGGCCGGCGCGCAAGGCCTGCTCCACGGCATCGTCGAACAGCCCCAGGGCACTGAACCAGCGGCACGCGCGCAGGTGCAACGCGGCGGCCGAAGGCCCGGAGCCAGGCAGCGGACGCGCCAGCAGCAGGTCGGAGAACAGGTGGTGATAACGGAACCATTGCCCCTGCTCGTCCAACGGCACCAGGAACACCTGGTGCTGCTGCAGATGACGCAGGATGGCGGCGCTGTCGTGGGAATCACGCAGCGCATCGCAGAGCTCGGCAGAAAAGCGCTCGAAGCGCGCGGTCTGGGCCAGGAATACCTGGACCTCCGGCGACTGCTTGTCGATCACCTCTTCCAGCAGGTAGTCGCGAATCAGCTCCTCGGCGCCATGGACGGAGAGATCCGGCACGTTGGCCGCCAGTTCGTCGCCATGGGCCAGCAGCCACAGGCGCAGACCGGCGATCCAGCCCTCGCTGCGTTCGACCAGATTATCGAGGGCGTTGTCGTCGAGTTGCGCGCCGTTGGCGCTGACCAGCTGCGCGGTTTCCTCGACGGTCAGGCGCAGGTCCTGCTCGGTGAATTCCAGCAACTGCCGCGACAGACGCAGGCGTGCGAGGTGCCAGTCCGGCCGTTGGCGGCTGGTGACCAGCACGACCAGACCGGCGGGCTGGTGATTGAGGAGGAACTGCAGGCAGCGGTCGAGCACCGCGCCCTGGGCCAGGTGGTAGTCGTCCAGCACCAGCAGCAACGGGCGGTCGACCGACAGGCTGTCCACCAGCTCATCGAGCAGGTCGTCGAGCCAGGCCTCGAAGGCGAAGGGCTGGTGGCGCTGGCGCATCTTCAGCAGGGCCAGGGCTTCTTCGCCGAGCGTGGGGAAATGCAGGCGCAGGCCTTCGAGCAGGCGTTCGAGGAAACGCCCGGGGTCGCTGTCCCTTGCACTGAGCCCCAGCCACAGACTGCGCCATTGGCCTTCCAGCGTCTGGCAGAACTCGATGGCGAGGGAGCTCTTGCCGAACCCCGCCGGTGCAGACACCAGTATCAGCCGTCCCTCCAGGCCCGCGGCCATGCGCTCGCAGAGGCGCGAACGGGCAACGTGGCCATGCGGCAGCGGCGGCCGGAAGAAGCGGCTGCCAGCCGTACTGGGGGGAACATCGGTCAGTCTTGGCAGAGTCGAGAAGTCGGTCATTGGCCTGGCTCTTGCTCTAGCTCTTATAGCTATCGACGAAGGTCACACTGTGGACGGAGCCTAGCCCCTTGCGGGCGGGATTTGAAGTCGATTTTGTTACCTTTGCTCACAACGTGACTGGAAGGCACCCGACATTCCACCCTCCATTCAGCCGATGGATGATTTCCCATAAAAAAACCGGCCCGAAGGCCGGTCTTTTCTCACCGCGGAACCACCCGTGGGGATCGGGGGATCAGCGCACGCCTTCCTGGCGAAGCGCTGCCGGGGTGAAGTCGCTTTCCGAAGCGCTGTAGTTGAAGTCGTAGGCGGATTTCTCCTCGTTCTTCAGGCCCAGCACCAGGTAACGACCGGACAGCAGGTCATACAGGGTTTCCGCGGTGTACCACGGTACCTGGTAGTTGTAGTAGTACTGGTTGAACGCCTCGGCAACGCGCCACAGGGTGCCACGACCGTCGTAGTGGTCGATGGCCACGGCCTGCCAGGTGTCCTCGTCGATGTAGAAGTCACGCTTGGCGTAGATGTGGCGCTCGCCCGGCTTCAGGGTGGCGACTACGTGCCACACACGGTGCAGCTCGTAGCGGGACAGGTCCTGGTTGAGGTGGCCGGGCTTGATGATGTCCGAATACTTCAGCTTCGGATCGTCCATCTTGTAGTTGTTGTACGGGATGTACAGTTCCTGCTTGCCCACCAGTTTCCAGTCGTAGCGGTCCGGCGCACCGTTGTACATGTCCAGGTTGTCGGAAGTACGCAGGCCGTCGGCGGCGGTACCCGGGCCATCGTAGGAGACCTGCGGGGCACGGCGCACACGGCGCTGGCCGGCGTTGTAGAGCCAGGCCAGACGCGGTTCCTTGACTTGGTCGAGGGTCTCGTGCACCAGCAGCACGTTACCGGCCAGACGTGCCGGCGCGGTCACGCGTTGCTTGAAGTAGAACAGCACGTTGCTCGGCTTGCTGGCGTCGTAGTCCTTCAGGTCGGTGCGGAAGACGAATTCGTCCTGGAAGTACACCAGCGAGTAGGAGCCGTTGACCTGCGGCGTGGCCTGGGTCACCAGGCGACGCACATGGCCGCCGCGGTAGCGGGTGATGTGGTTCCAGATGACTTCCAGGCCGTCCTTCGGAATCGGGAAGGGGTTGGCCACCTGGAAGTTCTCCAGGCCATTGCCGCCCTGTAGCAGCTTGGTGCTGGTGGCGTTCTTCTTGGTCGCCTCGAGCACGTTGGCCGGCACGGTGGCGGTACGGTGCGACGGGTACACCGGCATCTTGTAGGTGTCGGGGTAGCGCTTGAACATGGCCTGCTGGCCAGGGGTCAGCTTGTCCTTGTACTGGTCCATGTTCTGCGCGGTGATGGTGAACAACGGCTTCTCGCTGGCGAACGGATCGCTGAGGAAGCCCTTGCTGTCGGCGGTGCCGGCGTTCTTCGGCAGGCCACCGGTCCAGGCCGGGATGCTGCCGTCGGCGTTGCCGGCCTTTTCCGCGCCCATCGGGGTCAGGGTGGTGCCGAGCTTGGCCGCTTCATCGGCAGAGACGGCCGCCATCACCTGGGAGGCGATGAGGCTGAGCGCCAGCGCGCCCGTGTGCAGCAGGATCTTTGTTGTTCTCATTCGTTTATCGTCCTCGTTGAGTCTTTGCCCACCGCGCTGGCCACCTTTGCAGGAGCGAATCGCGGGTCTTGTCTGCTGCCCCGTGCAGCCGGTCACCCGACTGCACGGATGGCCCGCCGCGAAGGCGGGCCGCTTGCCGGTTGAACAGCCGGCTTAGAAGGTCACACCGAAGCTCAGGCTGACGAAGTCACGGTCGTCGACGGTGGAGTATTTGCCGTCGAAGTAGTTGGTATAGGCCAGGCTGGCGGTGTAGGTGTTCAGGTAGTCGGCGTCGATACCCAGGCTGACCGCCTTGCGGCCTTCCTCGAAGTTGCCGCCGGGGCCGGGGGAGTAGCCGTCGACGTCGTGGGACCAGGCCACGTTGGGCTTGAGGTTCACGCCGGCGAAGACGTCGTTGTAGTCCCAGATCGCGCGAGCGCGGTAGCCCCAGGAGTCGGCCGTGGTGAAGCCATCGCTTTCACAGTTGCGGCTGACGTTGTTGGCGTTGGCGGTGCCCAGGGTGGAAGCGTTCAGCGCCTCGCAGGTAGCCAGGCCGTTGAGGGTGCCGTTCAGCGGGCCGGGGCCGAACACCGGGTCACGGCCATAGCGCGCCTTGTTCTGGCTTTCCAGGCCGCCGACGTGGGTCCAGCCGACCTCGCCCACCAGGGTCAGACGCTCGGCGCCCATGACCTGATCGAAGAAGTGGGTGAAGGTAGTCTGCAGCTGGGTGACTTCCTTGCGGGTGTAACCATGCAGGTCCTGGCCAGCGGTGCCGGTCAGCACGGAAGCGTTGTCGTAGACGTGGTTGCCACCAATGGACACCGGGTCGAGGCCGGAATACAGGATGTCGGCGGTGTTCAGCTGTACCGGAGCATTCGGGCGGTAGCTGATCTCGCCCTGCCAGGCGGTGCCGGTGGGCAGCGTGGTGGAGAAGCTCAGGCCGTACAGGCGGATGTCTTCGGGGTATTCGATGAAGTAGCTGGAGTTGCCCGCCATCGCCGCCGCGCCGGCCTGGGCCGCCAGGGACGGGCTGATCGCCGCGATGTTGGTGATCAACTGGTTGATCTGCGCGACCTTGGAGGCGTCCGCGCCACGGCCGCTGAAGATCGGCAGGCGGCTGTGGTAGTTCATGTAGTAGCCGCCGAATTCGGTGTTCAGGCTGTCGGCGAAGTACTTCATCGAGAAGCCGTACTGGCCGCTGTCACGGGCGTCGCGGTCCGGGCCGCGCTGCACTACCAGGCCTTCGTTCCACGGCGACGGGGTCACCGCCAGGTTCGGGCCGAGCAGGCCGTTCAGGGTGCGGATCGAAGCGGCGTTGTTGGTCAGCACCGCGAGGTTCTGGGTGCAGCCGTCAGCCACCACGTCCGGCTGGGAGAAGAAGGTGCCGCAGTTGTCGACCACCGTCTGGTCCCACTCCAGCTGGTAGAAGCCTTCGGCGGACAGGTTCTCGGTGAGGTTCTGCGACAGGTAGAACATGTTCACCGGCACCAGGGCTTCCTTGATCTCGGAACCCGGGCGGCGGAATGCAGTGACGTCGAACGGGTTGATCACGCTGATGCCGTTCTGGATGAAGGTGCTCTCGCCCCAGTTCACCACCTGCTTGCCCAGGCGCACGGTGCCCGGCAGGTCGGCGATGTTGTAGTTGTGGTAGATGAAGGCGTCGAGGATTTCAGCGCCGGAGGCCTGGGCGGCTTCCTTGCGGTTGTGGTCGGACAGGGGCTTGAACTCGGTGTTCTCGTCCTTCTGCTCGAAGTCGTACCAGTACTTGCCGCGCACGAAGACGCCGGTGTCGCCGTACTTGAGCTCGAGGTCGTGGATGCCCTTGAAGATCTTCGAGAAGGTCTTGCCGGCCTTGTAGTTCAGGTGGCCATCGTCGGAGGTCTGGGACAGGCCCTTGCCGCCGTTGTTGATGCCGATGAGGTTGTCGTTCGGATTCTGCGTCGACCAGCTGGCCCCCACGGACAGCGTCGAGTCGAACGAACCTTCGATTTCCCCAATATTGAAGCTGACGGCGGAAGCCGGAGCCGCCAGCGAGGAAGCCAGGCTGACTGCCAGCGGCAACCGCGCCAGGCGCCAGATATGTTGCATGGTTTTCATCGACGCTACTCCATGTGTTTTTTGTTATGAGTAGTGGCGACTATATCCACCGCCCCAGGGTGCTTGATCGCTCGAAAGTGTGATTTGTCTTAGAAAGGCCCTGACTAGACGCTTGCGCAGGTGCCGAGGTGCCGTGGTCACTGGGCTGCGCCGTGCCAAGCGCTTGCTTGGCACGACCGCCCGCCAACCGTGACTTGCCGGTCGTCGGTCACACCGTGGAGAGGAAGGCGCTGCCAGCCTCCTGCCATTGGGCGATGTCTACCCGGATACGCTTCTTGTCGAGCTTGCCGACGCTGGTCTTGGGAACTTCAGTAACAACGGCGATCTGCGAGGGAATTGCCCACTTGTTGATGTTGCCCTGCTCGACAAAAGGCTTGAGGTGCTCGCGCAGCGCCCTGGCATCCAGCGCCTGGCCATCGCGCAGCACCAGCAGGGCGAACGGGCGCTCGCCCCACTGCGGATCGGGCACGCCGACCACCGCCACCTCGCGCACCGCCGGGTGGCGGCTGATGAGGTCCTCCAGCTCCAGGGAAGACAGCCACTCGCCGCCGGTCTTGATGACATCCTTGATACGGTCGCGGATGTCGATGAAGCCCATGCCGTCCAGGGTCGCCACGTCGCCGGTATGCATCCAGCCGCCAGCCCAGAGGTCCTCGCCCTTTTCCGGCTCACGGAAGTAGCCCTGGGTCAGCCAGGGTGCGCGCAGCACCAGCTCGCCCTGGGACTCGCCGTCCGCCGGGAGGAACTCGCCGTGCTCATCCATGATCGCCGCCTCCACCAGTGGCACCGGCACGCCGGCCTTGATGCGGTAGGTGGTGCGCTCGTCCTCGCTGCCGGCGCACAGTTCCTGGTTGAGGTAGCCACAGGAAATCAGCGGGCAGGTCTCGGACATGCCGTACGCAGCGGTAAGCTGGATGCCGCGTGCCTTGGCGGCGTCGTACAGGGCATGGTTCAGGGCGCTGCCGCCAATGATGATCTTCAGCCCGCCGAAGTCGTGGTCCTTGGCGCCCGCGGCATTGAGCATCATCTGCAGGATGGTCGGCACGCAGTGGGAGAAGGTCACCTTCTCCTCACGGATCAGCTTGCACAGCAGCTCCGGCTCGTAACGGCCCGGGTACACCTGCTTCACCCCCAGCATGGTCGCCACGTAGGGCACGCCCCAGGCGTGAACGTGGAACATCGGGGTGATCGGCATGTACACATCGTCGGTGCCCATCAGGCGGATGCTGTCCAGGCTGCCGATGGTTGCGGCCATCGCCAGGGTGTGCAGCACCAGTTGCCGGTGGGTGAAGTACACACCCTTGGGGTTACCGGTGGTGCCGGTGGTGTAGAAGGTGGTCGCCACCGAGTTCTCGTCGAAATCGGGGAAGGCGTAACGCGGGCTGGCAGCCGCCAGCAGGGTCTCGTACTCGCCGACACAGTTGGGCAGCGTGCTGGTCTTGTCCGCGCCGTCGGTGATCAGCAGGGTCTTTTCCACCGTGGTCAATTGCCCGGCGATGCCCTGGTAGAGCGCGGCGAACTCGCTGTTGACCAGCACGAAGCGGTCATCGGCGTGGTTCATGGTGTAGAGGATCTGGTCCGGCGAAAGGCGGATGTTGATGGTGTGCAGCACCGCACCGATCATCGGGATGGCGAACATGCACTCGAGGTAACGGTGGCTGTCCCAGTCCATTACCGCCACGGTGTCACCGGCCTTCACGCCGGCCTCGGTGAGCACGTTGGCCAATCGCGCAACACGCTCGTTGAAGGTGGCATAGCTGTAACGCACGGTGTCGCGGTAGACGATTTCCCGGCCTTTCTCGTAACGGCTGCCCGACAGCAGCAGGCTCTTGATCAACAGCGGGTACTGGTAGGCGTTCTGTGCAGCGGGGATGACGCGGGTTTTCAGCATGGCGTGCGCACTCTCAAGGCTGGATCTCATCAGGATGAGACCGACTCTAGAGCGCTCGGGGTGTCCATTCATCAGTCAAAAGAGTGATTTGCCGATGACTCTATGGCCGCATCCGGTCACGCGGTAGAATCCTGACGCCCGGTCGTTCACGCCCGGTACCTTTACCCGGAGTCCGCGAAAGGCCCGCGAGTTGCAGCAGCGCCAGGTGGAAGCAGGCGAGGGAGCGGAGTTTACGCCTTGTAAATGAGCCTCCGACGCCAGCTTCCAACACGGTTCTGCCGACCCGCAGCCGGCCATGCGCGGACTCCTACAACAAGAGCGAAGAGGTTAAGAGTCATGTCCGAGATCGTCATCGTCAGCGGCGCCCGTACTCCCATGGGCGGCTTCCAGGGCAGCCTGTCCGGCGTTTCCGCCGTCGACCTGGGCGCCATCGCCATCCGCGAAGCCATTTCCCGTGCCGGCATCCAGCCCGCCGACGTGCAGGAAGTGATCATGGGCAACGTGCTGCCCGCCGGCCTGAAACAGGGCCCGGCCCGCCAGGCGTCGCTCAACGCCGGCCTGCCCGCCGCCACCGGCTGCACCACCATAAACAAGCTCTGCGGCTCGGGCATGAAGGCGGTGATGCTGGCCCACGACCTGCTCAAGGCCGGCAGCAACAGCGTGATGGTCGCCGGCGGCATGGAAAGCATGTCCAACGCCCCCTATGTCATCGAGAAGGCCCGCACCGGCCTGCGCATGGGCCACGGCGAGATCAAGGACCACATGTTCCTCGACGGCCTGGAAGATGCCCGCACCGGCCGCCTGATGGGCTCCTTTGCCCAGGAAACCGCCGACAAGTACAACGTCACCCGCGAGGAAATGGACGCCTACGCCATCGAATCGCTGAAGCGCGCCCAGGCTGCCATCAAGGACGGCTCGCTGGATTCGGAAATCGTCCCGGTCACCGTCACCACCCGCAAGGGCGAGACCGTGGTGAAGGACGACGAGCAGCCGCTGACCGCCAACCTGGAGAAGATTCCCGGCCTGCGCCCAGCCTTCCGCAAGGACGGCACCATCACCGCGGCCAACGCCAGCTCGATCTCCGACGGCGCCTCCGCGCTGGTCCTGATGACCGCCGAAGAAGCCGCGCGCCGTGGCCTGAAGCCACTGGCGAAGATCGTCGCCCACGCCACCCAGAGCCAGGACCCGGCCGAGTTCACCCTGGCCCCGATCGGCGCCATGACCAACCTGTTGAAGAAAGCCGGCTGGAGCAAGGATGACGTCGATCTGTTCGAGATCAACGAAGCCTTCGCCATGGTCACCATGCTTGCCATGCGCGAACACGGCCTGGACCACGCCAAGGTCAACGTCTACGGCGGTGCCTGCGCCCAGGGCCACCCGGTCGGCTCCACCGGCTCGCGGATCATCATCACCCTGATCAACGCCCTGCAGAAGAAGGGCGGCAAGCGCGGGGTAGCCTCGCTGTGCATCGGCGGCGGCGAAGCCACTGCGGTGGCGATCGAGCTGGTCTGATCTTCGCTGCGAAATGAAAAAGGGGCGCCAAGGCGCCCCTTTTTCATTCGGAACAAAGCATTCCTGTAGCAGCGAGCCTGCTCGCGAACCGCCCAGCTCTTGAGCCGTCGGCAACAGATTCGCGAGCAAGCTCGCTCCTACGAAAAGCCGGGCTCAGCGCAGTTCGGTGAAGGCCAGCTTGATCCCCAGGCCGATCAGCACCACGCCCATCATCCGGTCGAACCAGTGGCCCATGCGGGCGAAGCCGGCACGCACCCGCTGCTGGCTGAACAGCAGCGCCACCAGGCAGAACCAGGCGGCGGTGGCGCAGGCCAGGTACACACCATAACCAGCCTGGACCAGCAATGGCGTATGCGGGTTGATCACCACGGTGAACAGCGAAAGGAAGAACAGCGTGGCCTTGGGGTTCAGGCCATTGGTGACGAAACCGGCGACATAGGCACCGCGAGCCGTACGGGCGAGCGGAGCGGCCATCGTCTCTGCCGCCGCCGGATCAGCCGGGCGCGCCCGCAAAGCCTTGAAGCCGATGTACAGCAGGTAGGCCGCCGCCAGCCATTTCAGCGCGTTGAACAGCACGATGGACTGCGACACGATCAGGCCGATCCCCAGCAGCGAATAGGTCACGTGCAGGAAAATCGCGCTGCCCACGCCCAGGGCCGTCCAGGTGCCCGCGCGGCGCCCGTGGGCCACGCTCTCGCGCACCACCACGGCGAAATCCGGGCCAGGGCTGGCCACCGCCAGCAGGTGAATGAACGCCACCGTGAGAAACTCCGCCCAGTACATCGCGCCTCCGAAAAACGCCAGGAAAGTCCTAGGTTCTATACGAGTCGCCGGGCCGCCGACAAGCCACACTGTGCAGAACCGGCAACCTCTCCACCGGGCAGGCCTGCCATGGTGAGGGGTACTCGGCGAACGGGGTGATGCCGTCCAGCAAGGCCATCCCGCCGCGAATCAGGCGCTTGCCGGCCAGCCAGTCCTCGTTCGCCAGGGCATGGCCGAGGATGACCGAAACCAGATAGTCCTCCCAGTCTTCGAAAGCCGCGCGGGCCTGCCGGGCCATGTGGCGCAACGCATTCCACAGGCGCTCCTCGTCCAGCAGGCCGACTGTGAACGCCAGGCGCGCACCGAACGCCGCGCGTTCCAGATCGTAGGCCAGCACGCTCTGGCAGTGCGCAACCCGGGCCGGATCAAAACCTGCCTTCACCAGCGCCCGTTGCGCCCGGTCGAAGCGCGCCAGGGGATTTCCGCGGCGCTCCGTCAAGTCGGTGTGCCCGCCGGTCTCCTGCTGCAACAGCGGGTCGAGCCTGTCGCGGCTGCCGACCTCCAGCAACCAGTTCAGGCGTGCGAGAACCTCGTCCGGCGCCGCGGCCCGCCAATGCTCGGCCAGCCACAGCCGTTGATACTCGCGCTCCTGCGGGGCGATGGCCAGATCATCGGCGCGCACACCCGCGCTAGCGGCAATCACGCAGCCAAAGGCCAGGAGTGCACTGCGCGAAGGATGCGCTGGCGGCTCGACGATGTGCTCTTCCTGCAGCACCACCTTGCTCACCCGGATACCTGCCAGCGGATGGGCGCGCCACAAGCCGGCCAGTGGTGTCTTGTCGTCGCGGCTGCCCATCAGCTCCTTGTACGTCCGGATCGCCATTGCGCCGGACGCCCCGTCATGCAACAGAATCGCACGCCCCAGCACGAACGACGCGGCATAGGCCTGCCAGTCGGAGAATGCTCGAATGGCGATCTCGGCTACCCAGGCCAGGCTCAGCCAGGCCTCCGATTCGGTGAGATAACCACAGGCATGGCATTGCCGGGTCAACCAGGCAATGCCTTCCAGATCATGCGCGGCCATGGAGATATCCACAGGCAGCGTCAGGCCCGCCTTGCGCCAGGCGCGCAGGGCCTGCTTGAAGCGCAGCCGCTGCTCACCATCGAAGGCGCTCGACTCGTTGCGCTGCAGCCGACGGAATTCCTCGTCCAGCGTCTGGCTCCGGGCCTCGAGCATCAGGTCCTGCAGCGTCCGGCGGGCCGATGCCGCATCAGTGACGCCCCAGAGTTCGACCTGCTCACTGGCCTGCACCACATCTGCCGCCGCATCGCAGCACTCCAGCAACGCACCGAAGCACAGCAAGGACTCATGCCCGGTGCCACGTGGCGTCTTTCTCCGCCGGCAACGGGAATACAAGGTCGTCGAGCCGTCACGCTGCCCAACACGCGCGCCAAGCGCGCGGATGGCCGTAAGGCCGGAGAGAATCCAAGCCATCATCGCAAGTCACCTCGAGATTCGATGGGTGCACTCTAAAAGGCCGGCTGCGGGCGGCAGATGAGGGAAAACCGAAACACCTGTCAGACTTTTCACTCAGACAACTACCATCCAGCCTGAGGCCATCTGGCCTTGCACTCGCGGGAAGCCGGGGTTGTCCACGGCGGCGGTTGTGCCGAGAATCCCCTTCATCCCGCCCCTTCGATCAAGGTGTCATCGCTCATGAATCCTGCTCGCGCCGTCTTCCTCGACCATGCCTCCCTCGACCTCGGTGACCTCGATCTCGCGCCGCTGCGCGCACCGTTCGGCGAACTTGTCCTGCACGGGCGCAGCGACACGCAGCAGGTGGCCGAGCGCCTGCAAGGCGCGCAGGTGGCAATCAGCAACAAGGTGCGCATCGGCGCCGAGGTGTTCGCGCAGTGCCCGGAGCTCAAGCTGATCCTGGTGGCCGCCACCGGTACCAACAACGTCGACCTCGAAGCCGCGCGCCAGCACGGCGTAACCGTGAGCAACTGCCAGGGCTACGGCACGCCCTCGGTGGCGCAGCACACGCTGATGCTGCTGCTCGCCCTGGCCACCCGCCTGCCGGATTACCAGACGGCGATCCGCGCTGGGCGCTGGCAGCAGGCGCCGCAGTTCTGCCTGCTGGACTTCCCCATCGTCGAACTGGAGGGCAAGACCCTCGGCCTGCTCGGCCACGGCGAGCTGGGCGGGGCGGTGGCGAAACTGGCCGAGGCCTTCGGCATGCGCGTACTGCTCGGCGCCCTGCCCGGCCGCCCCGTGCGCGCTGACCGACTGGCGCTGGAGGAACTGCTGCCGCAGGTCGACGCCCTCACCCTGCACTGCCCACTGACCGACGCCACGCGCAACCTGATCGGCCAGCGCGAGCTGGACCTGATGAAACCCAACGCCTTCCTGATCAACACCGCCCGCGGCGGGCTGGTCGACGAGCAGGCGTTGGCCGATACCCTGCGTCGCGGTCACCTGGGCGGTGCGGCCTTCGACGTACTCAGCGTCGAGCCACCGAAAGACGGCAATCCGCTGCTGGCCGGCGACCTTCCACGCTTCATCCTCACCCCGCACAGCGCCTGGGGCAGTCGCGAGGCCCGGCAGCGCATCGTCGGCCAGTTGAGCGAGAACGCCGCCGGCTTTTTCGCCGGCGAAGCTCGCCGCGTGGTGACGGCATGAGCCTGCATCTGGTTTGCGGCGACGGCGCCGCCGATGCCCTGCGCCGGGCAGTCGAAGCCGGCGTGCTGACCGAGAAAAAAATCCGTGTGATGCCGGACGACCTCGCGGTCGGCCCGCTGAGCGATGTGGATAACCCACCCTGCCAGCAGCGCGCCGCGTTCTGGCATGAGCTGGGTGGCGACGCCCTGCGCGAACGCGAAATCGCCGTTGAGCTGGCCACCGATGCGAACTGGCTACGCAGCCCGGACGCCCGCTCCGTCACGCTCTGGCATGGCGACAGCGCCAGCGAGCAACTGCTGCTGCGCCGCGTCTGTGCGCTGCTGCCGGCGCAGGTCACGCTGCGCAGCGTCGGTGCTGGCAGCGGTCAGTGCCGCAGCGAAGATCGCCACGCCATCGCCATGCTCAAACCCGAAGAACTGGCCAACGCCCTGGCCGCCAGCCACGAACTGGACGCCGCCGAGCGCCAGCGCCTGGGCGCGGACTGGCAGCACGCCCTGACCGAGAACACCGAGCTGCGCCTGTGGCTCGACGGCCGACTGAGTGGCACCGGCTACGCGCACATCGACCGCATCCTGCTGGACAGCGCCAGCGAAGCCTGGCGTCCAGTGCAGTCATTGATCGGCCCGACCATGGCCTATGTCGACGGTCTGTTCGTCAGCGACCTGCTCGCCGTCTGGCGCCTGCGCGCACAAGTCGCGGCCGGCACCCTGGAGCTGCGTGGCGACGACTTCTGGAGCAATGGCGAGGTGCGGCTCGCCTAGGCTCGGCTGCGGCAGCCCTGCTAAACTCGCGCCCTTTTTTCGAGGAGGCCGCATGTCCAACGCCCCCACCAGTGAAGTGCTGCTGCGCCAGATCGAGCGCTTCCAGGGCCGCGTCCTGCTCGCCGGCCTGCCCGCCGACGCCCTGCTCGGCGACCTGCCGCAAGCGCAAGGCTGGAGCTGGCATGCCGGCGAGGCCCGGCAGCTCGAAGCCCGCTTTGCCGGCCGTTGCCACTTCGGTGCGACACCGCCCGAGGGCCAGTTCGACGCCGCTGTGCTGTTCCTGCCCAAGTCCCGCGAACTGACCGACTACCTGCTGGCCGCGCTGGCCAGCTGCGTGCCGGATGGCGAGCTGTACCTGGTCGGCGAGAAGCGCGCCGGCGTCGAACGCGCCAGCAAGCAGCTCGGCGAGTTCGGCCGCGCCAGCAAGCTGGATAGCGCCCGCCACTGCCAGCTTTGGCACACACACATCGACGGCGCCCCAACAGCGCCCGACCTGCACGCCCTCGCACAACGCTATGAGCTGCCGCTGGCCGACGGCCCGTTACAGGTCATCACCCTGCCCGGCGTGTTCAGCCACGGCCGCCTGGATCGCGGCAGCGCCCTGCTGCTGGAGCACCTCGACAAGCTGCCGGCCGGCCATCTGCTGGACTTCGGCTGCGGCGCCGGGGTGCTCGGCGCCACGCTCCAGCGACGTTATCCACAGAACCGGCTGACCCTGCTGGACGTCGACGCCTTCGCCGTCGAAAGCAGCCGCCTGACCCTCGCCGCCAATGGCCTGGAAGGCGAGGTAATCGCCGGCGATGGCATCGATGCAGCGCCGGACAACCTGGCCGCCATCGTCAGCAACCCGCCCTTCCACCAGGGCGTACACACCAGCTACGCCGCCACTGAACACCTGCTGCGCCAGTCGGCACGCCATCTGGCGCCCGGCGGCGAGCTGCGCCTGGTGGCCAACAGTTTCCTGAAATACCCGCCGCTGATCGAACAGCACCTGGGCTCCTGCCGCACCCTGGCGGAGGCCGACGGCTTCCGTATCTACAGCGCCCGGCGCTGATCCCAGGCTCGCACTACACTCCACCGAGCCTGCCCGGATCGGCGCACCGCCGCTCGCCCTGAACTATCGAGGACACCCGTGAATCGCAGAATCAAAGATGACGTCGAACTGACTTTCGCCATGGGGCCGAAAGAGAAGCCGCATCACCTCAAGCGCTCTCTGAAACCGCGCCACTTGAACATGATCGCCATCGGCGGCTCCATCGGCACCGGGTTGTTCGTCGCCTCCGGCAGCACCATCGCCACCGCCGGCCCTGGCGGTGCGCTGCTGGCCTACGCGCTGATCGGGCTGATGGTGTTCTTCCTCATGACCAGCCTCGGCGAACTGGCGGCCTACATCCCCGATTCCGGCTCGTTCTGCACTTATGGCAGCCGTTTCATCGACGATGGCTTCGGTTTCGCCATGGGCTGGAACTACTGGTACAACTGGGCGGTGACCATTGCCGCCGAGCTGGTGGCGGCGCAGCTGGTGATGAAGTTCTGGTTCCCGGAAGTCTCGGGCATGTACTGGAGCGCCGGCTTCCTCGGCATCATGTTCATGCTCAACTTCTTCTCGGTGAAAGGCTTCGGCGAGAGCGAATTCTGGTTCGCGCTGATCAAGGTGGTCGCCGTGGTGGTCTTCATCGGCATCGGCCTGGCCAGCATCATCGGCATCATGCACGGCATCGACAGCCCCGGCTTCAGCAACTTCACCACCGGTGACGCGCCCTTCGTCGGCGGCCTGCAGGCGATGATCGGGGTAGCGATGATCGCCGGCTTCTCGTTCCAGGGCACCGAGCTGATCGGCGTTGCCGCCGGTGAATCGGAGAATCCGCAGAAGTCCATTCCGATTGCCATCCGCCAGGTGTTCTGGCGAATCCTGATGTTCTACATCCTGTCGATCTTCGTCATCGGCATGCTCATCCCCTACACCGATCCGAACCTGCTCAAGACCGACAGCAGCGACATCAGCACCTCGCCCTTCACCCTGCTGTTCGAGCGCGCGGGGCTCGCCGCCGCGGCCGGCGTGATGAACGCGGTGATCCTCTCGGCGATCCTCTCCGCTGGCAACTCGGGCATGTATGCCTCCACCCGGATGCTCTACACCATGGCCACCCAGGGCAAGGCGCCGCGCCTGTTCACCCAGGTGTCCGAGAGCGGCGTGCCGCGCTACGCCCTCTACGCCACCACGCTGATCGGCGCGCTGTGCTTCCTCACCAGCTTCATCGGCGACAAGACCGTTTACACCTGGCTGCTCAACGCCTCGGGCATGTGCGGCTTCATCGTCTGGCTGGGCATCGCCGTGTCGCACTACCGCTTCCGCAAGGGCTTCGTCCTGCAGGGCGGCAACCTCGACGACCTGCCCTATCGTGCCAAATGGTTCCCCTTCGGCCCGCTGTTCGCCTTCGTCCTCTGCCTGATCATCACCCTGGGGCAGAACTACCAGGCCTTCGTCGGCGAACACGTGGACTGGGCCGGGCTGGTCGCTACCTACATCACCATCCCGCTGTTCCTGGCGATCTGGCTGGGCTACCGCTTCAAGAACAAGACCAGCTTCATCCGCTACGAGGACATGGACATTCGCCCCACCCGCGAATGATCCGACGCGCAGGCTTGCCCAAGTCCTAGGACTTGGGCAGAATGCGCCCCGTCCTAGGGGAGTAGTCTCCCGCGAGCGCTCCGCTCGCCCGGTACGCGTCAACACACTTGGTCCGCAGACCATGGCGCGTACGATCCAGGCCTGCAGCGATCAGGCCGGGGTTTGACAAGACCTATGACACGAGCAACCTGACCCGGGGCGGGCAGGTGGCGCGTGTCATGGTGATTAGTCGACCCGCCCCTTAGGAAGCCTGATGGAATCCCTCTTCGTCCCCACCCTGATCGTTGCCCTCGCGGAAATCGGCGACAAGACGCAACTGCTCGCGCTCGTCCTCGCCGCGCGTTTCCGCAAGCCCTGGCCGATCATCGCCGGGATCATCGCCGCCACCCTGGCCAACCACTTCGCCGCCGGCGCCGTCGGCAGCTGGGTCGCCAGCTTCTTCTCCGAAGCCACGCTGAGCTGGGTGCTGGCTGTGTCCTTCCTGGCCGTCGCTGGCTGGACCCTGATTCCGGACAAGCTGGATGACGACGAAGAAGGTTCGCTGAAGAAATTCGGCCCGTTCCTCACCACCCTGATCGCCTTCTTCCTCGCCGAGATGGGCGACAAGACCCAGGTCGCCACGGTGATGCTGGCCGCGCAGTACCCGCACTTCTGGCTGGTGGTCATCGGCACCACGCTGGGCATGCTGATCGCCAACGTGCCGGTGGTACTGGCTGGCAACTTCGCCGCCGAACGCCTGCCGCTGAACCTGATCCGCCGCCTGGCCGCGGCGGCCTTCGCCATCCTCGGCCTGGCTGCCATCTATCACGCGCTGAAGCTTTCCGGGATGTTCTAAGCGGCCGCTTTTCGTCGGGAGGCTGGCGCGCCGGCCAATGCCTGTGTATCGCCCGCGATACACAGTGGCGCTTCCGCCTCCCACGGCAAAGGACGTCGCCATGCCGGAAAAAGACCTGAAGAAAGTTGCCCGCCACCACATCGACCTGGCCTGGAACAAGGGACACCTGGCGTTGGTGGAGCAACTGCACAGCCCGGACTTCATCTACAAGAGCGCCTTTACCGCCCAGCCGCTGGACAACGCCGGCTACCGGGCTCTGGTGGAGGAGATCCGCAGTGGCATGGAGGACCTGGAAGTGGCCGTGGAGGAATGCATCCGCGAGGGCAACAAGGTCTTCACCTGGAGCACCCTGATGGGCAGCATCGCCCGACCGGTGCTGGGTTACCCGGTCAGCGACCGCATCGTCAGCATCTCGGCCATGGGCTTCTGGGTGTTCAACAGCCAGGACCAGGTGCAGGAATTGTGCACGCTGTTCGACATGGAGAGCTTCCGCGCGCAGATGGGCTTGCCCAACCGGCCGTTTGCCGAGAAGGCGCTGCCCTGACAGAGAAAAGCCCGGCATCCGCCGGGCTTTTGCTTTTCTCGCTCCCGGTACAGCCCTTGTAGGAGCGAGCTTGCTCGCGAACAGGAACCGCTCGGTGTTATGCGGTTCGCGAGCAAGCTTTGTAGGATGGGTGGAGCGCAGCGATACCCATCCTACGAGTTGCCAATCAGAGGTAATCGTTGGCGTGGAACCAGGAAATGGCCCGCTCCAGCGTGTCCTCCAGCGGCACGTGCGACTCGAAGCCCAGCTCCTCGCGCGCCTTGCGGCCGTCGAGGAACTGCCCGCCGGCCATCACCTCGATGGCGGTATCGTCCAGCAGCGGCATCTTGCCGGTCAGGCGGTAGCGCCAGCGACCCAGCGTTGCCAGCGCGCGGGCGCGGTGCAGCGGCATCGGCGTTGGCGCCGGCTTGCCCAGCAGTTTGGCAATGGTGGCTGTCAGCTCGCCCATTTCGATGTTGTGCCCGGTGAGCAGGTAACGCTCGCCTACCCGGCCACGCTCCAGAGCCTTGAGCAAGCCGCGCCCGGCCTCGGAGGCATCGATGACATTGCGCCGTCCCGGCACGTAATGCAGCATTTCGTCACGGCCGATGGCGGTGATCAGGCGCCCGGTGGTCGGGCCGATGTCCAGCTCGCCCAGCACCATGCCCGGAATCCCGATCACCACCGGCAGCCCGCCGCGAGCCTGTTCGCGGGCCTGTTCGTCCAGCGCCCATTTGCACATCACGTAGGCACTCTTGCCGGTGGGCAGCCCTTCGTAGAACAACCCCTCATGCCCCGGCAGCCCTTGCGGGTGCGACGGCATGGCGAAGGCCGAGCCGACGTAGAGGATGCGCGGCACTTTTGCCTGCAGGCAGGCGGCATAGAAGTGGTTGGTCAAGTCCAGCGCACTGGCCACTTCCTCCTGCCAGCGACGCGGCCGCACCGGGTAGTAACCGGCGCTGAAGATCACCGCATCGAGCCCGCCGAGCGCACGGGCCATGCCCTGGTGATCGAACAGTTCGGCTACCCGGCACTCAGGATCGAGGTAGGCCAGGCGCTGAATCTGCGACGAGGGTCGGTGGATCAGCACCAGTTGGTGGCCGGCCGCCTTGATCGCGCGGGCGGCGTGGTGGCCCAGGAGCCCGGTGGCTCCGAGTACAGCGATTTTCACGGGTGCTCCCTGTTCACTGGATAAAGCGGCGCAACCCTACGCCGCTCCTTGCCGTTCGAGAGAATCACGAACCACTGCTGCAGAACCACGCTCAGCGCGTCTTGGCCTGCTCGTAGAGCGGCATGACCTTCGGGATGGCGGCCTGCAGGTTGGCCATCCGTGTACTGTCCGCTGGGTGGGTGCTGAGGATTTCCGGCGGGGCATCGCCCCCGGCCTGGCCCATTTTCTGCCACAAGCTGATCGCGGCGTTGGGGTTATAGCCGGCTCGCGCCGCCAATTCCAGGCCTATGAGATCGGCCTCGTTCTCGTTCTGCCGGCTGTTAGGCAGCGTCAGGCTGTACTCGACCACCTGGTGGGCGAGGTCGACGCTGCTCTGGCCCAGCCCCAGCAACTGGCCGCCCAGGCCCAGGCCGACCTGTTCGGCGTAGGCGCGGGACATGGCCTCGCGGCCGTGCTCGCGCAGGGCGTGGGCGATCTCGTGGCCCATCACCGCGGCGAGTTCATCGTCGCTCAGCTTGAGCTTATCGATCAGCCCGGTGTAGACGATGATCTTGCCGCCCGGGCCGCAGTTGGCGTTGAGCTCGTCGCTCTTGATCACGTTGACTTCCCACTTCCACGACGGCGCGTCCGGGCGGAAGGCGCCGGTCTGCGGAATCAGGCGGTCGGCGATGGCCTTCACGCGCTTGGCGTCGCTGCTGCCGGCATCCAGCTTGCCGGCCTGGGAGGCCTCGCTGAGGGTCTGCTGGTAGGACTGCGCATACATCTGGTCGACCTGCGCACTGGACAACATGCTGAACATGCTCTGCTTGCGTTCGACGCCGACGACGCCGCCGCTGGTGGTATTCACCTGCTGGCAGGCGGTCAGCATCAGCGCGGCGGCCAGGCCGGCGATACGGAAAACTCTGGGCATGTTGCTCTCCCGAAACAATGCAATCTCCCACGGACAGCGCGCATGGTAGGCCCACCCCCGATGCCCGGCAACTGGCAGGAAACAGCCGGCACAGCAGTGACTTACGAAACTGCACCGGCTCATTGGCGGGTGCCGGGGCGCCTGTCGTGGCGTACGCGGTGCACGGCGTCGCCGCTGCGCCCCATCTCCGCGAAAAAAGTCGCCCGAGTGGCGGATCCAGCCCTGCGAACAGGGCGATCGAGGACTCGCCAGCGAGCAGATAATTTCATTTTGACATCACATGCTAGACCTCCCGGTCAATGCCGACAATCCTGCGACAAGCGCGGAACAGCCGCGTTACAAGCCATTACAACGGCCGCCTAAGGAATTCCCCCGCCCCTGCCGATACAGATAGACACGCAGTCCTCTGGCGCATTCCGGGTACCCGTATGAAATTCAAGTCGATCCAGTTTTCCGTGGTGGCGCTGGCTGGTGCCAGCGTTCTGGCAGTGGTCGCGGCGCTGGTGCTGTACGCACTGTTCGCCGGCTCGCGGACACAGGCACTGGTGCAGGAGCGCACCCAGGCGTTGCTCGAGCAGGTGATCAACGAACGCCTGGTGGCCATGGCGCGCGGCCAGGTCGCGCAGATCCAGCGCGAGCTGGAATATCCGCTCACCGTCGCCCGCGACCTCGCCAATACCAACGCCCTGCTCGACGAGACCGACGCCAACGGCCAGCCGCTGCTGGGCATCGGCCGCGCCGGCATGTCCAACCTGCTGCGCCAGACCGTGGCGCAGAACCCCAAGCTGCTCGACGCTTTCGCCGGCTGGGAACCCAACGCCTTTGCCGGCAATGACAGCCAGTACTCCGGCCTGCCCGGCTACGACGCCAGCGGCCGCTTCATGCCCTGGTGGTACCGCAAGGACGGCGGCCTGACCGTGGAAGCCATGGGCGACACCCTGGAAAGCCAGAAGATGCAGCCCACCGGCGTGCGCGAAGGCGAGTACTACCTGTGCCCGAAAGAGAAGCACCAACCGTGCATCATTGACCCGGCGCCCTACGAGATGGCCGGCAAGATGGTGCTGATGTCCTCGTTCAACGCGCCGATCATGGTTAAGGGCCAGTTCAAGGGCACCGTCGGCGTGGACCTGTCGCTGGACTTCATCCAGGACCTGCTCAAGACCGCCGACAGCCAGTTGTACGATGGCGCCGGCGAGATGGCGCTGATTTCCACCAATGGCCGCCTGGTTGCCTATACCAAGGACCCGTCCAAGCTCGGCGAGTCCGCCAGCAGCGTGCTGGACGCCAACGAAGTGGCCAACCTGGCCAAGCTCACCCTCGACCAGCCGCTGACCTCCGTGGACAAGGAGCACGGCCACATCGAGCTGTTCCTGCCCTTCACCATCGCCGACTCCGGCGCCCGCTGGACCCTGATGCTGCAACTGCCGCAGGAAGCCGTGCTGGGTGATCTGAACCAGCTGCAGAACGACCTGAAGTCCCAGCGCGACAACGATACCCTGGGCATGACCCTGGTCGGCCTGCTGATCGCCGCCATCGGCCTGGCCGTGATCTGGCTGGTCGGCCACGGCATCGCCCGCCCGCTGCGCCAACTGGTCGGTATGCTCGACGACATCGCCCAGGGCGAAGGCGACCTGACCCGCCGCCTGAGTAGCGACCGCGCCGACGAACTGGGCTCCATCGCCAAGGGCTTCAACACCTTCCTCGGCAAGCTGCAGGGCATGATCGGCCAGGTGGTGACCTCGGTACAGCACGTCAGTGATTCCTCCGAGCACACCGCCGACATCGCCATCCGCACCAACCAGGGCGTGCAGAAGCAATTGGCGGAAATCGAACTGGTGGCCACTGCAGTCCATGAAATGACCGCCACCGCCCAGGACGTGGCGCGCAACGCCACCCACGCCGCCGAAGCGGCCAACCACGCCGACCAGGCCGCACACCATGGCAAGCGCATCGTCGAGAGCAGCTCCACGGCGATCCAGGCGCTGGCCAGCGAGATCGGCCGCGCAGTAGGAGTGGTGCAGTCGCTGGCCCGCGACAGCGAGAACATCAACGCCATCCTGGTGGCCATCCGCGGCATCGCCGAGCAGACCAACCTGCTGGCACTCAACGCCGCCATCGAGGCCGCACGTGCCGGCGAACAGGGCCGTGGTTTTGCCGTGGTCGCCGACGAGGTGCGCAACCTGGCGCAGAAGACCCAGCAGGCCACCGAGGAGATCCAGTCGATGATCCAGCAGTTGCAGAACGGCACCCGCGAAGTGGTGCAGGTGATGCAGCAAAGCCAGGACAAGACCGAGGACAGCGTGCGCCACGCCGGCGAAGCAGCCCAGGCGCTGGAGTCGATCACCCAGGCGGTGTCGGTGATCAACGACATGAACACCCAGATCGCCAGCGCCGCCGAGGAGCAGAGCGCGGTGGCCGAGGATATCAACCGCAACGTCAGCAACATCGGCATGGTCGCCAACCAGGTGGCCGGCGGCGCCGACGAAGCCTCCCAGGCCAGCGCCGAGCTGACCAAGCTGGCCGAGCAGCAGCGTAGGCTGGTGAATCAGTTCAAGGTGTGAGGGATGCCGGCTGACGCCACGGTGTCAGCCGGTCACCCGTGGCGACATGGGTTTCGTAGGAGCAACTGTCTTTCTCGGGAAGCCCGTGCCGATGCTTGCCCCTCACCCCTGCCCTCTCCCAGGGGGAGAGGGAGCCGTCCGTGCCGACTGATGCCGACGTTTCATCCTGCACCGAAGGGTCCCCTCTCCCGTTTGCGGGAGAAGGTTAGGGCCGACCCAAGCGCAGAAGCATCTCGCAGGAGCGGACTCTGTCCGCGATGTCCCCCAGTTCGCGCGGAAACATCGCGGATGAATCCGCGCCTACGGGAATGCTCTCAAGCGGGCGTCAGGCACTCCGGCCCATTGCAGGTTGGGTCGTTGACGAAGTGCGCCAGCGCCTGCTCGCGCAACCGCGCCTGGGGCAGCAACAGCAATTCCATCAGCCGCGCCGTCCCGGTCTCGTTCGACAGCCACTGCGCCTGCTCGGCGACATCGAGGATCAGCGGACGCCGCATCCCGCCAGCCTCCTGGGTCAGCATCGCGACGCTGTAATAGGTGTGGCCCTCCACCGGGTAGGCCTCCCACACCCCCGCGAAGCAGATCAGCCCACCACCGGAAACCCAATGCGGGCGCTTGCGCACGCCGCGCCACTCGTAGAAGCCGTTGGCCGGCAGCAGGCAGCGGCGCTGGGCGAAGGCGTCGCGGAACATCGGCTGTTCAGCAATGGTTTCGGTACGCGCATGGGCGGGAGTGCGCGACAGGTCCTTCAGCCAGGCCGGCGTCAGGCCCCAGCGTGCGAGGTCGGCATGGCGCGTGCCGTTCTCCTCGCGCAGCATCAGCACCCGCGCACCGGGTGCGAGGTTCCAGTTTGGCTGCAGGTCAGCCGGAAAGCCGGCGCTGTCGGCAAGCTCGCGGTTCCAGCGGAACAGGGCGTAGCGGCTGGTCATCGGGACTCGTTGGCGGGATTCAGCAAAGCAGGACGCCAGGGCCGTCCTCGTGATCGTCGAAGGAACCCGGCAGGGGTTGCGCGGCATTGTACGCGGCGATCAGCTCGCGCGCCCGCTCGGCCATCTCGTCCTCCACCCACAGGTGCAGCAGGCCCATGCCCGGCAACTCGCCGATGCCGCCGACCAGGTGGCGTCCGCCCAGGTGCGACGAAATGCCCTCGTTGGCCAGCATACCGCCCAGCAATTCGGCTTCGATCAGGTCGGCGGGTTCGTAGATTCGCTGCATCAATCGTCCTCGCGCTGGACTTCCAGGGTCCAGTCCACACCGTCGGTATGGAGCTGGAACAGGATCGGCCGGCAACACACCGGGCAATCTTCATAGTAGCTCTGGTCGCCCCCGGAGAGGTCGAGCACGGCCTCGGCCGGCTCGCCGCAATAGGGGCAGGAATACGCCTGACTTTCGAGCATCGCTGGTTCCCCCGTGACTTCCGTTTATAATCGCGCGGTCTTTTTGGGTGCCCGCCTGGCCGGTGAGTCGGCGGCATACCCTTCCGGGCCGTCTATTTCGCGGCCCGCCCCGTGATACCCCAAGCATTCATAGAGAGCATGATGGGCGAGTTCGAAGCCATCCGACCGTACAACGACGCCGAAGTCCCGGCTGTCCTGCAGCGCCTGCTGAGCGATGACGCCTTCCTCGGCGCGCTGGCGCGTTACCGTTTCCCGCGTCTGTCCGGTCCGTTCGGCTGGCTGCTCAGACCACTTATAGCCCATCGGCTGGCCCGCGAAGTGACCGGCATCCGCAGCGTCGTCGCGCTGCAGGACAAGTTCGAGCCCTACGTCGACCGGACCATCGAGCACGCCACCGACGGCGTCACCTATTCGGGCGTCGAGCGCCTGAAGTCCGGCCGCGCCTACCTGTTCATCGCCAACCACCGCGACATCGTGATGGACCCGGCCTTCTGCAACTATGCGATCTTCCATGCAAAGCTGCCGACGCCGCGCATCGCCATCGGCGATAACCTGCTGCAGAAACCCTTCGTCAGCGACCTGATGCGCCTGAACAAGAGCTTCATCGTGCACCGCTCCATCAGCGGCCGACGCGAGAAGCTGGCGGCGTACCAGAACCTCTCGGCCTACATCAATCACTCGATCTGCCAGGACGTCCAGTCGATCTGGATCGCCCAGGCCGAAGGCCGCGCCAAGGACGGTAACGACCGCACCGATTCGGCGATCCTCAAGATGTTCCACATGAGCCGCAAGGATGAGCCGTTCGCCGAGGTGATCCGCCAGTTGCACCTGATCCCGGTGTCCATCAGCTACGAATACGACCCCTGCGACGCCGCCAAGGCCCGCGAGCTGTTCACTCGCGCCACCACCGGCGAGTACCGCAAGGCACCAGGCGAGGACGACCGCAGCATCGTGCAGGGCATCACCGGCTACAAGGGCCGGGTGCACATCAACTTCGGCGAGGAGATCAGCGGCGACTTCGCCGACGCCAAGCAGCTGGCCGCCGAACTGGACCGGCAGATCCTCGGCAACTACCGGTTGTTCCCGGTGCATTACCTGGCCTATGAGGCCTCCGAGCTGCGCGACGCCGCACTGAACGTGCCGCGTGCCGAGACCCTGTTCAAGGCCGAGGAACTGCAGCGTGCGCGCACCGAATGGGAGCGTCGCCTCGGCGAATGCCCCGTGGAGCAGCGCGGCCACCTGATCCTGCAATACGCCAACCCGGTGCTGAACCAGTATCGGCTCAAGCAACAGGCATGAAAAAAGGCGCCCTCGGGCGCCTTTTTCGTTCCAGCCATTACTGACCGAGCTGCGTGCTGTACCAGCTCACGGCCAGCGCCAAGGTCATGCAGGCAAAGCCGAAACGGTAGAAGAAACGGTTCATCCGCGCAGTGGGCTCGACACTGTCCAGCGGCACCGGGGCAATTTCGCTCTCGGCGGCCAAGCGCGCCAGGGCGAGGCGTTCACGGCGACGGGTCGCCAGCAGCAGCCAGCCTCCGGCCAGGGCGAAGAACAGGGCCAGGTCGTTCACGATACGACCGGGATGGGCCTGGAAGAGACTCCAGAGCGCCTGCAGCGACATCACAACCTCCGCTTCAGAACTGCACGCCAACGACTTCGAAGCAAAGCGGGGTCAGTCTGGACGAACGGGCATGGCCCGTCATGGATGAGAAACAATCGTCGCGCATTTTATCCGCTGGCCCCGTATCGCAGCCAGCACGTAACGCTTATTTACGACGAGCGTAAAAGTTATCGAGAAATGGTCTAAGACCTCTCCCGCGCTTTGGCACGTTGCTGGCTTTATCGAATTCTGCCAATCGAAGTCTTTCGCCAAGGAGATTCGCCATGCTCGAAATCGTCCCCCACGAAAACGCGTACCTGATCGAACACCTGGAAGAAATCGAAGCCGTCGTCACCGAACTCTCGTTCAACGTCCAGGATGACCATTGGCTGGTCTACACCCAGGCCTGTGGCCACGAGCACCTGGACCTGCCGGAAGCCGACGAGCGCATGCGCCTGGTCGAGGTCGACCCGTACCACCAGGCCGCCTGATCCGCCGCTCGGCCGCCCACGAAAAAGCCCGGCAGATGCCGGGCTTTTTCATTGCCGCCTCGATCAGCGCTGGTTCAGCGTCTGGCCGATGGTCGGGTCCTTGAACACGCGGGTCAGCGCATCGCTGAGCACTTCGCTCACCAGCTTGGTATTGGTTGCCTCGTTGGGCGCCATGCCGAAGCGCTGGTTGGTCGAGGCGCCATAACGACCGCTGTAGCGACGGGTGCCGCTCTGCACGTCAGCGCGGAAGGTGGCGCCGATGTCCGCCTCGGTCACGTACATGCCTTCCTTGGGCGACTGGTACTTCAGCTCGGCCAGGGTCAGGGTCAGTTGCGGCGCGTTATAGGCATTGGCCGACGGGGTGAAGCCCAGCAGGCGCACGGCGGTTTCAGCCTGCAGCTGCAGCTTGGGAATCACGTCCTCGCTGCGCACGGTCAGCTGGCTGGTTTCCGAATACAGGCCACCACGGGTACCCAGCGCGGTGCTCGGGCGACCGTCGACGACTTTCACCACTACCGGCTGGCCCTGGCCAACGGCAGCGACCGGCCCCTTGAATTCAGGGGTCGGGTTGAGTTGTTGCGGGCTGAGGGCGCAGCCGGTCAAGGTCAGGCTGGCGGCAGCAATAAAGCCGAGCAACAGGCGAGGCAGCATGCTCATCTCTCCATGGGGTAAGCGATGGCCGGCAGTATACCGGCGGGCAGCGCGGGCAGATAGCGCTTGGCCATTGGACGCGGAACCCGTTCTCAGGGTTCCCTCGCCACGCGTCGATCGGCCGCCTTGACCCGTCTGCAGGCAAGACGCACCGGGAGGGGGCACAAATGGCAAATCAAGGGGTACACACTAGGAAAAAAGTCTAAGGTGCAGAGCTTTTTTTTGTGTTTCGCCGTTATAATCGCCCCCCGATTATAAGGACGCCTCCTGGTCGGGCCCCGCACGATGCCGACACACCGTGTCTCGCCTCTGCCACCCCTCAAAGAGAGTCGCCACTCGCCTCGGTCACTGGCCGTCGCGCTTTGTACGTTCGTTGCGCAGAACTTGGCAAGGATGCAGCCGCCCCCTCCGCACGGAGACCGGACCGGCCCGCGACGACGATCCCCTTTGAGCTTCACGCCTCCAAAAGAGCGTGATCGAAGGTTTTTCACTACTTCACGAGAGTGTGGCGAGCAATGAAGAGTTTTGCGTTGGTAGCACCATTGACGTCTGACCCCGCAGCACTGAATCGCTTTTTCGGCACCGGAAGCCGCGCCTGAGCGCCACTCCCGGATGCACTTGCGGAGACTTCGTCTATCCGTGGATTGCCGAGAAGGTGCGCTTTTCCCCTCCTCCGATCCCGGCCCGAGACATTCCGCGATAGGTCCCTGGCGACCTGAGAAGAATTCGGACATGCGGCTTTCGCGCAACGAGCGCAAGGCCCCTGTCACAACTGGCTGCTGATAGTTTTGGAGACGCGTTAATGGCGCAGAACGAAATCGAATCGATGGACGTGCTGCTGGTCGGCGCCGGCATCATGAGCGCAACCCTGGCTGTCCTGCTCAAGGAAGTCGACCCGGGCGTCAAGCTCGAGATCGTCGAACTGCAGGAATCCGGAGCCATCGAGAGTTCCAACCCGTGGAACAACGCCGGCACCGGTCACGCCGGCCTCTGCGAGCTGAACTACACCCCGCAGGCCGCCGACGGCTCGATCGACATCAAGAAGGCGGTGAACATCAACGCCCAGTTCGAGGTGTCCAAGCAATTCTGGGCCTACCTGACCGGGAAGGACGCCTTCGGCGCGCCGCGCAACTTCATCAATCCCGTTCCGCACATGAGCTTCGTGCGTGGCAAGGACATTCCCTTCCTGAAGAAGCGCCATGAGCTGCTCAGCCAGCACCATGCCTTCGCCTCGATGGAATACACCGAGGACCGCGCGAAGATCGCCGACTGGGCCCCGCTGACCATTCCCGGCCGCCCGGCCGACGAGCAGGTCGCGATGACCCGTGTGGAAAGCGGCACCGACGTCAACTTCGGCGCCCTGACCAACCAGCTGCTGGGCTATCTCTCCAGCCGCGAAGGCAGCGACGTCCGCTACTTCCAGAAAGTGGTCGGCCTCGAGCGCAGCGGCGACGGCTGGCTGGTGGACATCAAGAACACCCAGACCGGCGACGCCCGCAAGGTCAAGGCGAAGTTCGTCTTCCTCGGCGCCGGCGGCGGCGCGCTGCCGCTGCTGCAGATGTCCGGCATCCCGGAAAGCAAAGGCTTCGGCGGCTTCCCGGTAAGCGGCCAGTGGCTGCGTTGCGACAACCCGGAAGTGGTCAAGCAGCACCAGGCCAAGGTCTACAGCCAGGCCGAAGTGGGCGCCCCGCCGATGTCCGTGCCGCACCTGGACACCCGCGTGGTCGAGGGCAAGACCTCCCTGCTGTTCGGCCCGTACGCCGGCTTCTCCACCAAGTTCCTGCGCCACGGCTCGTTCCTCGACCTGCCGCTCTCGGTGCGCACCAGCAACCTGCTGCCGATGCTTGCCGTGGCCCGCGACAACATGGACCTCACCCGCTACCTGGTGAAGGAAGTCATGCAGTCCATGGACCAGCGCATCGAAGCCCTGCGCAAGTTCTACCCGGAACTGAACCCGGCCGACTGGCGCCTCGAAACCGCCGGCCAGCGCGTGCAGATCATCAAGAAGGACCCGAAGAAAGGCGGCATCCTGCAGTTCGGCACCGAACTGGTGGCGGCCCAGGACGGCAGCATCGCCGCCCTGCTCGGCGCCTCCCCGGGCGCCTCGGTGACCGTGTCGATCATGCTGGGCCTGCTGGAGCGCTGCTTCCCCGAGCGCTACCAGTCGGCCGAGTGGACCGCGAAGCTCAAGGAGATCTTCCCGGCCCGCGAGAAGCAACTGGAAAGCGACGCCGCGGTGTACCGCGAAGTCAACCAGATGACCGCCGACCGCCTGCAGATCGTCGCCGCGTCCTGAGCCTCGCGCTCATGAAAAAGCCCGCCATCCGGCGGGCTTTTTCGTTTCCGCAGCCTAGCCGTGGCAGCTGACCATCCAGCCCACCCCGAAGCGGTCGGTGAGCATGCCGAAGCGTTGCGCCCAGAAGGTCTTTTCCAGCGGCATCTCCACCCGCCCCTCCTCCGCCAGGGCAGCGAATGCCTGCTCCGCCGCCACCACGCTGCGCAGCGTCAGGTGCAGGGAGAAGCCATTGAACGCGGCGTTGTGCTCACCGCGACCGTCGGACAGGAAAACTTCTGTCTCGCCGATCTGCAGGCTGGCGTGCATCACCTTGTCCAGCCAGCCGTCGGGCACCGGCGAGGGCCCCGGCGCCTCTTCAAAGCGCATCAGCGCGCCGAGCTGGGCACCCACCGCACGTTGGTAGAAGGCAATGGCCTCATCGGCACGACCATGGAAAAACAGATAGGGCTGTACTTGCACGGCTTCGTCCTCGCCTTGTCGTTATCGTTCTTCGGAGAAGTCTAGGCGGGGATTCGACGAGGTGTCCGGCGTGCCTCTTCGTGGGATGGGTGGAGCGCAGCGATACCCATGCTGTCCGTGGCATGGGATCGATGGGTATCGCTGCGCTCCACGCCATCCTACAAGGCATGCTTCCTGCTCGCCCTCAAACGAAAAAGCCCGCGCAAGGCGGGCTTTTCTGCGACTCGATGCGATCAGCCGCGAGCGGCCTTGATCACTGCGATGTACGGCTCGGCCTGGCGCTGGTCCTGGATCAGGGCGATGAAGTCGTGGCCCTGGGCGTCCTTGGCAGACAGGTCGTAACCGGCTTCGACGAAGAAGCCGACGAAGCGCTCGAAGTCATCGATGCGCAGGCCACGGTAGGCCTTGACCAGCTTGTGCAGGGACGCCGGGGTGTCGTCGGCCGGTTCCACGTCGAGGAACAGCTTGATGGCGTCGTCGTTGATCTCTTCGCCAATCACCTGCTTCTTGTCTTTACGCATCGCTCGCTTCTCTCTACGGCTGTCTCGGGGATCGCGGCCGGCAACGGTTCAGGCCGGGCACCAGGGGTCGGGCAGTTTACCCCTGCGCCGGGCGCGGCTCAACGCGCACGCACCGCACCGGTATGCAGGTCGGCCCAGATATGGCCGTTGCCGTAGGTGAGGAACTGCACATAGACGGTACCGTTGCGCAGCAGGTCGAGAAGCTGTGGATAAGCCGCCTGCGGGTAGTACAGGCTGAGTACGCGGGTCTTCTCGTCGTAGGCCGGTTTCTTCAGGCTCTTGCCTTCGGCATCGAAACTGATGACCACCTGGCTGATCTGCGCGCCCTTGTTCAGCGGCTTGCCCTTGAGGCGCAGCAGCGACGGCGTGGTAATCGGGATCGGCTGCTGGTTGGACTGACGCTGGTTGCCCAGCACCACGCTGTATTCGGTGACCTGCAGCAGTTGCTGCTGCTCCGGAGCGCCCTGGCGCAAGCCGGCATCGTCAGGCGGCAGGAACTGGCTGTGCATCGGCGCGGCACCAGCGACCAAAGGTAGGCAGAACAGCAGCGCCAGCACGGCGCCCGGCATGCGAACGGACATCATCACCTCCGCGGGACAGGGCCACGCACTCTAGCACGCGCCCGAAGCGCCACGACAGGCACACATGGCAAGCCTGGCGATACATTGATAGCCTTCGAAGTCATCAACCCAATACATCGCCGGCCACAGATCGAAACCGCCATGCTGCACAACGTCTCCGACCTCGACCTGCGCCTGCTGCGCATCTTCGCCTGTGTGGTGCGCTGCGGCGGATTCTCTGCCGCGCAGGGCGAACTGGGCATGGGCCAGTCGACCATCAGCACACACATCGCCAGCCTCGAAACACGCCTGGGTTACCGCCTGTGCGAGCGCGGCAAGAGCGGCTTCCGCCTGACCGAGAAGGGCGAACGGGTGCTGGACTACGCGCAGAGCCTGTTCGCCGCGCTGGGCGACTTCCGCGACCAGGTGCAATCCCTGGCCGGGCGCCTGGTCGGCGAACTGCACCTGGGCCTGGCCGACAATATCGCCACCCTCGCCGAGGCGCGCATCCACCAGACCCTGGCGCGCTTCAACCGCCGCGACCAGGATGTGCGACTGCATTTCCTCATCGAGTCTTCCAGCGAACTGGAGCGCCTGGTACTCGGCGGCCGTCTGCACCTGGCCATCGCCTGCTTCAGCCGGCGTCTGCCGAACCTGCGCTATGAGCCGCTGTACCACGAGCGCGTGGCAGTGTTCTGCGGGCGCGAGCACCCGTTGTTCGACAAGCCGGTGAAGGACGCTGGAGAACTGCAGAGCTGCGACTGGATCCAGCACGGCTACGCGGTGGCCGACGTGCAACTGCCGGCCGATCCACAGCGCAGCACGGCCTTTGCCCAGCATATGGAAGCCGTGCTCCATGCCGTGCGCGCCGGCACGCACCTGGGCTACCTGCCCACCCACTATGCCGAGCGCTGGGTGGAACAGGGCGAGATGCGCGCCCTGCTGCCGGACAGCCTCGGCTACGGCATCACCCACAGCCTGGTGGTGCGCGACGAGCCGGGGCACAACGAAGCGCTCCAGGCGCTGGTCGAGGACCTGCGTCTGGAGCACGGCGTGACGCCGGTCAGCGCGGCGCGGTGATGTGCTTGATGTCGAAGAACGCCGACAGACCCCACGGCCCCAGCTCGCGACCGATACCGCTGCGCTTGCCGCCGCCCCAGGAAGTCTGCGGGAAAACGACTTGCGGCGAGTTCAGCCAGACGTTGCCGGCTTCCAGGTTCTCGGCGACGCGCTGGGCGCGCTCGAGATCGGCGCTGCACACGGTGGCGGCCAGGGCGAAGTCGCTGTCGTTGGCCTGACGCAGGGCATCCGCTTCATCGCTGAAGGTGCGCACACAGAGTACCGGACCGAAGATTTCCTCGCGCCACAGGCGACTGTCCGCCGGCACGTCGGTGTACACGGTCGGCTGGATGAACCAGCCCTCTGCCGCTTCGCCACCGGTCAGGCAGGCCAGGCCTTCGTCGCGGGCCACGGCGAAGTAGTCGAGCACCTTGCGGTACTGCGCTTCGCTGGTCATCGGCCCCATGTCGGTCTCGCCCAGCAGCGAGTCGCCAACGCGCAGGCCTTCCACTGCCACTTTCAACTTCGCCAGCAGCGGCGCGGCAATGGATTCCTGCACCAGCAGGCGCGAGGTGGCGGAGCACATCTGCCCGGCGTTCCAGTAGACGCCGGCAATGATCCACTGCACCGCTTCGTCCAGGTCGCAGTCCGCGAATACCAGGATCGGCGACTTGCCGCCCAGCTCCAGGCCCACCGGCAGGGTGCGCGCGGCGGCCGCTTCCATGACCTTGCGGCCGACGACGTTGCTGCCGGTGAAGGACAGCTTGGCGACGCCCGGATGGCTGCACAGCGCAGCGCCGGCATCGGCCAGGCCCGGCACCAGGTTCAGCACACCCGCCGGCAGGCCGATGGCGTCGGCGATCTCGCCCAGCACCAGTTCGATCAGCGGGGTGATTTCCGAGGGTTTGAGCACCACGGTGCAGCCTGCCGCCAGGGCCGGCGCGACCTTCCAGGCGCTGGTCACCAGCGGGAAGTTCCACGGCACGATCAGGCCGACCACGCCGATGGGCTCGAAGCGGGTCTGCGAGCGGTAGCCGGCGTCCGGCAGGGCCACTTCGGCGTTCTGCCGGGCGTCCAGCTGCTCGGCCAGTTCGGCGTAATAGGCGAAGGTAGCGATGGCGTCGCCGATATCGATTTCCGCTTCCAGGCGCGGCTTGCCGCTGGCCTGCATCTGCAGGGTGATCAGTGCTTCGCTGCGGGCTTCGAGCTGCTCGGCGAAAGCCCGCAGGTAGCCGGCGCGCTGGGCGGCCGTGGTCTGGCGCCAGCCGGCGAAGGCACGCTTGGCGGCAGCCACGGCGCGCTCCACGTCGGACACACCGGCGCAAGCGACTTCCGGCAGCGCTGCACGGGTAGCGGGAGCGATCGGGCGCAGGACGGCGCCGCTGTCAGCGGCCTGCCATTGGCCATCGATATAAAGGAGACGGGACATGCGAACCTCGGACGGTTGTCTTGTGAGGGTCGCAGGATAGGCGGGGCATTCATCGGCAAAAATGCCCGCTTAACCATGCATGCATTGACGCCATTCGATGCATGATTCTGGGTAGGAGCGGACTCCGTCCGCGATAGGTTCGCCTGACTCCCCGACCGATCGGAGCGGCGGGAAATCGATCGCGGACAAAGTCCGCTCCTACGCAGGAACGTAATTCAGCGTGGGAAGTGGGAGCGCATCCATGCCAGGTATTCGGCGGCACCGGGCTCACCTTCACGCGGCGCCCACTGCCCGCGCTCGTCCTCGCCCAGCGGGACGAAGGGGCCGGCCTTGGCCTCGAACATGATGCTGTCCGGCTCCAGCGCGACGATGGCGTGGAAGGTGCCCGGCGGCAGGTCGGCGCCGACGCATTCGCCGCCTGCGCGCAGAACGCGAGTGGCCACCAGCTCGCCGCTATCCGAGAAGATCAGCAGCCCCAGCGCGCCCTTCACCACCAGCAGGCTTTCGGCCTTGTCCGGATGGCGGTGGCAGTGCGGCGGAATGTAGCTGTCGGGCTGCAACGCATTGAGCAGGCGGTGGCAAGGTTCGCTCTGCTCATGGAAGTTGTGATTCTGCCGACGCCGGGGGCTGGCGGCGGCAAGGGCCGCGACCTCGTCGAACAGCGTGCTGTCGAGGAAACGCGGCCCGCTCATCGTTACAGTCCCTTGACGGCGAAGATGCCGGCGGCGTTGCGCCAGTAGCCCTTGTAGTCCATGCCGTAGCCGAAGATGTAGCGATCGATGCAGGACAGCCCCACATAGTCGGCCTTCAGGTCCGGACGGGCCTTGCGGTCGTGGTCCTTGTCGATCAGCACGGCGGTATGCACGCGCTTGGCGCCGGCATGCCTGCAGAAGTCCATGATCGCCGAGAGGGTGTGCCCTTCGTCGAGGATGTCGTCGATGATCAGCACTTCACGGTCGATGAAGGAGATTTCCGGCTTGGCCTTCCAGAACAGCTCGCCACCGGTGGTCTCGTTGCGGTAACGGGTCGCATGCAGGTAGGAGGCTTCCAACGGGAAATTCAGCAGCGGGAGCAGCTTGCCGGAGAAGATCAGGCCACCGTTCATCACGCAGAACACCACCGGGTTGGTGTCGGCCAGAGAGCCGTTGATGGCCTCGGCCACACGGGCGATGGCGGCCTCTACCTCGGCGTTGGTGTACAGGCAGTCGGCTTCGGCCATGACTTGGCGGATGTGCGCGAGATCGACGGACATGGGGGTTCTCCCGTGAAAAAGTGCGCAAAGGTACCTATCGGCGTGCCATGGAGCAAGGGTCAGCGGACGAATGTCGCCGACAATCGTGGCCCAACGTAGCTAGGATGCATTACGCTACCGCAATTTTTTTGCCAGCCCGTCCGGAGAACCCATCCATGCCCGTCCTCGAGATTCGCCATCCCCTGATCCGCCACAAGATCGGACTGATGCGCCGTCACGATATTAGTACCAAGAATTTCCGCGAGCTGGCCCAGGAAGTGGGCGCCCTGCTGACCTACGAGGCGACCAAGGACCTGCCGCTGGAGAACTACGAGATCGAAGGTTGGGCCGGCCCCGTGCAGGTCGAGAAGATCGCCGGCAAGAAGATCACCGTGGTGCCGATCCTGCGCGCCGGCATCGGCATGCTCGAAGGCGTACTCAGCCTGATTCCGGGCGCCAAGGTCAGCGCCGTGGGCGTGGCCCGCAACGAGGAAACCCTCGAAGCGCACACCTACCTGGAAAAGCTCGCGCCGGACATCGCCGAACGCCGTTCGCTGATCATCGACCCGATGCTCGCCACCGGCGGCTCCATGGTCGCCACCATCAACCTGCTGAAGAAGGCCGGCAGCAAGGACATCCGCGCCATGGTGCTGGTCGCGGCGCCCGAAGGGATCAAGGCAGTCAACGATGCGCATCCGGACGTGCTCATCTATACCGCCTCCATCGACCAGTGCCTGAACGAGCACGGGTACATCATGCCGGGCCTGGGCGATGCCGGTGACAAGATCTTCGGCACCAAGCAGAAGGACACCTGATCGATGGCCGATGAATTCAACGAACCGCTGTGGCGCCAGATCATCTCTGGCGCGCAGATGCTCTTCGTGGCCTTCGGCGCGCTGGTACTGATGCCGCTGATCACCGGGCTGGACCCGAACGTGGCACTGTTCACCGCCGGTTTCGGCACCCTGATGTTCCAGATCGTCACTGGGCGCCAGGTCCCGGTGTTCCTGGCCTCGAGCTTTGCCTTCATTACCCCGATCATCCTCGCCAAGGGCCAGTTCGGCCTGGCCGCGACCATGGGCGGCGTGGTGGCGGCCGGCTTCGTCTACACCTTCCTGGGCCTGGCCGTGAAGATCAAGGGCACTGGATTCATCGACCGTCTGCTGCCGCCGGTAGTCATCGGCCCGGTCATCATTTCCATCGGCCTGGCGATGGCGCCGATCGCCGCCAACATGGCGATGGGCAAGGCCGGTGACGGCACCGAGCTGATCCCCTACAAGACTGCCATGTTCATTTCCATGCCAGCGCTGCTGACCACGCTGATCGTCGCGGTATTCGGCAAGGGCATGCTGCGCCTGGTGCCGATCATCGCCGGTGTGCTGGTGGGTTACGGCCTGTCCTTCGCCTTCGGCGTGGTCGACGTCGCCAAGATCGTCGCCGCGCCCTGGCTGGAGCTGCCGAAGTTCACCGCGCCGGAATTCAACTGGCAGGCCATCCTGTTCATCGTGCCCGTGGCGCTGGCTCCGGCCATCGAGCACATCGGCGGGGTCATCGCCGTGGGCGGCGTGACCGGCAAGAACTACCTGAAGACGCCGGGCCTGCACCGCACCCTGCTGGGCGACGGCATCGCCACCTCCGCCGCCGGCCTGTTCGGCGGCCCGCCGAACACCACCTACGCGGAAGTGACCGGCGCGGTGATGCTGACCAAGAACTACAACCCGAAGATCATGACCTGGGCTGCGGTGTTCGCCATCAGCCTGGCCTTCGTCGGCAAGTTCGGTGCGATCCTGCAGAGCATCCCGGTACCAGTAATGGGCGGCATCCTCTGCCTGCTGTTCGGCACCATCGCCTCGGTGGGCATGAACACCCTGATCCGCCACAAGGTCGACCTGTCCCAGGCGCGCAACCTGTGCATCGTCTCGGTGACGCTGGTGTTCGGCATCGGTGGCGTGCTGATCGGCACCGGCACCGGCCCCGACGACTTCGGCCTGAAGGGCATCGCCCTGTGCGCGATCGTTGCAATCCTGCTGAACCTGATCCTGCCGGGTGAGGAAGGCTGGGAAAACAAGGCGCTGGAAGAAGGCGCCAGCGACAAGAACTCCGCCGAGTGAGACCGGGGCGCCGTTTTTAGCGCGGCGCCCCTGCCCACGCAAAGTTCGGCGAACGCAGCATGCCGATGACGGTCCACTCAGCATGACAGTTCGATTCCCACAGGAGGCCCTGGTTATCCGCCGCGCCTCGCTCGCTCTGCTCCACCCACCTGAGGCGCACTCTTGAGTCGCGCCTGGTGGCTGTTGCTCGGCCTCATCGGCGCCTCGCTGATCCCGCTCGCCGTTGGTGGCCGGGAAATGCTCGAGCACGTCCTGGCCTTCCCCCTCGACAAGCTGCTGATCATGTTCGGCATGATCTGCCTGTGCTGGCTGATCAACGCGCAGAAGTTGCGCGTGCTGCTCAATGGCCGCGCCGGCGAGATCGGCAAGGTGCGCTCGGTGGGCATCATCATGGCCTCGGAGTTCGCTTTCTATGCGACCCCCGGCGGCACCGGCGGCCCGCTGACGCTGATGGCGCTGCTGGCACGCCACGGCATGCGCCCGGCGCACAGCAGCGCGATATTCGCCGTGGACCAGTTGAGCGACCTGCTGTTCTTTCTTTGCGCCTTGGCGGCCGTACTGGTCTGGGCGCTGTCGCACAGCGTCAGCCCGAACCTGGAAACCTCGCTGATCACCAGCGGTGTGCTGTTGGGCGGAATCCTCTTCGGCGTAGTCCTGCTGGCCCGCTTCCAGCGCCGGGTGATCAAGGCCAACGGCCGGCTGCTCAAACGCCTGGGGATGAAACCGCGTACGCGCCTGCACTGGGCCCGCAAATGCCTGCACTTCCGCGACACGCTGGTCAGTTGCCTGCGCCAACCCAAGCGCCGGCTGCTATTGATTTTCTTCTTCACTTGCTGCCACTGGATCCTGCGCTTCTCGGTGCTCTACATCACCCTCAAGGCGCTGGGCGTGGACCTGCACTGGGCCTGGGCCTTCCTGATCCAGTTGCTGTCGCTGGCGGCGGGCCTCGCCACGCTGCTGCCGGGTGGCGCTGGTGGTACCGAGCTGACCAGCGCTGCGCTGCTCGCCCCGCTGGTGGGCAAGTCCACGGCGGCCGCGGCCATCCTGATCTGGCGCGTGGTGACCTATTACTTCTACCTGGTGATGGGCGCGCCGGTGTTCGCCCTCATGGCGGGGCGCCCGCTGCTGCGCAAGCTGATAGGCATGCGCGAACGCGCCTGAAGCTCAGTCGCTGGCGGGCTTGTCTTCTTTCTGCTCAGGCTTGAGCGAATCCCAGAGCTCGGCGGCGCCAGGAAACTCGGTGCCATCCTCTTCGCTCAGCGCTTCGGGATCGTAGCGGCTGGTACAGCCTTCGCCCAGGGTGGGCGGCGGGGTGGCCGTGCCGGGGGTCTTCGGGTCACTCATGGCAGTATCTCCGTTGGGCGCAGCGCCCGCCGCCGGGAATGGCGGCGGGAGCATGCGGAGTACCCAGTCTGGAACCAGACGCAGTGGATCAGTCGAACACCACGGTCTTGTTGTCGTGCACCAGCACGCGGTCTTCCAGGTGGTAGCGCAGACCGCGGGCCAGCACCAGCTTCTCCACGTCCTTGCCCAGGCGCACCAGGTCTTCGATGTTGTCGCGGTGGCTGATGCGCACCACGTCCTGCTCGATGATCGGGCCGGCGTCCAGCTCCTCGGTCACGTAGTGGCAGGTCGCGCCGATCAGCTTCACACCGCGCAGCGAGGCCTGGTGGTAGGGCTTGGCGCCGACGAAGGACGGCAGGAAGCTGTGGTGGATGTTGATCACCTGATGGCGATACTTCTGGCACAGGTCCGGTGGCAGGATCTGCATGTAGCGCGCCAGCACCACGTTGTCGGCCTGGTGCTCGTCGATCAGGCGCGAGACCTGCTCGAAGGCCGGCTGCTTGTTCTTCGGGTCCACCGGTACATGGAAGTACGGGATGCCGTGCCACTCCACCATGCTGCGCAGGTCATCGTGGTTGGCGATCACGCAGGGAATTTCGCAGTCCAGCTCGCCACTGTGCCAGCGGTGCAGCAGGTCGGCCAGGCAGTGCGACTCGCGGCTGGCCATCAGCACGACGCGCTTCTTCACCGAGGAGTCGGTGATCCGCCACTCCATGGAGAACTCGCGGGCAATCGGGGCGAAGGCCTGGCGGAAACCGTCGATGTCGAACGGCAGGGAATCGGCACGAATCTCGTGCCGCATGAAGAACCAGCCGTTGTCGTTGTCGGAATGGTGACTGGCCTCGGTGATCCAGCCGTTGTAAGTGGCCAGGAAATTACTCACCTTGGCGACGATGCCGACCCCGTCGGGGCAGGCGATCACCAGTCGGAAAGTGCGCATGGGTGTACTCCAGATACATCGCGAAGGCCGCCATTCTAGCGGCTTGGGGGGAAAAGTTCAGCCATTGCCGCGGGGCACCGACGACAGTCAGATGCGCACCTTGGCGAGTTCATCCGTTTAATACTGACGAGTGAACTATTTAAATACTTTGGCAATTACTCACAAAACTTTACCCGAGCATTTACTTGAACAACTTCGCTGACTATTATGTCTGCTACAAACTTTCCGCCACCGCTGGACCCAGAACAAGGTACCCAACATGTCGCTGATCAACGAGTACCGCGCCACCGAAGAAGCCATCAAGGAACTTCAGGAGCGCCTGAAATCTTTGGAGCAGGACGACAAGCTGAAGAAAGAGCTTGAGTTCGAAGAGAAACTTCGCGCGCTGATGGCCAGCTATGGCAAGTCCCTGCGTGACGTTATCGCCCTGCTCGATCCGGACGCGAAGCTGAGCAAATCGCCGCGTGCCGCAAAAGCCACCGGGAGCAAGCGCGCGCGCAAGGTCAAGCAGTACAAGAACCCGCACACTGGCGAAGTCATCGAAACCAAGGGCGGCAACCACAAGACCCTCAAGGAATGGAAAGCCAAGTGGGGCGCCGAGGCCGTTGAAGGCTGGGCCACACTGCTGGGCTGAGCCTTGCGGACATGAAAAACGCCAGCTTCGCGCTGGCGTTTTTTATTGCCTGGCGAAAAGCGCGCGGCGCTACAGGCTATAGCGCGCGCGCAACACCTGCGCATACTTATCCCACTCTTGCAGCACCAGACGACCGGCTGCCGTGGCATTGACCAGCTGCTCGCTCATTGCTGCGGCAAAGTTATCCAGAGTATTCGGCGCGCCGCACTCGGCCTGACTCAGGCGCGCACGGCAAAAGTCCAGCCATTGTTGCTGTTCCGTGGCACTCAAAGTTTCCGGGAAATTGCGCGCCCGATAACGGAAGAGCAGTTCGGGAAGTCGCACATCATCGAATGGCCATTGCTCTTTCGCCAAACGTGCGGGATCAGCCTGGCGCACCTGTTCGCACAATCTGCGATCACGGTCACCGATAAATCCGTCATACAACTGCTGCTCGGGATCTTCACTGCCGGCGAAACTTTCCTCGGCATACAAGGGCGCGAGTTTGTCCTGCCAGAGCGCTTTCTCCTCATTCAGTCTTCGCGCCGCCGCCAGGCAGGCGTCGAGGTCCAGGCCTGTACGTTGACGATCCTGCGGGCGCAAGACGGACAACGGCGCCACCACCGGGCACTTGTTGATGTGCAGCAGCTTCAGCGGCACCGGCAACTCACCCTCGGCCAACTCATCGCGACGCGTATAAAGGCGCTTGCGCAAGGTTTCCGCATCCAGTTCGAGCAAGGGCGAAACATCGGCTCCCAGGTCGCAGACGATCAAGGCGTTGCGATTGCGCGGATGCCACGCCAGCGGCAGCACCACGGACAGGTAGTGTCGCGCAGCGGAAAACATGCCGGAGATGTGCACCATCGGCTGCAGCAGGCGCACCTGATCCAGCACGCCCTGCTTGCCGCGCAGGCGATACAGGTAGTCGTAGAGTTTGGGCTGGCGGTCGCGCACCAGCCGCGCCAGGGCGATGGTGGCGCGCACGTCGGACAGCGCATCGTGCGCCTGCCCATGGTCGATGCCGTTGGCCGCAGTGAGGCGTTCGAGCTTGAGACTGACGACGCCCTCCTGCTCGGGCCAGACGATGCCTTCCGGGCGCAGGGCATAGGCGGTGCGCACCATGTCGATGAGGTCCCAGCGGCTGTTGCCGCCCTGCCACTCGCGGGCGTAGGGATCGAAGAAGTTGCGGTAGAGGCTGTAGCGCGTGACCTCGTCGTCGAAACGCAGAGTGTTGTAGCCCGCCACGCAGGTACCCGGCTGTGCCAGTTCGGCGTGCAGCCGGGTCATGAATTCGGCTTCGCCCAGGCCGTGCTCTTCCAGGCGTCCCGGGGTAATGCCGGTGATCAGGCAGGCGGCCGGGTGCGGCAGGATGTCGTCACTGGGCCGGCAATAGAGGTTCAGCGACTCACCGATCTCGTTGAGTGCTTCGTCCGTGCGAATGCCAGCCACCTGCAGTGGGCGGTCACGGCGCGGGTCGATGCCGGTGGTTTCATAGTCGTACCAGAAGATGCTGGCGTTCATTGTTTTTCCTTGCCTGCAAGCGAGTGCGTCGCAGTCTAACAGTGCTGCCGACCACACTTCCAAAACGCCTCGCTGGCACCTAGCCAGCCCCCGCCTTTATGATGGATGTCGCAAGGACCCCACACTGGAAAGGACTTTCCTCATGCAAGACATCGCTGCACAAAATCCCTACAGCGCTCCGCTGAGCAATCTCGAACCCGGCGCGGCCCAGGGCTCGGTGCCCTCCATCGCCGAGGCGCTGACGCGTGGCTACAACTTCAGCATCGGCGACCTGCTGGGCGAATCCTGGCGCCGCACCAAAGGCACCAAGGGCCTGATCATCGGCGGTTTCGTAGTCTTCTATGCGGCGATCTTCGCCCTGGTCAACGTGCTCAGCCTGTTCCTCACCGTGGTCGGCGTCGCCGGAATCGCCGGCATCGGCCTGCTCGGTGACAGCGAAGCCGCCGGCGGCATGGCGATGGGCGCGCTGGTTGCGTTCTTCATCGGCTCGATCGCCCTGAGCTTCGTCGCCACGGCCGTGTGCTACCCGCTGCTGGCCGGGGTGAACATGCTCGGCATCCGCCGCGCGGCCGACCAGCCGCTGCGCTTCAACGAAGTCTTCAGCCACTTCGGCCGCACCTTCCAGGTAGTGGTCTGCGTGCTGCTGAGCACTGTGCTGATCTGCATCGGCTATTTCCTCTTCGTGCTGCCGGGCATCTACCTGAGCATCGCCTACATGCTCGCCATTCCGCTGGTGGTCGAGCGCGGCCTGTCGCCGTGGGCCGCCCTGGAAGTCTCGCGCAAGGCCATCACCCAGCACTGGTTCAAGGTCTTCGGCCTGCTGCTGGTGTTCGGCCTGCTGTTCATGCTCAGCACTCTGACCCTGGGTATTGCGCTGATCTGGGTGATGCCGTGGCTGATCGTCGCCATCGGCGTGCTCTACCGCACCATTTTCGGCGTGCTGCCCATCGACGCCTGAGAACGGGCCTGGAGGCGGCCAGGCACCGCCGCCTCCAGGACTGGTTTTACGGAAATTTCCACGAATTATTCGAGAAGCGTCCCTATAAGCAGCATTAGCCTGCCCCCGCAAACTCCTGCGCCCCAACCCAGCGCCACTGGAGCAATCAGATGAGCACCGAGACCTCTCCCAATCCATTCGCACCACCTGCCAGTTCCCTGCAGGACCCAATTGCCAGTGGCACGGTGCCAAGCATCGAGGAAGCCCTGGCCCGCGGTTATGACTTTTCCATCGATGGCCTGATCAAGGATGCCTGGCAGCGCGTCAGCGGCAGCAAGGGCCTGATCATCGCCGGCTTCATCATCTATGGCGTCGTCGTCCAGGCCGTCAGCTTCGTTCTGGGCATGCTGTTTGGCGTGGGCTATGCGACTTCCGGTGCCGAGCCCAGCACCGGGGCTGTCGCCCTGCAGATGGTCGTGGGTATTCTCGCCGGCACCGTGGGCTATCCCTTCCTCGCCGGTATCAACATGCTTGGCATCCGCCGCGCAGCCGGCCAGCCGATCTCCTTCAACGAGATGTTCAGCCATTTCGGCCAGTTCGTTCCGCTGCTGATCACCGGCCTGCTCATGACCGTCCTGATCTATATCGGCATGTTGCTGCTGGTATTGCCTGGCATCTATCTGAGCATCGCCTACGTCCTGGCGATTCCGCTGGTGGTGGAACGCAAGCTGAGCCCCTGGCAGGCGCTGGAAGCCTCGCGCAAGGCCATCACCCAGCACTGGTTCAAGATCTTCGGCCTGTTCCTCCTGCTGGCTCTGATCATGCTGGTAAGTGCCATCCCGCTGGGCATCGGCATGGTCTGGACCCTGCCGCTGGCGATCATTTCCGTCGGCGTGCTCTACCGCAGCATTTTCGGCGTACTGCCGCCGGCCAAATGATCAAATCGGCCTGAGCCTGCCAGCGCGGTTGCCTCGTCGCACCGCGCTGGCTAGCATCTGGCCCTCAGCCATTGACAGCGGTTTCCCTTGAGCCCAGCAGACTTCCCCTCCCACGCGCCCGTCCTGGATACCCGCTACCACGTGGAAACCCCGGAAGGCATCGACCTGCTGCTGCGTCCCGCCGGTGTCGTCCCCCGCGCCCTCGCCTACCTGATCGACCTGGGTATTCGCGTGCTGCTGATGGTGGCGCTGTTCATGCTGCTGGCCTTCCTTGGCGAGTTGGGCACGGGCCTTGGGCTGATCCTCACCTTCATCATGACCTGGTGGTACATGGTGCTCTTCGAAGTGCTCAACCAGGGCCGCTCGCCCGGCAAGCAGATGATGGGCCTGCGCGTGGTGCACGATGACGGCACGCCAATCGGCTGGTCCGCCTCGCTGCTGCGCAACCTGCTGCGCTTCGCCGACATCCTGCCGTTCGGCTACACGCTGGGGCTGCTCAGTTGCCTTTCCAACTCCGGGTTCAAGCGCCTGGGCGATCTCGCCGCGGGAACCCTGGTGATCTACCGTGATCCGCCGCCGAGCCGTCCGCAGGTGCCGGAGACCACGCCCGAGCTTGCGCCCTGGCCCTTGAGCCTGGAAGAACAGCGCGCCCTGATGAGCTTCGCCGAACGCGGCACGCAGCTTTCCGCCGCACGCCGAGAGGAATTGGCCGGAATCCTCGCGCAACCACTGGGCATCGCTCCTAAACAAGCCGAGGCACGCCTGAATCGGATCGCCAGCGGTTTGCTGGGCAACGGGACGGGCCACCCATGAAGCAGGCCTTCTTCGAACAACGCCACCAGGGCAGCTGGAAACGCTTCGCCAAGCGCCTGGAGCAACTGGAAGGCGGCAAGCGCCAGGAACCCAACGAGAAGCCCGAGGAATTCGCTGCCGACTACCGGCGCATCTGCCAGCAGCTCGCCCTGGCCCAGGAACGCGGCTACAGCAGCCACCTGATCGACCAGTTGCAGCAACTCGCCATGCGCGGGCACCAGCAGTTCTACCGCCATCGCAGCCACCTGGGGGCACGCATCCTCGGCTTCCTGGTCGCCGGCTTCCCGCGCCTGGTGCGTGAGGAGTGGCGCTGCATCGCCATCGCCAGCCTGCTGTTCTATGGCAGCCTGCTGCTGATGGGCGTGCTGGTCTACCACTTCCCCGACCTGGTCTACAGCGTCATGGCACCGGAGCGGGTTGCCGAGATGGAATCGATGTACTCGCCGGACACCACGCGGCTGGGCCCGATGAGCACGCGCGACGCCGGCGACGACTGGCAGATGTTCGGCCACTACATCATGAACAACATCGGCATCGCCTTTCAGACCTTCGCCAGCGGCCTGCTCCTGTGCGTCGGCAGCCTGTTCTTCCTGCTGTTCAACGGCGTAGTGATCGGCACCGTCGCCGGCCACCTGACCCAGGTTGGCTACATCGAGACGTTCTGGTCCTTCGTCATCGGCCACGGTGCCTTCGAGCTGACCGCCATCACTTTCTCCGGTGGCGCCGGCCTCAAGCTCGGCTGGGCGCTGCTCTCGCCCGGCCGCCTGAGCCGCCTCGAGGCCCTGCGCCAGGCCGCCGCCCGCGCCGTACAGCTGATTGGCGGGGTGATCCTGATGCTGCTGATCGCCGCCTTCGTCGAAGGCTACTGGTCCTCCATGACGCAGTTCTCGGCGACCGTGAAGTACCTTGTCGGCGCTTGCCTTTGGCTGCTGGTGGGCAGCTATTTCCTGTTTGCCGGACGGAGCCGTCATGCGCCTGACTGACGCCAGCGTCGCCATCCGTCCGCGCAGCGCCTGGGAGGCGCTGGACCTGGGCATCCTGCTCGCACGCCGGCACGCCGGTGTGCTGATGGCCAGTTGGGCGATCGTCACCCTGCCGGTGTTCGTGCTGCTCTCCGTGCTGCTGTGGAACTACTCCAGCTGGGCGGTGCTGATCTTCTGGTGGTTCAAGCCCGCCTTCGAGCGACTGCCGCTGTACATCCTGTCGCGCTCGCTGTTCGGCGATACACCGACACTCAAGGAAGCGCTCCGGGCCTTCCCCGGCCTGCTCAAGACGCAACTGCTGCCCAGCCTGCTGTGGCGCCGCCTGAGCCCGACGCGCAGCTTCGACCTGCCGGTGCTGCAGCTCGAAGGCCTCAAGGGCCAGGCGCGCAGCCAGCGTCTGGTGGTGCTCGGCCAGCGCAATGCCGGCGGCGCCACCTGGCTGACCATCGTCGGCATGCATTTCGAACTGGCGCTGTGGCTGGGCTTCTCTGCACTGATGTACCTGATGCTGCCGCAACAATGGGTGGACGACTGGAAATGGCAGTCGCTGATCAGTGTTGCCCAGGGCGACTGGGCCTGGCTTGAGCACGTCAGCAACCTGATCTACGCGCTGCTGCTGATCGTCTGGGAACCGGTGTACGTCGCCTGTGGTTTCACCCTCTACCTCAACCGCCGCACCGAGCTGGAAGCCTGGGACATCGAACTGGTGTTCCGCCGCCTGCGCCAGCGTCTGATCGGCAGCGCCTATGCCTTGCTGCTGGTCGTGGCCGGGGCCTTCGCCCTATTGCCCGGCAGCGACGCGCTGGCAGCCGAGCCGGCCCCCGCGAGCAAGCCCAGCCAAAGCTGCCCACTGCCCGATCAGAACCCGGACGGCCCGCAGGGTGCACGCCTGACCCAGCAGAAGCTCAACAGCGAGGACTCACGCAGCGCAGCGGAAAAGATCCTCGCCGCGCCGCCCTTCACGAACAGCGAGAAGGTCACCCGTTGGCGCCTGCACGAAGACCAGAAAGAGCAGAAGCCGACAGACCCGGACGAGGCCAGGCGCCTGAAGAGCTTCTTCGAGGCGCTGGGCAACTGGAAGGCCTTCAAGTTCGCCGCGCAAGGCATCGAAGTGCTGCTCTGGGGCCTGCTGTTCACCGTCATCGCCCTGGTCATCTGGCGCTACCGCGAATGGCTGCGTCTGTTCGTCGGGCGCATCGGCCTGCCGCAGAAGCCGCGCCGCGAAGCGCCCAGCGTGCTGTTCGGGCTGGAACTGGCGCCGGAAACCCTGCCCAGCGATGTCGCCAGCGAAGCCGAGCGCCTGTGGGACGAACAGCCCCGCGCCGCGCTCGGCCTGCTCTATCGCGCCCTGCTCAGCCGCCTGCTGCACGACTTCCGCGTGCCGCTGCGGGAATCGACCACCGAAGGCGAAGTGCTCGAGCGTGTGAGCGACCTCAACGACCCGCCGCTGGACAACTTTGCCCGCAGCCTGACCCAGCAGTGGCAGGCGCTCGCCTATGGTCACCGCACACCGCAAGCCGAGCTCAAGCAGCAGTTGTGCGATGAGTGGCGCCACCTGTTCGGCCACGAGGTGCGGGCATGAAGCGCAGCAATCTTGCCCTGCTGGTGCTGCTCGTCCTGCTGGTGCTCGGCGGCATCGGCTATTACCTGTACCGCAACCTCGAGCCCTACACCGAGACCATCGAGCACGGTGCCGCCCCGGAGGCTCGCGCCAATCCCTATCTCGCCGCCGAGATGTACCTGCGTGGCCGCGGTATCCGCGTCAGCAGTGCCCGCGGCATGGAAGTGCTGGACCAGTTGCCGAGCAAAGGCCAGACCCTGATCCTGCTGGGCACCCGCGAAAACGTCACGCCAGCGCAGAACGCCCGCCTGCTCGACTGGGCCAATCGCGGTGGTCACCTGATCGTTACCGCGGAAAGCCTGTGGGACGAGGACGAAGGCAAGAGCGGTGATCAGCTGCTGGATCAGTTGGGCGTGCAGCAGTTCCTCAGCGCCGACCTGAAGGACAAGGACGGGGAAAAAGCCGCTGCGTCCGACGGCCAGTCGGCAGGTTCGTCCGCCGACCAGCCGCAGGGCGACACCGCCAAGCCGGAAGTGGAAGAAGAACATCCGGACCAGGCTGGCGGCGCCCACGACAACGAGGCCGCGGAAGCAGATCCCTACCCGAACCTGACCAAGCTCTACCTGGAAAACGAGAAGGCCCCCGCCTACATCGACTTCGACACCGACTACCACCTGTTCGACTCGAAGAACCTCGCCTACGCCTGGGCCAACAGCAGCGACTCCACCCACCTGCTGCAACTGCAGCAGGGCCAGGGTTTGATCACCGTGCTCACCGACAACTGGATCTGGCAGAACGGCGAGCTCGACGCCTACGACAATGCCTGGCTGCTCTGGTACCTGGCCCAGGACAGCGCGGTCACGATGGTCTACCGGGCCGACGGCACCAGCCTGATGACCCTGTTGCTGCGCTACTTCCCACAGGCCTTGCTGGCCGCCGTCCTGCTGCTGGTGCTGGTGCTCTGGCGCAACGGCCTGCGTCAGGGCCCGCTGCAGCCCAACCCGGATCGCAGCCGCCGCCAGCTGGAAGAACACCTGCGCGCCGGCGCCGACTTCATCCTCCGCCAGCGCGGCCAGCTCGCCCTGTTGCAGGGCCTGCAACGTGACGTAATGCGCCGGGCGCGGCAGCGCCAGCCCGGCTTCGACCGCCTGCCGGTCGCCGAACAATGGCAAGCTCTGGGCCGCATGACGCGCATGTCGGTCAGCGCCATCAGCCAGGCCATGCGCCCTTACCCGCAACAGCGCATGGCCGTCGCCGAATTCACCCGCCAGGTCGCGCACCTGCAAAGCCTCAGGAATGCCCTATGAGCGAACAGACGCCTGAACCCTCCAGCACCACCGCACCCAATGCCGCCGCCCAGCGCCAGCGCGCCAGCCAGTTGGCCCAGGCGTTGCGCCACGAACTGCAGAAGGCCCTGATCGGCCAGCAGAGCGTGATCGACGACGTGCTGACGGCCCTGCTCGCCGGCGGCCACGTACTCATCGAAGGTGTGCCCGGCCTGGGCAAGACCCTGCTGGTGCGCGCCCTCGCCCGCTGCTTCGACGGTGGCTTCGCGCGCATCCAGTTCACTCCCGACCTGATGCCCAGCGATGTCACCGGCCACGCCGTGTACGACCTCGCCACCGAGCAGTTCAAGCTGCGCAAGGGCCCGGTGTTCACCCACCTGCTGCTGGCCGACGAAATCAACCGCGCCCCGGCCAAGACCCAGGCCGCGCTGCTGGAGGTGATGCAGGAGCGCCAGGTCACCCTCGAAGGCCGCGCCCTGCCGGTGCCGCAGCCGTTCATGGTGCTGGCGACGCAGAACCCCATCGAGCAGGAAGGCACCTACCCGCTGCCCGAGGCCGAGCTCGACCGCTTCATGCTCAAGCTGCGCATCGACTACCCGCTCGAGGCCGAGGAGCAGACCCTGGTGCGCCAGGTCACCCGCTCGGCGCGCAGCGACATGCTAGACGTGGCGCCGATGCGCGCCCTGCTCAAGGACAAGGACGTGCTGGCGCTGCAGAAGATCGCCGCCGACCTGCCCATCGACGACCAGGTGCTCGACTATGCCGTGCGCATTGCCCGCACCACCCGCAACTGGCCGGGCCTGGCACTGGGCGCTGGGCCGCGTGCGTCCATCGCCCTGGTACGTTGCGCGCGTGCACGCGCGCTGCTGCGCAGCGGCGACTTCGTGATCCCGGATGACGTCAAGGGCAGCGCCCTGGCCGTGCTGCGCCATCGCGTGCGGCTGTCGCCGGAACTGGAGATCGAAGGTCTGTCGGTGGACCAGGTGCTGCAACAGCTGCTCGACCAGGTACCGGCGCCGCGCGTATGAAGCCATCGCGCGCGCTCCTCGCGTTGCTCGGCGTCCTGCTGGCGATCGCCATCGCCCTGGGCGCTGCCGCGGCTCTGGACTCGGGGTCGGAGCTGCTCGCCCGCCTCTGGTGGGGGGCGCTCTGCGCGCTGATCCTGCTGGCGCTGGCCGACGCCCTCTGGCTGCGCCGCACGCCGTCGCCGGAGCTGCAGCGCCAGTTGAGCGGCAACCTGCCGCTGGGCCGCTGGAGCGAAGTGCGCCTGCAGTTCCATCATCGCTACGCCCAGCCGCAACGCATCACGGTGTTCGATCACCTGCCCGCCGGCATGGCATTCGAATACCTGCCGCAGACCGTCGAACTGCACCCGGGCGAACAGACCGAACTGGGTTATCGCGTGCGCCCACTGTCCCGCGGGCATTTCGTCTTCCCGCGCTGCGAGATCGAGCTATCCAGCCCGCTGCGCCTGTGGAAGGGCCGGCGTTACCTGGAGCAGCGTGACGAAACCCGGGTCTATCCGGACTTCGCGCGCATCTACGGCGCCGAACTGATGGCCGTGGACCACTGGCTCAACCGCATCGGCGTGCGCTCCGGGCAGCGCCGAGGCCTGGGCCTGGATTTCCACCAGCTGCGTGAATTCCGCGATGGCGACACCCTGCGGCAGATCGACTGGAAGGCCACCGCGCGCAAGCGCACGCCCATCGCCCGCGAATACCAGGACGAGCGCGACCAGCAGATTCTCTTCCTGCTCGACTGCGGCCGGCGCATGCGCAGCCACGATGGCGACCTCTCGCACTTCGACCACTCGCTCAACGCCAGCCTGCTGCTGGCCTATGTCGCCCTGCGCCAGGGCGACGCGGTGGGCCTGATGACCTTCGCCGGCGACCAGCCACGCCACCTGCCACCGGCCAAGGGCAGCGCCCAGCTCACCGCCCTGCTCAACAGCGTCTACGACCTGCGCAGCAGCCAGCGTCCAGCGGACTTCCCCGCCGCCGTGCAAGCCGTACTCACGCGTCAGCGCCGCCGCGCACTGGTGGTGATAGTGACCAACCTGCGCGACGAGGATGACGAGGAACTGGTGGCCGCGGTGAAACGCCTCGGACGCCAGCACCGGGTACTCGTCGCGAGCCTGCGCGAGGAGGTGCTCGATCGCCTGCGCCAGGCGCCGGTGGAAGGTTTCGAAGACGCCCTGGCCTACTGCGGCGCGGTGGATTACCTGAATGCCCGCGCCGGGCTCCACGAGAAACTCGCCGCCCACGGCGTGCCAGTGCTCGATACGCGGCCGAGCCAGCTGGGGCCGGAACTGATAAGCCGCTACCTGGGCTGGAAAAAGGCCGGCGCACTGTAAGCCGGCACTGCCGCACGCGCGCAGCGCAGGTGGCAAGCCAGGCTCATCGGTATACGCCTTGCAGTCGCTTCAGCGGGAATCCTGTCCTGCTCTACCGGTCAGATCGGTCAGCGCGTCCTGCGCTTCAGACCGACTCCACCTGCCGGCGAAAACTGAAATAACGGCGCAGCGCGTCGACCAGTTCGACGTACTCCGTCGGCGCCGCCGCCAGGCTGAAGCCCGAGTCGTAGTTGCCCGGATTGACGTCCTCGCGGCACCACTGGCAGGTGGCGGCGAACTCGATCAGTTGCAACTTGCCGTCATGCCCGGGAATCTTCAGGCGCATTTCGAAGCGGCCACCCACCAGCATCGGCAGCTGGCTGATCAGGAGCAGCCCATCCAGCGACACGTTGCCCAGGTAACCCATCGGTTTGTCGGTGATGCTGTTGAACACCTTCAGGTAGTAGGGCAGCTGATGGCGCTCGATATGTCGTTGATGACGCATAATGGCGTTTCGCTATGAAATATCGTCCAGTATGACGATGCCGCCCCCGCAGGGCCAGTCCTAACGACAACCTTCCGCCAGTCGTGCGCCAAGCGCCTGACGAGCGGCGTCGAGCTGTGCATCGCTGTAGTAAGTCCTTTCACCACTGCCGTCCTGCGTGAAGTAACGCCCGCCATGACTGATCGACTCGAGGTCATGGCGCCACTTCGCGCACTGCTGGTCCAGCTTGGCCTGCTGCTCCGCCGCCCGGCTCTGGGCGGCGCTGCTTTCGTCTCGACGCGCGTCGTAGAAGCGGCGGGTACGTTCCTCCCGCTCGCGGGTAGCCGCGTCACGCTCGACAACCTGCGGCTTGACCTCGACACGTTGCGCCCCGGGCGGTGGTGTTTCGCTGAAGTGCACCTTTCCCTGAGCGTCGGTCCAGCGGTAGATATCCGCCGAGGCGAGCAGGGGGAAACACCAGGCGCAGAGCCACAGGGCACGCATTCGAACCTCCTCCGTGAAGTCACCCAAGAGATTAGCCAGCTATCGGCACCGCTCAAGTCGGCCCGCGACCGCCGGTCAGGGCGTGACGGGGTAGCTGCGCGAATCGGCGGGTAGCCGGCCATTCAGACGCAGCGTTTCCAGCCGCGCCTTGGCCCGGTAAGCATACTCGCTGGTGGGGTAGCGGGCGATGATGAACTGGTAGGTCTGCGCCGCATCGAGGTAGAACTTCTCACGCTCCAGGCACTGCCCGCGCAGCATGGAGATTTCCGGCTGGATCCACGGCCGGGCGCGGGCCTTGCGCTCGGTTTCCGAGAGCTCCAGTTGCACCCGCTGGCAGTCCCCGCTCTTGTAGGCGCGGTAGGCGTTGTTCAGGTGATAGTTCATCGACCAGCTGGTGCAGCCGGTAACACTCAGCGCCAATAGCGCGAGGAAAAGGGTTCGCATGGGCATATCCTCCGTTGGGAAGTGTATCGGCCCGTCTTGGCCGTACTGTAGCCCGCCACTAGACTCACGTGGACTTCGCCCTGGCGCAAAGGAGCTGCCATGCGTTTCGTCCATGCCCTACCCCTCGTCATGCTGCTGCCCTGGCTCGCCGCCTGCGCCCCCACCACGCCGCTGTTCGTCGCCCAGATCACTACCGGCGAAGTGGCCGAGTACAAGCAGCTCAAGAACAAGCGCATGACTGCCGCCGTCGAGGAGGAAGGCGATCTGCTCACCTACAGCGCCCAGGCCATCCGCGATGGCAAGAGCAGCGAAGCCGAGCAGCTCTACCTCACCGGCTACGACAACACTCGCTACGGCCCGGAGGTGCGCGCCATCGCGCTGTACCAGATCGGCCTGATCTACATGAGCCGCTACAACGACCAGCGCGATGACCGGAAGGCGATGGACTACTTCCAGCGCATCGACCGCGAATTCCCCGGCACTCAGGCCGCGCAGCATGCCGATGCCCGTGAGCTGGTCATCCAGCAGCGTGCCAAGGACCCGGTGCAGAAGACCGCCAAGCAACTGCTGGCCGACTGGCAACCGCAGTACAACCTCGACCTCAACAAGCCGACCCTCGACCCGGACATGACCCTGCTGTCGCGCCGCGCCGTGCTCAAGGACCGCGTCGACGAGGCCGCGCAGCTCTACCTGCTGGGCGCCAACGATCCGGCCATCCCGCCGGACATCCGCGAGAAGGCGCTGTACCAGTTGGGGCTGATGTACATGGCGCCGGACAACCCGCACCCGGATCGCGAAAAAGCCATCGCCTACCTGCGCCGCCAGCTCGCCGAATTCCCCAACGGCGAACTGGCCGACAAGGGTGCACGCCATCTCGACCGCGCGCTGAACCAGACCTCGCCGCGCAGCTGACGGCAGGCCCGGCGCGCGCCGCTGAGCCACGTCAAGGCACGCGGCCGGCGGCAATGTCTACGCTTGCTCTGCAATGAGCGCAGAGCACGCGAGGACTCCGCCATGAAGCTGCAGCACCTGCTTGTCATCATCGACCCGACCCGCAAGGACCAGCCCGCCCTCACCCGCGCCCGCTGGATCGCCCAGCGCTGCGGCGCGCGCCTGGAGCTGTTGGCCTGCGAGTACAACCCGGCGCTGGACAATGCCCTGCTGCTGGAACGTGGCGACCTGGACGCCGCCCAGCGCAACCTGCTGGACGAACGCCTGGCCTGGCTGCAGGCGCTGGCCGAGCCGCTGCGCGCGGGCGGCCTCGATGTGCACTGCCAGGTGCGCTGGGGCAAGGCCCTGCACCATCAGGTCGTCCTTCACTGCGAGCAGACCAGGCCCGACCTGGTCCTCAAGTCGGCACACCACCACGGTCTGCTCAAGCGCCTGTTCCTCACCAACAACGACTGGCAACTGATCCGCCATTGCCCGCAGCCGCTCTGGCTGGTGCAGCATGGCGAATGGGCCGGGAAGAATCTGTGCGCCGCCGTCGATCCCCTGCACGCCGGGGACGCCCCGGCCGCGCTGGATCACCGGCTGATCACGGTCGCCCGCGAACTGGAACAGCGCCTGCAGCTCGACGCCCATTACCTGCACGCCTATATGGCGCTGCCGCACACCCTGGCGTTCAACGCCGAACTGCTGGCCGACTACGACAACTACGTGTTGCGCACCGAGGCGCATCACCGTGAAGCCTTCGACGCCCTGCTGGCGAGTTATCCACAGATCGACCGCACGCGTACTCATCTGGGCCAGGGGTTTGCCGAGGAAGTCATCCCCACCTATGTGAAGGAGCACGGCATCGACCTGCTGCTGATGGGCGCCGTTGCCCGGGGGCAGCTGGACAACGCGCTGATCGGCCAGACCGCCGAGCGGGTCTTCGAGGAGGTCGAATGCGATCTGCTGGTGATCAGACCCGGCGTCTGAGAGAGCCACCTGAAAGAGTCATCTGAAAGAGAGTAAGATGGCGCCCTGGCTGCCTCGGACCCGCTCTCGGGGCAACCTGACCGCTGCTTTCCCCTAGGAGTCCCGCATGTCCCTTCGCCGCACCAAGATCGTCGCCACCCTCGGCCCAGCCAGCAACTCTCCCGAAGTCCTGGAGCAGCTGATCCTCGCCGGGATCGACGTCGCCCGCCTGAACTTCTCCCACGGTACTCCCGACGAACACCGCGCCCGCGCCCAACTGGTGCGCGACATTGCCGCCAAGCACGGTCGCTTCGTGGCACTGCTGGGCGACCTGCAGGGGCCGAAGATCCGCATCGCCAAGTTCGCCAACAAGCGCATCGAACTGGCCGTCGGCGACACCTTCCGCTTTTCCACCAGCCACCCGCGCACCGAAGGCAACCAGCAAGTGGTCGGCATCGACTATCCGGACCTGGTGAAGGACTGCGGCATCGGCGACGAGTTGCTGCTGGACGACGGCCGCGTGGTCATGGTGGTGAAGGAAGTGAAGGCAGACGAACTGGTCTGCGAAGTGCTGATCGGCGGCCCGCTGTCCGACCACAAGGGCATCAACCGCCGTGGCGGCGGCCTCACCGCGCCGGCCCTGACCGAGAAGGACAAGGCCGACATCAAGCTGGCCGCAAGCATGGACCTGGACTACGTCGCCGTGTCCTTCCCGCGTGACGCCAAGGATATGGAATACGCCCGCAGCCTGCTCACCGAAGCCGGCGGCAGCGCCTGGCTGGTGGCCAAGATCGAGCGCGCCGAAGCGGTTGCCGACGACGAAGCCCTGGACGGCCTGATCCGCGCCAGCGACGCGGTGATGGTGGCCCGTGGCGACCTCGGCGTGGAAATCGGCGACGCCGAGCTGGTAGGCATCCAGAAGAAGATCATTCTGCACGCACGCCGCTACAACAAGGCCGTGATCACCGCGACCCAGATGATGGAGTCGATGATCCACAACCCGATGCCGACCCGCGCGGAAGTCTCCGACGTGGCCAACGCCGTGCTCGACTACACCGACGCCGTGATGCTCTCCGCCGAGTCCGCCGCCGGCGAATACCCGGTGGAAGCGGTCAAGGCCATGGCGCGCATCTGCGCCGGCGCCGAGAAGCACCCGACCACCAAGAAGTCCAGCCACCGTATCGGCCAGACCTTCGAGCGCTGCGACGAGAGCATCGCCCTGGCCACCATGTACACCGCCAACCACTTCCCGGGCATCAAGGCGATCATCTGCCTGACCGAAAGCGGTTACACCCCGCTGATCATGTCGCGCATCCGTTCCTCGGTGCCGATCTTCGCCTACTCCCCGCACCGCGAGACCCAGGCCCGCGTGGCGCTGTTCCGTGGCGTGGAGACCATTCCGTTCGACCCGGCGGCCCTGCCGCCGGAGCGTGTCAGCCAGGAAGCCGTCGACGCGCTGCTGCAGCGAGGCGTGGTGACCAAGGGTGACTGGGTGATCCTGACCAAGGGCGACAGCTACACCACCCAGGGCGGCACCAACACCATGAAGGTGCTGCACGTGGGCGACCTGCTGGCCTGACCCCGCGTTCGGAACAAAAAAGGCCGCCCCTCGGGGCGGCCTTTTCATTTGCGTTGCCGGGACCTTGTTGGAGCGAGCTTGCTCGCGAACCAAGAAGGCGGCGGGAGCTGGTTCGCGAGCAAGCACTGGGCGTGCCCCTCGGTCCTACAAAGAGCAGGAGCCCGCGCTGCTCAATTCCTGCTCAATCTACGCCAAGCCCTGTGGCGCCTGGCTTGCAGCGGTTGCATCAGAGCTTATCCACAGCGCCTTCCACACCTTATGTGGGCAACCTGCCGGGCATCGCTCAAATACCGCTCAATCCCCTGCAAGCCACAGCTGGCGCGGGCTGGCCGGGTTGCCCCAGAGCTTATCCACAGCACGCTCCACAGATTATGTGGGCAAACTTTTCCGGCGATGCAGACCTGTCGCGGACAAAGCCCACCCCACGCAAGGCGTGAGGTTTGTGCAGGAGCGGACTCTGTCCGCGATGACTTATCGCCGCCCTGTTGTTGGCCTTGGCGTGTGGATCAGCCACTCGCGGACAAAGTCCGCTCCTACGCCAGCGATGAGCCGCTTGGTGTTCCCTGTAAGAGCGAGCTTGCTCGCGAACATCCTGCCCAGGGGCACCGATGCCAATCCGTAGGGCGTACAACCGTTCGCGGTTGTACGCCGACCGGTAGCGCTTACAGGAACTTCGAGAAGTCCGGCTGGCGGCGCTGGGTGAACGCACTCAGTGCTTCATGGGCTTCCGGCGAATGCAGGCGCTGGACGAAATGCTGGCCCTCTTCCGCCACGACACGGCGCAGCTCTTCGATGAAGGGCGCTTTCAGCAGGCGCTTGCTCAGCGCCACAGCGGCCGGCGGCAGCTGCTGGAAGGCCTGGCAGACCTCGCGGGCGCGCTGCAGCGCCGCCGCGCCATCTTCCAGCGCTTCGTTGGCGATGCCGTAGGCCACGGCCTGCTCACCGGTAAAACCTTCGCCGCGCAGCAACAGGCTGGAAGCCTTCACCGGGCCGACCAGGCGTGGCACCAGGAAACTGGAGCCGAATTCCGGGCACAGGCCCAGGTTGACGAAGGGCATCTTCAGTTTGGCGCCCCTGGCGATGAACACCTGGTCGCAATGCAGCAGCAGCGTGGTGCCAATACCCACGGCCGGGCCGGCGACGGCAGCGACCACCGGCTTGGTGAACTCCATCAGCGCGCGCATGAAGCGGAATACCGCGCTGTCCGGGCCGCTCGGCGGCTCCTGGAGGAAATCGACGATATCGTTGCCGCTGGTGAAACACTCGGCGTTGCCGGTAATCAGCACCACGCGCACCGAACGATCCTCCTGCGCCGCTTCCAGGGCGTCGGCCAGCCCCGCGTACATGGTGCGGGTCAGCGCGTTCATCTTGTCCGGACGGTTCAGGCGCAGGGTCAGCAGGCCCTCTTCGCGCTCGACGAGAATCTGTTCACTCATGGCAATTCCTTGTTCTTATTGAAGTGAGAGGACCGGTTCAGAGCCTTTTCAACACCTCGCGAGCTAGAGCAGAACAAGGCGGGAGCAGGCTGAAAAAGCGGAGTTTACATCGTGTAAATGAGCATTTTTCAGCCTGATTCCAACGCAGTTATGCCGACGCGCAGCAGCTGTTGAACTGGCTCTCAGGCGTGGGGCAGGTACAAGTCGGCCAGCGTCTGGCCGCGAGGCACACCGCAGAGGTAGAGGCGTCGAGCGAAGGCATCGACGCTGGCGGGATGGCCGCAGAGTAAGGCGAGGGTTCGCCGCGAAACAAGCCGGAGTTGCGCCAAAACCTCGGCCGACTCGGCCGTGGTCATCAGCGTCACGTCCAGCTCCGGATGGCTGGCGGCCAGGGTTTGCAGGGGCTCGGCCAGATAATGCCCTGCGCGATCATGGGCCTGGTGAATGACGCGGATCGGCCCGCTGTGATGCTGCCGCAGCGCCTCGCGCAACACGCCCCAGAGCGGCGCCAGGCCGGTGCCGGAGGCCATCAGCAGCAAGGGTCGTTCGTGCCACTCCGGATCGTAGTGCAGTGCGCCGCCCCGCAGCTCGCCCAGGCGGAGGGTGTCGCCGACCTTCAGGCCACGGGCGAAATCGGCAAAGGCGCCGCGCTCGCGGCAGTCGATGTGGAACTCCAGCCAGGCATCGAGCCCCGGCACACTGGCCAGGGAATATGGCCGTGCGACGCCAGCAGCGCTCCAGAGAATCAGGTGCTGCCCGGCGCGGTAACGCAATGGCCGCTGGGGTGCCAGGCGCAGGCGCAGCACGTCCGGCGCTGGCCAGTCCAGTTCAGTCACCGTGGCGGGCAGGCCGTCGCGTTGCGGATCGAACGCCTCCACCGTCAGGTCTTCGATAACCCGGCACTGGCAGGACAGGCACCAGCCCTCGTCGCGTCGTGCGCTATCCAGCGCCTCGGGCAAGGCATCCAGCACCGCGCCGCGGGTACAGCGCACCAGGCAGGCATGGCAGCTGCCGGCCCGGCAACTGTATGGCACGGCGATACCGGCGCCGCGCAGGGCATCGAGCAGGTTGACTCCGGGGGCTACCGAAAAGCATTGCGATCCGGCCTGTATCTCAGGCACGCGTCCACTCCCATGCGGCATCGCAGCGGTTGCGTCCGCTGCGTTTCGCACGGTAGAGCGCCTGGTCGGCCCGTTGCAAGGCCTCGTCGAGATCATCGTTGGCGTCGAGCAGGGTCATCCCCGCCGACAGGCTCAGGGTTTCGATATTCACCCCCACCGGCTCCGCCGCCGAATAGGCCAGCCGCAGGCGTTCGCAGCAACTGGTCAGGCGGTCGGCATCGGCGTTGGGCAACAGCAGGACGAATTCCTCGCCACCATAGCGCGCCAGCACATCGCCCTCGCGCAGGCAGGCCCGCGCCACAGCGGCGAAGGTCTGCAGCACGCGGTCGCCGGCGGCATGCCCGTGGACATCGTTGATCCGCTTGAAGTGATCCAGGTCGATCAGCGCCAGGCCATGACGCTGGCCGGGGCGCATTTCCTCCAGCGCACGGCCGGCCAGGCGGAGGAAGTGGCGGCGGTTGAACAGCCCGGTGAGTTCATCGGTGGCCACCAGGTCTTCGAGCTGGCGCATCATGCCGCGCAACGTGTCCTGGTGAGCCTGCAGAGCGTAGCGGCGCTGGCGCATGCGCTGGCGCAAGGACTGCACATAGCTGGCAAACAGGCTCAGCCAGGTGAGCACGATGAACAGCACCAACAGTTGCAGCACGGCCTGCGCCGGCAGTTGCAGGCGTTGCTGGAAGGCTTCGTGGAGGTTGAGCCCGGCGAAGGCAATGAAGGCCAGCGCAGCGCAGCGAGCGAACACCCTGGGCTGCAACTGGAACACGCCGAACAGCAGGATCAGCACGTAGAGCACCATCAGCGTGCCACGCGCGGTGTCGACATTGGCCAGGAACAGGGTGTTCCAGACCACTGCCACCAGCACCTGCGGCTCGGTCATGCTCGGATCGGTGAAACGCTGGTTGCGCCCGGTGATGAACAGCCAGGCAAACACCAGTTGGCTACCCGCAACCAGCAGGGTGCAGGTCAGGGCGAAGCTGACGGGCGCGCGGTAGAACTCGCCGAACACGGCCAACCACAACAAAAGAAGCGCCAGCGCATAGGTCCCGAGGGCCATGCCGAATCGCCTGATGAGTAGTTTTTGTAAGGCGTGCTGCTTCAGAGGTGGTTTCAGCGTGCTCATGGGGCTCCGTCCCGTAATGGCACCTGGCCTTCACTCTACTATCAAAGCGCCCCAGTGCCTAGCCGATCGGAATGTGGGCGACCGAAGGGCTGCTTGATAAGGAGCGGGGGTAATCTGGGACCAAGGTCGGATCGCTGGCGGGTGCGCGGCAAGGGGCCGCAGCGGTATACTACGGCGCCTTTTTTCGCCGCAGCCGTGTCGGCGAATTCCCGTTGTGACAGGCCCCAAGCCTGTACTACCCGCCTGAAGAGGACCGTGCTCCATGGCCGTGATCAAGCAAGACGACCTGATCCAGAGCGTCGCCGATGCCCTGCAGTTCATCTCCTACTACCACCCGGTTGATTTCATCCAGGCCATGCATGAGGCCTACCTGCGCGAAGAATCGCCGGCCGCCCGGGACTCGATGGCGCAGATCCTGATCAACTCGCGCATGTGCGCCACTGGTCACCGCCCGATCTGCCAGGACACCGGTATCGTCACCGTGTTCGTCCGCGTCGGCATGGATGTGAGCTGGGCCGGCGCCACCATGAGCGTCGACGACATGATCAACGAAGGCGTGCGTCGCGCCTACAACCTGCCGGAGAACGTCCTGCGCGCCTCCATCCTGGCCGACCCGGCCGGTGCGCGTAAGAACACCAAGGACAACACCCCGGCGGTGATCCACTACTCCATCGTCCCGGGCAACACCGTGGAAGTGGACGTCGCGGCCAAGGGCGGCGGCTCCGAGAACAAGTCGAAGATGGCCATGCTCAACCCGTCCGACTCCATCGTCGACTGGGTGCTGAAGACCGTTCCGACCATGGGTGCCGGCTGGTGCCCGCCGGGCATGCTCGGCATCGGCATCGGCGGTACCGCCGAGAAGGCCGCGGTGATGGCGAAGGAAGTCCTGATGGACGAGATCGACATCCATGAACTGAAAGCCCGTGGCCCGCAGAACAAGATCGAGGAAATGCGCCTCGAGCTGTTCGAGAAGGTCAACCAGTTGGGCATCGGCGCCCAGGGCCTGGGCGGCCTGACCACCGTGCTCGACGTGAAGATCATGGACTACCCGACCCACGCCGCCTCGCTGCCGGTGTGCATGATCCCCAACTGCGCCGCCACCCGCCACGCGCACTTCGTGCTCGACGGCTCCGGCCCGGCCGAACTGGAAGCGCCTTCGCTGGACGCCTACCCGGAAATCGTCTGGGAAGCCGGCCCGTCCGCGCGCCGCGTCAACCTCGACAGCATCACCCCGGAAGAAGTGCAGAGCTGGAAGCCGGGCGAGACCATCCTGCTCAACGGCAAGATGCTTACCGGCCGCGACGCCGCGCACAAGCGCATGGTCGACATGCTGAACAAGGGCGAAGAGCTGCCGGTGGACCTGAAAGGCCGCTTCATCTACTACGTCGGCCCGGTCGATCCGGTCGGTGACGAAGTGGTTGGCCCGGCTGGCCCGACCACCGCGACGCGGATGGACAAGTTCACCCGCCAGATCCTCGAGCAGACTGGTCTGCTGGGCATGATCGGCAAGTCCGAGCGCGGCCCCATCGCCATCGAGGCGATCAAGGACAACAAGGCCGTCTACCTGATGGCCGTAGGCGGCGCCGCCTACCTGGTCGCCCAGGCGATCAAGAAGTCCAAGGTCCTGGCCTTCGCCGAACTGGGCATGGAAGCGATCTACGAGTTCGAAGTGAAGGACATGCCGGTGACCGTAGCGGTCGACACCAATGGCGAGTCGGTGCACATCACCGGCCCGGCCATCTGGCAGAAAAAGATCGCCGAGAACCTGGCGGTGGAAGTGCAGTAATCACTGCATGACCGCCCCATGAAAAAGCCCGGCCATGTGCCGGGCTTTTTCATGGGTGAATGTCTGTGACTTCGGCGCAGGGGCAGGCCAATCGCGGATGAATCCGCTCCTACAACAACCGGCAGCACCGGCGTTCTCCTGTAGGAGCGAGCTTGCTCGCGAACCGCCCAGCTCAGGTGCTGCCAGGAAATCTGTTCGCGAGCAAGGACTGGGCATCCCCCTCGCTCCTGCGCAAAGCAGTCAGGCGCTGCGCGGCACCCGGTTCAGCTCCACCACGTTGTCACGGCGCTGGGCGAGGAAGCGCGTGCAGCTCACCCGCAGGAAGGAGGCGAAATTCACCACCTCCCCGCGGTAGTCCATCACCTCGTCATAGAGCTTGGCGATCAGCTGGTTGGTGGTCATGCCGTCCACCTCGGCGATCTCGCGCAGGATGTCCCAGAACTGGTTCTCCAGGCGCAGCGTGGTGACCACGCCACGGATGCGCAGCGAGCGGGAGCGCGACTCATAGAGAATCGGGTCGGCCTTTACATAGAGTTCGCACATGGACGGCTTCTCCAGCTTCGATGACGGGCCAGTTTACAGGCTGATCTTCGTACCCAGCACGTCGAGGAACTTCGCCAGCCACGCCGGGTGCGCCGGCCACGCGGGCGCGGTGACCAGGTTGCCGTCGACATGCGCGGCATCCACCGGGATGTCCACGTACTCGCCACCGGCCAGCGTCACTTCCGGGCCGCAGGCCGGGTAGGCGCTGCACGCGCGGCCCTTGAGTACCCCGGCGGCGGCCAGCAGCTGGGCACCGTGGCAGACGGCGGCGATGGGTTTCTTTGCGGCGTCGAAGGCTTTCACCAGCTCGATCACCTTCGCGTTCAGGCGCAGGTATTCCGGCGCGCGGCCACCGGGGATCAGCAGCGCGTCGTAATCCTCGGCGCGCACATCGGCGAAGGTAGCGTTGAGTGCGAAGTTGTGACCCGGCTTTTCGCTGTAGGTCTGGTCGCCTTCGAAATCGTGGATGGCGGTGCGGATGCTCTGGCCGGCCTTCTTGTCCGGGCAGACGGCATGGACGCTATGCCCGACCATCAGCAGTGCCTGGAACGGCACCATGGTTTCGTAATCTTCGGCGTAATCGCCGACCAGCATCAGGATCTTCTTCGCGGCCATCTTGGGCGTCCTCCCGGCAGGGCCCGGCCGTAGTGGCCGGGCATGCGGGAGAGCTTAGACAGTCGTACTGGCAGCAGGGTAATACGCCGCTACTACACCACCGCGCCCTAGGTTGGCCGCCTGTTCTGGGCAGAAGTAAAGGGCGCGGTGTCGTCGCGCTGACCTTCCCTGCGCACGGTGTGCCCGCAGGCCCGTGTCAGCCACTGGCGAAGGCATCCGACAATCTGCGAAAGCGCAGGCCGAAGCGGAGAAAAACGCATATTCCATAGGCTCCGCCATCGCTAGAATCGGCGAAAAATGCCCGCGCCTCGAGCGTACTTTCGGATGGCCCCGCCATGCGTAACCTGCCGCCCCTGACCATGCTCCGCGTCTTTGAAGAAGTGGCCCACCATCGCAGTTTCAATCGTGCGGCCGATGCATTGAACGTCACCCAGGGAGCTGTCAGCCGGCAGATCAAGCAGCTGGAGGAATACCTCGGAATCAGCCTTTTCCTGCGCACGCCCCGAGGCCTGACCCTGACCGAAGCCGGCAGCGCCCTCGCCCCGCACCTGGGCGAAGCCTTCGACCAGATGGAACGCGCGCTGCAAGCGGTACGCGTGCCCAACCTGCGCCAGCGCCTGCGCATCCTTGCGCCACCCACCTGGGGTACCCGCTGGCTGTCGCCGCGGTTGCGCGACTTCCTGCGGCGCTACCCGGATATCAGCCTCAGCGTTACCAACCACCTGGAAACCGAGAATGCCGGTGAACTGGACTGCCGCATTCGCTTCGGCCTGCAACAGGCCACGCAATGCCACAGCGAACTGCTGGTCATGGAGCGTCATATCGCCGTCGCCAGCCCTGAGTTGTTCGACGACGGCCAGCCGCCGGAGCTCAACGCCTTCCCGTTGCTGCATATCCTCCACGAAGGCAAGCGCCTGCGGGTCTGGGAAAACTGGCTGGCGGCGATGGATCGGACGGACGTCGACGCCAGCAGCGGGATCGAGTTCAGCACACTCGACCAGGTGATCCACACCGCCCTGGCCGGTGGCGGCCTGGCGGTGATCGACCGGCAGATGATCGAGCGCGAACTGGCCGCCGGCAGCCTGCTGCCGATCACCCCGGTCGAGGTGATCGGCCCCTATGGCTACTGGCTGGACATCGCAACGGAGAAGAAGGGACTGTCGAAGGTGCAGCGCTTCCAGGACTGGCTGGGGCTGGTCAGCAATCCCTGAGCGCAGCCCGCGCCCAGGGACCGGGTCGGCAATCTCAGGCGACGCTGGCCACCTTGACCGGTGCGGACGATGGTTCGCCACCGGGCTCTCCGCGCCCGCAATCGGCGAGGGTCAGGTGCTTGGTTTCCGGTGCCCAGGCGATGGAGATGATCGCGCCGAACAGCAGGACCCCGGCGAGGATCGCCATGGTCGGATTGAGCCCGATGCCCGCCACGCTCACCGGCAGCAGGAAGGTGCTCAGCGCCGAGCCCAGGCGGCTGGCCGCCGTGGCCAGGCCGATACCGCCAGCGCGCACTTCGGTGGGGAAGCTTTCCGCCGGGTAGACACCAACCAGATTGCTCACCGCCGACAGCACCAGGGTGAACAGGCCGAAGCACGCCACCATCAGCCAGGCCAGGCTGCCGGGCAGCAGCACCAGCAGGAACAGCGAGGCGGCGAGGATTAGGAACGAGTTGATCAGGAAGCCGCGGCGGCTGAACTTGACGGTGCACCAGATGCCCAGCACTGCGCCGACGATCAGCAGCGCGTTGAGCATCATCTCGGTGCCGAAGCCTTCGGCCAGCCCCATCTTCTGCAGGATCGACGGCAGGAAGGTGTAGATGGCGAAATACGGCATGACAATGCAAATGAAGAACAGGCAGTTGAACGCGGTGCGCTTGCGGTACTCGCGGCTGAACAGCGCCTTGTAGCCGCTGTGCTTGCGGTTGATGACCTCTTCGTCGATCTCCACGTTGGCGCCCAGGTGCTTGTGCACGATGGCGCGGGCTTCCTCGATGCGGCCCTTGTAGACCAGCCAGCGGGGTGACTCGGGCGTGCCGATGCGGGCGATCAGGATCATCGCGGCCGGGATTGCCGAGGACGCCAGCATCCAGCGCCAGGCATCGTCACCCAGCGGCAGCATGGCCGTGCCGACAAAGGTGGCGGCGACATAGCCGAAGGTCCAGATCACGCTGAACGAGCCCAGCAGCACACCGCGATGCTTGCGCGGTGCGAATTCCGCGAGCATCGCGTGGCCGACGCTGAAGTCGCCGCCCAGCCCGATGCCGATCAGCACCCGGCAGAGAAACAGCTGCATCGCGGATTCGACATAGAACTGCATCACCGAGGCTATGGTGATCAGCACGAAGCTGATGAGGAAGATCTTCTGCCGGCCGAGGTGATCGGAAATCCAGCCGAAGAACAGGCTGCCGAGGAACAGGCCGAGCAGTGCCGAGCTGCCGATCAGCCCTTGCCAGAAGGGCGTCAGCGCCATCTGCGGGTTGATCAGGGTGAAGGCGATGCCGATGAGGCCGAGGATGTAGCCATCGGTGAAGTGGGCGCCGAAAGTGAGTCCGGCGATCTTGATGTGGAACCTGCCGATGGGCAGGTCATCGATTTTGACTGTTTGACCCGACATGATCGTCTCCGACTTGTTGTTATAGGAAACACAGCGAGGTTGGGCCACCGCGCCCGGGAAGGCGCGGTGGCCGAGGCAGAACTCCCTGGCGGGGCGTCAGGCGGACAGGCCGCCCATGAGCAGGTACTTGATCTCCACGTAATCCTCGATGCCGTACTTCGAGCCTTCGCGACCCAGGCCCGACTCCTTGATACCGCCAAAGGGCGCGACCTCGGTGGAGATGATTCCTTCGTTGATGCCGACCATGCCCGCTTCCAGGCCTTCGGCCATGCGCCAGACGCGGCCGATATCGCGGCTGTAGAAATAGGCGGAGAGCCCGTAGGGCGTGTCGTTCGCCAGATTCAGGACTTCAGCCTCATCGCGGAAGCGGAAGCACGCGGCCACCGGGCCGAAGGTCTCTTCACTGGCGATCAGCATCCGCGGGTTCGCTTCGGCCAGCACGGTGGGCTCATAGAAGGTGCCGCCCAGCGCATGACGACGGCCGCCGCACAGCAGCTTCGCGCCGTTCTCCAGGGCGTCGCCGACATGCTGCTCGACCTTGGCCAGCGCCGCCGCGTTGATCAGCGGCCCCTGCTCGGTTTCGCCCTCCAGCGCGTTGCCCACGCGCATGGCGCGCACGGCGTCGGCCAGCCGCGAGACGAAGGTGTCGTAGACGCCGTCCTGGATATAGAAGCGGTTGACGCACACACAAGTCTGCCCGGTGTTGCGGAACTTCGAGGCCATGGCACCGCGTACGGCGGCGTCGATGTCGGCGTCATCGAAGACGATGAAGGGAGCGTTGCCGCCCAGTTCCAGCGAGACCTTCTTCAGCGTCTCCGCCGCCTGGCGCATCAGCAGTTTGCCGGTGCGGGTCGAGCCGGTGAAGGACAGCTTGCGCACCGCGGCGGACGCCTGGATAGCAGCACCAATGGCAGGAGCGTCGCCGGAAACGATGTTGAACACGCCCGCCGGAATGCCCGCCTCTTCCGCCAGCACCGCAAGAGCGAAGGCCGACAGCGGGGTTTCTTCCGAAGGCTTGAGGATCATGGTGCAGCCGGCGGCCAGGGCCGGGCCGACCTTGCGGGTGACCATCGCCAGCGGGAAGTTCCACGGCGTGATCGCGGCGACCACGCCGATCGCCTGCTTGATCACCACGATGCGCGCATCGCCCCTGGGCGAGGGGATCACGTCGCCGTACACCCGCTTGGCCTCCTCGGCGAACCATTCGAGGAAGCTCGCCGCATAGGCGACCTCACCTTTGGCCTCCGCCAGCGGTTTGCCCTGCTCGGTGCTGAGCAGGCGCGCCAGGTCGTCCTGGCGCTGCAGCATCAGCTCGCCCCAGCGGCGGATGCGCGCACTGCGCTCCTTGGCGGTCAGCGCGCGCCAGGCTGGCAGCGCACGTTCGGCGGCGGCGATGGCGGCATCGGTTTCCTCGGCGCCGCCACGCGCCACGTCGACGATCAGCGCGCCGCTGGCCGGGTTGCGCACCGGGTAGGTCACAGCGCCTGTCACCCACTGGCCATCGATGTAGTGACCGGTCTTCAGCAGCGCGCTCATGCCACCGCCTCCGTCAGCGCGAAGGCTTCACGCATGGGCCGGGCGACACGCAGGATGCGCTTGCCGGCGGTGTAGTCGTTGATCACGTCACACGGCGTGTAGTTGCGCTCCAGCTCGTGGATTTCCTCGTCATCCAGACGGGTTTCCAGCGCAGCCAGGGCGCTGTCGAACTGCGCGGTGGTGTCGGCACCCACCAGCATGCAGTCCACCCCCGAATGCTGCAGGACCCAGGCCTGGGCGATCTGCGCGTTGGACACGCCACGGCGTTGCGCCACGCGCTGCACGGAGCGGGCGATCTCGAAGGACGCCTCGTCGGCGTACATCTGCTGGGTGAAGAAGTCGGTCTGGTTGCGCGTCGAGCTCGCGTCGCCGGTCAGCAGGCCACGCGCCAGCGGGCTGAACACCGAGACGCCGAGGCCCTGGTCACGGCAGAACGGGATCATCTCGCGCTCTTCCTCGCGGTAGGCGCAGTTGAGCTGCAGCTGCATGTTGATCGGCTTGACCCAACCGTTGCGCTCACAGGCCATGAGGATTTTTGCCAACTGCCCGGTGAGCATGGTGGACACGCCAATGTAGCGCGCCTTGCCGGCGCGAACGATATCGTTCAGCGCGCCCATGACCTCTTCCACCGGGGTGTTCACGTCGTAGAAGTGCAGCATGTAGATATCGACGTAATCCATGCCCATGCGCTTCAGGGAGGCGTCGATGCCATCCATGATGTGCTTGCGCGAATGGCCGCTGGCATTGATACCGGGGCGGGTGCCGTAGCCGACCTTGGTGGTGATCACCACGTCCTCGCGGCGCACCAGGCGCTTGAGGATGCGGCAGACCACTTCCTCGCCGACGCCGGCGGAGTAGAAGTCGGCGAGGTCGATGAAGTTCACGCCGGCATCCAGCGCGTGCTTCACGATCGGCTCGCTTTTCTGTTCATCGAAGATCCACGGCTTCCAGTCCGGGGTACCCATGTTCATGGTGCCCAGGCACAGCTTGGAAACCTGCAGGCCGGAGTTGCCGAGACGGATGTATTGCATGGCGCTTACCTCAGGCCTTGGGGGTGTAGAAGGGGTTGGCGATGGCATTGACCACGTCGGCCAGCTGCGCCCGCTCGGGCTTGCAGGCCAGCGCCGCGCTGATCGCGGTGCGGCAGGCGTTGTAGTTGTTCAGGTAGACGGCATCGAGGTCGTTGCAGCCCGGGTTGACCCAGTTGGCAGTGACGATGGCCCACTCGTCCTCGGCTTCGGGCGGCAGGGTGCCATCCAGCAGCGCCTCGGTGACGGCCTTGGCGATGCCGGCCTGGGACGCGCCCCAGGTGGCGTTGGCATGCAGGTCGCCGTTGATCTCGGCCTTGTTCACGTAGAGGGTCATCGGCTTGACCGGGATATTCGGCTGGGCGATCACCATGAACGGGCAATGCCCCTGGCTGGGCGAGGCCAGGCTGCTGGCGAAGGCCTGGCCGGCAGGGCCGTTGCGCGGGCCGAGCAGGATATTGATGTGCGCGGCGTTGACGCCGGGGCCTTCGAAACCTTCACCGATATACAGGTCGAGCTTTTTCATGGGGTACCTCATGCAAACGTGGGGTGCAGGAAAGCCCGGGCGCGCTCTCGCGGCCCGTGGCAAAACCGGCGGAGGACGCCGGGGGGAAAAGAGTGGAATCAGCTATCGATGGGCGTGTCGGACGGGTGCGCGAAAGCACCGGACAGGCCGGAGTGCAGCGGACGGATCGAGGGCGGGGAAAGCAGGAAGGAAGTCATGTCGCGTCGCTCTTTGTTGTTGTCGATGAGCTGGTGCGACGATTTTTAGCACCGGGCCCGCGCGGCCCGGTAACCACAAAAACTCAAGGAGCTATGAGTTGCCCTCATAACTCCAGAGGGGCGTGAATCTCACAGACCGATACGCTCGAAGAAGCCCGGCCCTTCGACTTCCTTGCCGCTGGCGGCGATGCTCACCGGCTCCTGCACCTGGCGCGTGGCGGGGATTTCCCGCGAGCCCAGCTCCTTGCCCACCAGTTGCAGCGGGCCGGCGCCCTGGCCGGCGGTGTGCTCGTACTTGGGTGGCGTGTGGGTCTCGTCGTAGCGCAGGTAGTACACCTCGCCGGCACGAGCTTCCAGGGTAAACCCGGCAATCAGGGTGAAGTCCAGGCTGCCGCCGGCGAAGAAGGTCCAGAAACTGCCCAGCAGCGGACGACGCATCTGCAGTGGATAACTGCCGGGGGCAAAACTCAGGGCTAAGTAGCCGTTGCTCGGCAGGCTGCCGATCAGTTCGTTGTTGATGAACAGACCGGGCGCTTCCAGCTCCTCGTCAGACCACTGGTTCTGCGGTCGGTAGAGGTAAACCGTGGCCTGCTGCGAATTCGCCGGCAACGCGCCGAACGGCGGCCCGTCCAGCGCACCGAAGAACGCACCGGGCGAACTGCAACCAGCAAGCATCAGGAGAAAGGCGCACAGGGCCACTCGGAGCATGGACAGTCCCTCTTATGGTTATGCCCGGAGCATAACCACCGTACCCGGGCTTGCCACCCGTCGAAAGTCCGGGGCGAGTACTTCTCGGCCACGCCCAGGCCAGCGGAGCAAGCCGCCGCTTGAGCGAGCCCCCGCACAGCGATGTCCGTCAGGTCAGTTGCTTGAGCCAGAACACCATCGACTTGGCGGTTTCCGACGATTCTCCCAGGTCACGCCAACGATACTCGGCTCGCAGCCCCGGTTGCGGCGTGAAGCCACGCTGCAGCCAGAAGGCATCGTGGGTTCGGTAGCCGGCAGGTTTGGCCGGATGCCCCGGCGACCGTTGCAGTGCGCAGAAGGCACACCAGTCAAAACGCTTCAGGTCACGGGTGAAGCGCTCGCGCTCCTCGAAAAAGCGCAGGTCGAGAACGGCGCTGCGATATTCGGGCAGCACCACCGACTCGCCAAAATAGAAGATCCGCTCAGGGTTCCAGCCCTGCTGCAGAAACGGTCGCTGAAGTGCCTCGGCTTCGTCCTGCAGCGGCAGCCCGGTCGAAGCGCCCACCACCCGGCCTTCGTCGAGCAACAGGACGCACAGGCTCCACGCCGAGCGCACGTGGCTGTCGAGGTAACCGGCTTCGTACTCCGGACTACCGTCGTAGAGGTACGGGTACTCCTTGAACACCGTGATCCGCAGACGCGCCAGATCATCGATGAACGGGCGGATGGCTTCGCCGCTGAGCAGGCGGAACTCGACGGGCATGGTGGTTTTCTTCCGCTAAGGGCCGCAGCGGCGGCGCTGCAGAAAACCTAGCACGGGCAGCGCAGGTCGGCAGAAGCGGGGGAGGGACGGCGCAGTATCGGGTTCGCGAGCAAGCTCGCTCCTACGAAGAGCGCAACCTGTAGGACCGAGGGGGACGCCGAGTCCTTGCTCGCGAACAGACCAACGATGGATTACGACTCGGTAACCACTCGCCGCCGCGCGCCCGGTGGTGCAGGCGGGGCCGGCAACAGGTGCCGCACCAGCCATTTGCGCACCGGCACCACACAGCGCTCCTGCACCAGCACGCAACTGGTGACCATGAACAGCAGGAACAGCGGATACAGCCAGATCGATAGCTGCTGATGAGTCGCCGACTCGACGCAGAAGGCCCAGTCGGCCAGGCAATCGCCCGGCGCGCGGATCAGTTTCTCGGTGCGCGAGAACAGCGTGAACAACGGCACATGCAGGGCGAACAGCGACAGTGAGGCCGCGCCCAGGCGTGGTGACCAGTGGCGGATCAGGCTGTTCTGCGGATCGCGCGGCAGCGCACTCATGTAGACCAGCATCAACTGCGCCGGCAACAGCAGGCCGTTGTGCAGCAGGAAGTACCAGAACTTGGCGCCGTGGGTGTAGAGGTAATCGGCGACGAGGAAATTGCCCAGCACGAAAGCCCCCATCGCCACCAGCACTCCGCGCCCCGGCAGGCGTCCGGCGTCCTTGTATTCGCGGAACAGCCCATAGGCGAGGATGCCACTGAGAAACTCCGGCAAACGCAGCAGCGGATTGCGGTGCAGCAGGCCGGTCCAGGGCATGCCGTACTGCTCACTGGCGACCACCAGTAGCGGCGGAATCAGGTAGAGCAGCCACAGCGCCAGCAGCCATCTCCACTTGTTCTGCAGACGCGCCAGGCGCGGCGCGACAAAGGGGAAGCAGAGGTAGAAGAAGAACAGCGTCGAGAGCGACCAGAGCGGCGCGTTGAAGGTCAGGTAGTAAGGGTTCCAGGCCTGCAGCATGGTGAGCTGGAGGATGCTGTTGAACAGCAACTCGCGGTCGCTCATCCAGTGGTGGAAGAGTTCCGGCTGCAAGCGGCCGATGGCCTCGTTGGTGTCGTAGATGACGAAGCGCGGCGTGGCCTGGTCCAGGTCCGGGCCGATGCCCAGCCCGCTCACCACCAGCAGCACGCTGATGGTCAGCAGGATCGAGAAGATGTGCAGCGGGTAGAGGTTGGACAGGCGCTTGGTGAAGAAGCTGCGCGGGCTCTCGCGCAGTTGTCCGTCGGTGACGTAGACGTGGCAGAGAAGGAAGCCGGAGAGCACGAAGAAGGTACTGGTGGCGAAGAAGCCCAGGGCAGTGAGGTCATCCAGGCCGGCGAATTTCTGCTCCGCCGGGTAGCTGTGCAGGGTGTGGTAGATCACCACGTAAAGCCCCATCAGGAAGCGCAGCCATTCCAGACCGATGAAGCGTTCCTTTTTTTGTACTGTTTCCACGCCTCTCTCCTCCTACTCGACGAACGACAGCTGAACGCATGGCAACAACGTCAGCGGCGACGGTCAAGGAAGTTCACCACCAGCCGGTCCAGCGAACCCCACAGCCGCTCGCGCATGCGCTTCCACCAGGGGCGCGCACGCCAGAAACTCAGGTCGATCTCGCGGCTCTGGGCGAAGTCGGCGCCCAGGCACTCGGCCACCGTCGCGGTAAATGACGGATCGAACGCTTCTACATTGGCCTCCAGATTGAACCGAAGGTTCCAATGATCGAAGTTGCATGAACCGACGCTGACCCAGTCATCGACCAGTACCATCTTCAGATGAAGGAAACGCGGTTGGTATTCGAAGATCTTCACGCCGGCGCGCAACAGGCTCGGATAGTAGCGCTGGCCGGCGTAGCGCACGGGCGCATGGTCGGTGAGGCGGCCGGTGAGCAGCAGGCGCACGTCGACCCCGCGCTGCGCAGCCTTGCGCAGGGCGCGGCGGACCTTCCAGGTCGGCAGGAAGTATGGCGTCGCCAGCCACACGCGCTGGTGCGCGCCACGCAGCGAACGCACCAGCGCCTGGAGGATATCGCGGTGCTGGCCGGCGTCGGCGTAGGCCACCCGCGCCAGGCCCTCGCCATAGTTGGGGATTGGCGGCAGGCGGGTCAGCAGGACTTCCTCGCGGGGTTTCCAGGCGCGCACGCCGAGGCAGGCATTCCACTGCCGCTCGAACAGGCGCTGCCAGTCGGCGACGATGTGGCCGGTCATCTCCACCATGACCTCGTGCCAGTCGCTGCGGTTCTCTCGCGCGGACCAGAACTCATCGGTGGCGCCGGTGCCACCGACGTAGGCGATGCGCTCGTCCACCAGCAGCAGTTTGCGGTGATCGCGGTACAGGTTGCGCAGGCCGGCCTTCCAGTTCAGCGGGTTGTACTGGCGCAGCTCGCCACCCGCTTCCAGCAACTGCCGTGACCAGGCGCTGGAAAGCTTCAGGCTGCCGAAGGCATCGAACAGGCAGCGCACCTTCACGCCACGCCCGAGCGCGGCCAGCAGGCGGTCGAGCAGCGCCTCGGCGCAGCTGCCGCTTTCCACCAGGTAGAGTTCCAGTTCGATCTGCCGCTCGGCGCTGTCGATGGCGGCGAACATGCGCGGGAAGAAGCGCTCGCCATCGCAGAGCAGGGCGAAACGGTTGCCCGTCCGCCAGGGGAAGATCGGGCCGCTCACCGCGAGGCGAAGATCAGCACGGCGCCCACCGGCACCGACAGGCCAATGCTCTTCAGCCCGGCCAGTTTGCGCAGCTGTGCCACGCCCGGCGCGAGGCCGAAGTCAGCGGCGTTGATCACCAGCGGCTGCAGGGTCACGACCTGGAAGCGGTGCTCGTCCAGGCGGGTGATCAGCACGTCGGTACGGTAGTCCTTCGCCTGGCCGTTGAGTTCCAGGCGCAGCGGCAGGCGCATCTCCAGTTGCACGCCACTGGCCAGTTCGGTGATGGGGCGCAGGTCGAGCTTCGCGGTGACGCGCGCATCCGGATGCTTTTCGGTATCGAAGAGTTGCTCGCGCAGGCGCTCGTCGCGCAGCGGAATGCCCGTACTGAGCGAATCCATCTCGATGCGCAACTCAACCTGACCCTGCTCCTCCACCTTGCCATGCATCACCAGGAAGCGATTCACCTCGGCGATGTCGGCATTCTTGGTAGTAACGAAGGTCAGCCGCGAGGACTCGTAGTCGAGGTACCAGGCAGCCTGGGCGGATGCGGCGAAGCAGGCCGCGAAGAGGAAGGCGAACAGCGAGCGCATGGAATCCCTTACATGGAAACGGATGGATCAAAGGCCAACGATAGCGGCCCGCCGTCGGCTTGCAAACCGCCCGACCGGCGAGCCATTGGGCAGGCATCGCGGTCATTGGTTCAGTCCGCCAGCAGGGCGGGAATCCCGGCCACCAGCGCATCGATCGCGCAACGGATCTTCGATGGCATGTAGCGGGTCTTCGGCCACACCGCGTGGATCTCCAGCGGCGGCAGGTTGCAGCGGCCCTTCACCACCACCAGCTCGCCCAGCTTCACATGCCGCGCCAGCAGCCAGGACGGCAGGCGCGCCAGGCCGAAACCGGCCACGGCGGCAGCGGTGATGGCCTGCAGGTCGTCCATGCTCAGCTGTGGATCGATGTCGATGCGTTGCGCGTGGCCGTCGTCGTCGCGCAGGTCCCAGGGCGAGGTGACGCCGGCGACCGAGTAGCTGATGGCGGCGTGACCGGCGAGATCGTCCAGGCCCTCGGGCATGCCGCGCTCGGCGATATAGGCGGGTGCCGCGCCGATACTGGTGTACTGCACACCCAGCTTGCGCGCGGCGAGCGTGGCACTGTCGCCCAGCGGGCCAATGCGCACGGCGAGGTCGAAGCCCTCTTCCACCAGGTCGACGCGGCGGTCGGTGAACGACAGGTCGATCTTCAGCGACGGGTACTGCCGCGCCAGCGCCAGCATCAGCGGCACCACGCAGAGGTGGCCAAAGGAGATCGGCACGCTGACCCGCAGGCGCCCGCGCGGCTCCATCCGCCCGCCTTCCAGCGCGGTGTGCGCGGCGTCCAGTTCGGCCAGGGCACGCACGCAGCTGTCGTAGAACACCTGGCCGTCGTCGGTGAGGTTCTGGCTGCGCGTGGTGCGTTGCAGCAGGCGCACACCCAAGCGCGCCTCCAGCCGGGCGATGGCCTTGCCCACCGCCGAGCGCGTGAGGTTCAGACGCTCGGCGGCCACGGCAAAGCTGCCGGCATCCACCACCTGAACGAAGGTGGCGATGCCATCGAGTCGGTCATCCATCAGGCAGCCTCTTTTGAATCCTCAAGAGACCCAATGATGGGACAAAATGGAGCCAATGGGGAACTCTGTTCTTTTTCAGAATAGTGGTTCGTCCCCCGGAGCCATCCCCATGACCGCCCTCCATAACCCCAGAAACCTCATCGCCCTGGCCGCGGTGTGCCTGTCCTCGATGATGTTCGGCCTGGAAATCTCCAGCATTCCGGCCAGCCTTCCAGCCCTGGAGCGGGTACTGCACGGCGACTTCCAGGACCTGCAATGGGTGATGAACGCCTACACCATCGCCGTCACCAGCGTACTGATGGCCGCCGGCACCCTGGCCGACCGCTTCGGCCGCAAGCGCCTGTTCGTCATCAGTCTCGCGCTGTTCGGCGTCACTTCGCTGCTCTGCGGGCTGGCGACCAGCATGCCGGCAATGATCGCCGGGCGCTTCCTGCAAGGCGCGGCCGGCGGGGTCATGCTGATCTGCCAGGTGGCGGTCCTCACCAGCCAGTTCAGCGACCCGGCGCAGCGCGTACGCGCCTTCGCCGCCTGGGGCGTGGTGTTCGGCATCGGCCTGGGGTTCGGGCCGATCATCGGCAGTGCCATCGTCGCCCTGGCCAGTTGGCAATGGGTGTTCCTGGTGCACGGGCCGCTCGCCCTGCTCACCCTGGCACTGGCGCAGTACGGCGCGGTGGAGTCGCGCGATCCGGATGCCGAGCGGCTGGATATCGGCGGCATGCTGACGCTGTCGCTGGCCGTCCTCGGCACGGTGTTCTACATCACCCAGGGTGCCGACCTGGGCTTTGCCAGCCCGGCCGCGCTGGCGATCCTGCTGCTCAGCGTCGCCTGCCTGGCGGCGTTCATCCTGATCGAGCGCCACGTCGCCCACCCGCTGTTCGACTTCTCGGTCTTGCGCATCCGCGCATTCTCCGGAGCGATGTTCGCCTCGGCGGGGATGAACGCGAGCTTCTGGCCGCTGATGATCTACCTGCCGGTCTACTACCACGGCGTGCTCGGCTACGACGACGTGAAGGCCGGCTGGTCGCTGCTCGCCTACACCCTGCCAACACTACTGGTCCCGCCGATCGCCGAGCGCCTGGCGCACCGCTTCCACCCCGGCTGGGTGATCCCCGGCGGGATGTTCGTGATCGGCGCCGGCTTCTTTCTGATGCTCTGGGGCAGCGCCGTGGACCACGCCAGCTGGCTGACCCTGCTGCCCGGCTGCGTGCTGGCCGGCATCGGCCTGGGCATGACCAACACCACGGTGACCAATACCTCCACCGCTGCCGTGCCTGCTGCCCGCGCTGGCATGGCCTCGGGCATCGACATGAGCGCGCGGATGATCTCCCTGGCAATCAACATCGCGGTGATGGGGCTGATCCTGCTTTCCGGTGTCGCCGCCGCACTCCACGGCGTGGATGGCAGCGAGAAGCTGCAACAGGCGGCGAGCATCGCCAGCGGCCGGCTGGGCGCGGACGATCCGGAGGGCGCCCGCGCGGCACTGGTGCAGGGCTTCGGCTGGGTGCTGGGCTACGGTGGCATCAGCGCCTGGCTGTTCGCGGCGGGCAGCTTCACGGCATTCGGAGCAGGCCGGACGACTCTGCCTGAAATGGAAACTACACGCTCCTGAACTGCCCGAAATCCAACCGGCAGGCCGGGCTCATCGTGATCCGCGCCGACTGGGAACCCGCATCGGAAGCACTCTCCGTCAACCTAGCAACTTGGAGCCATCACTCGGGTAACAGTGGAAAAGGACATACTTCCCGCTGTTGGCCATCAGACAATGCCCCTCGTAGTGAATACCGTTGCGTGGTTCCGCCTGACCGGTTGGTTGCTTGCTCCCTTCAACATAAGGGAGGCCCTTGGCCCACTCCAGCATCTCCGGCAACGTGTTCGCACGGTGCCACGCCACGTCGCAGGTGCTGTTGAACTTGTTACCGCCGTGAGTTACCCGGGTGCCAATCGGATGGCTCTTGTGCTGATGCTTAAGCTGATCGTTATCCAGGTAAACGGTTACGTTGCCTTCCATGAGACTTACATGGGACGCACTACCCCTGAGGTCTTTTATATCCAGTACCGCCTGATCGAAATGAGCCGGTTTCGAGAGAGTGAATGACTGGCCATGGGACTTGACTGCATCGTTCAGCGTAGCAAGCGCGTCCTCCGGCGTTAGATGTGCCAGGCCCAAGGACTCGATGATCGACAATAGAACCGTGAAGTTCATTTCCTGCGCGGCCACCTGCCCAGCCTCCTCAATTGAACTATCGCCGGTGAAATTCATTTCCCATGCCAGCCTGAAGGCATTTTTGATCGCATATTCTCGGAAAGTCTGGAGTTCAGTCGCCTTGCACATATTCTCAACTGTCCTTGTTATTGAGCTGCGGAGTTGCCGGGCACGCCAAGTCGGGCATCGGCAAGCTGTCAGCGCCGAAGTCTAGCCGCTGTTGGCTGGCGCCGACTGGCCTCGCAACGTCATACCCGCCGCAGCCCTGCGCCAGCCCGTTCCCATTCCCGTACTATCAGGGGCTCTGCTTGATCACCTGGCTGAACCCCAGCACCGCGAACACCGGCACTTCGGGAGTGATCGAAGGCACGTTGGCGACTTCCTTGAGCGGCTCGAGCTTTTCCTCCAGGTCGAAGTCGATCAGTTTGAGTACCAGCGGCTCCAGGGTCGTCACTTCGATGCGCGTCTCGCTGGGGCGGCTGACCAGTACCTCGGACTTGAGCCGGCGCTGCTGGCCGTGCAGGTCGAGGTTGAAGTCCACGGTTTCCTGGCGCGACTGGCCGACCTGCAGGTCATCATAACGGCTCAGGTCCAGCTGGCTGCTGACGATCGCCTCGGGGAAGCGCTCGATCTCGAAGAAGGAATTGCGCATGCGCTCGTCGCGCAGCGCCAGGCCACTGTCGATGGACTCCAGCGGCACCACGACGCGCACCGCGCCCTGATCGTCGATCTGCCCGGAGAGGCGGTCGAAGCGCTGCACTTCCGCCATCTTGCCGCGCTTGACCGAGACAAAGCTGATCCGCGAGGTGTCACCGTCCAGTTGCCATTCGGCCAGGGCCAGCGGGCTGGCCAGTACCAGCAACGCGCACACAGCGCCTGTTACAAAAGAATGCATCGATCCTCCGAAGCGGGTCGCCCCGCTCCGTGGAACGCGCCCGTCAGTGGTTGCCCGATTCGGGCAATTCATCCGCCTGGGGCATCAGTTGGCATCCTTCGCGCGCACCGAGCCAGGCGGCTGTCTGCGTACTGCCAAGGCCGCGGGCGGTCACCCGCTTGCGCGCTTCGTCGTCGAGGAAGCCGCTGGTCGGCACGTACTGCTTGGTATAGGCCCGGCAATAGTCCGCCGAGTTCCCCATAACGTAGCGGCAGGAGCAGTACTCCTTGGCGGTGTAGGCGCCGATGATGCCGGGGAAGGCGGCGAGGTGGACGCGGTTCTGCCAGGCCGTGGTCACCAGTGCGAGCAGCAGCAGGACCAGAGCAGTGAGGATCGGATGGCGGCGGATCATGGCTGCACCTCCCCATGGGCGAAGGCCGCCTGGGCAAGCTTGAGGAAGGTATCGTGCTGGTAGCTGCCGTCACGGTCGTCGGCATAGCGGACGATCACCAGCTTCTGTTCGGGAATCACGTAGAGCGCCTGGCCCCAGTGGCCGAGCGCCGCGAAGGTGTCCTCGGGGGCATCCGGCCAGGGCGCGGGCGCGCCGGCCACCGGACGGTTGAGCCACCACTGGCCGCCGGGTACCGCCTCGTTGGGCTTCTTCGGATCGGGCTGGTACTCGGGGAACGGCGCGAGGACGAATTTCATCCAGTCCTGCGGCAACAACTGGCGATCCTTCCAGCGCCCGTCGCGCTCCATCAGCAGGCCGATGCGCGCCATGTCGCGAGCAGTCATGTAGGCGTAGGAAGAACCGACGAAGGTACCACTGGCATCACGCTCCCAGACGGCCGACTGGATACCCAGCGGCTCGAACAGCGCGGTCCAGGGATAGTTCGCGTAGTCCTTGCCGACCATCTGCTTGAGCGTGGCCGAGAGCACGTTGCTGTCGCCGCTGGAGTAACGGAAGCGCTTGCCCGGCTCGGCATCGGCAGCGAAGCCGGCGGTGAACTTCGCCATGTCGTCGCGGCCACGGGTGTAGAGCATCGCCACCACCGAGGAGCGCACCGGCGCGTATTCGTACTCCTCCTGCCAGGCCAGGCCGGAGGCCCAGTGCAGCAGGTCGCGCATCTTGATATCGGGATGGTCGGCGAAAGCCGGGTAATGCCGGGCGACCGGGTCGTCGAGCTGGAACTTGCCCTCGCCGAAGGCCACACCGAGGACGCTGGCCATCACGCTCTTGCTCATCGACCAGGCCAGGTGCGGCGTCTGCGCGCTGGTCGGGCCGGCGTAGCGTTCGTAGATCAGTTGGCCGTCGCGAATTACCACCACCGCATCGGTGCGCACGCCCTTGCGGGTCGCGTCGTCGCGGCTGGGGAAGGCGTAGCTTTCGAAGGCTTCGACAGCAGCGCCACTGGGCGTGGCGCCGTGGGGCCAGTCGGCCTCGGGCCAGGTGTCGGCACCGTGGGCATGGCTGCTGAGCAGGCAGGTGGCCAGGGCCAGTGCGCGCAGCGCTGGCCTGTAGGAAGTGAAGGGCATCGGCGGGCCTCTTGTTATCAGGTCGGCCCGCACCCTAGCACGGTGAAGATGACGAATTAAGCGCCGATCGTGCCGTAATCAAGGACGATTGGCGCAATCGGTCAACGAGGTACCTGGTAGTCCTCCGGCCCCATGAGGTCCATGCCGCACTGCAGCTCGCTGATCCAGTCGAGGAAGGCAGCGATCATGGCCTTGCCGACGAAGGGCCGGCCGTGCTGCGGGACGATCATCTCGATGTCCATGCCGCGCACCATCGATGCCCAGAGGCGCGCGACCTTGTTCGACGCCATGTAGCGACGGTGGAAGCCTTCCATGTGCGGTACGTGCGCTGCGAAGTCCTGCACCGGGCTGGCATCGTCCACCAGGGAGGCGCCCATGTCGCCGGAGAAGAGGATCTTGCTGACCGGATCGTAGATCTGGAAGTTGCCCACCGAGTGCAGGAAGTGCGCAGGGATCATCTTCAGCTGGCAGCGACCCAGTTGCACCGATTCGCCACGGTCCGGCAGCGGAATGACACGGTCATAGGTGGAGATGCCATGGCTGACCGCCAGGTAGTTGGCCGTCAGGTGCGGCAGGAAGCGCGCCCAGAGCTTGGAGCAGATGACCTTGGCGCGAGTGTGCAGCAGCCATTTGTCCAGCGCGGCGATGATGTCCGGGTCCTGGTGCGAGGCGAAGATGTAGTCCAGGTCCTGCAGCGAGAACAGTTTCGAGAGTTCCAGGGACAACGGCGTATAGGTCAGGTCGCCGCCCGGATCGAGCAACAGGCGCTTGTCGTGGTCGACGATGAGGAACTGGTTGGATTGCACACCGTCGCCGCTGACCAGATCGTCGAAACACAGGCATTGGTGTTTACCGTCGTCGAACAGCACGATGGGTTCGCGTCGCATGAGGGGGATTTCCTAAAGCAGTGGGAGGGAAAACAGTGGGTAGCCCTGCGGAAATTTCTAGGTATTCAGAAACCTCTGTAAGGCTAACGTCCCCTCTCCCAACCCTCACTGACGTGGGTCAAGGCCTATTGCCACCCTCGCTTTCTCCAGGCGCTTGGCCCGTGCGGCACCGGCGATGGCGAGCACGCCCTTGTCGCGTCTCCAGACCGCCGCCAGCTCCGGGTCGCCCGAGGCGAAGGCGGCATCCAGTGTCGCAGCGAGGCCTTCGAACTGGCTGAACACGCCGGCCAGCAGCAGGTGGGTTTCCGCCTGCGAAGCCGGCTGCCGGCTGACTTCCGCACAGCCGGCCAGCACACCGGTCAGGCGCAGCGCCAGCTCCGCCGGCCACTGGTGCTCCAGCGCCAGGCCATAAAGCCAGGCGCAGACCGCCGCCAGCACATGGGTGTCTTCCAGGGTGCGGAAGGGCTTGCTGTAGGCCTCCCAGCCATCGCCGGGCAGGCGTTCGCAGTGGGCGCCGTCGAGCAGCAGGCGAGCGTGGGGGATGTCCGGCATCAGCGGCAGGGCCGGCAACGCCTCGAGCTTCGCGCCCGGCGCACCGGACTGGACGACGGTCATGGCGATGCGCGGAGGCTGTCCCTCGTCCTCGTCACGCGCGGCGACCAGCCACCAGGCGGCGCTGTCGGCAGCGGTGGCGAAGTCCTTGCGACCGTGCAGCACCAGACCGTCGAGGCGGGTCTGCAGGTCGGCGGGGCGCACGCTCTTCTTCTCGGTCACGCAGAGCGCGCCGAGGCTGCGCGGGGCCGCTGGCCAGAGCGCGCGCAGGGCGGCCTGGTAACCGGCGAGGAAGGCCAGCCCCGGCGAAGTCGCCATGCGGCCGCCGAGCACTGCCAGCTCAAAGCTGCCGGCATGAGCGGCGCGCTCCAGGAGTTCGGCGTACCAGTCCTCCAGGGCAAGGCCCGGCGGCAGCCGGTCCTGTGGGCCGAGCAGGCATTTCCAGGTCATCGCGGCGCTCCTTCCTTCGAGGTCGTTGTTCTTGTCATACAAGCATCACCGCACCGTCATGGGCGTGACACCGGTCATTCCTAGCCTGAGCTTGCACAACAAAGCCGACCGGCCGCAACCCGCATGGCCGGTTCACGGAGGCACTCGCATGAGTCAGATCGCCCTCTCCTGTGACACCCCGGCAGAACGCCGTCTCAAGGCCGTGCGTCTGCGCGGCGCCCGCGCCCTGCGCGAAGCCCAGGCCCTGCGTTACCGCGTGTTCAGCAGCGAGTTCGATGCCCAGCTCAAAGGTGCGGACCAGGGGCTGGACATGGACGACTACGACCGTCACTGCGCCCACATCGGCGTGCGCGACCTCAACACTGGAGCGCTGGTGGCCACCACCCGCCTGCTCGACCACCGCGCCGCCCAGCGCCTGGGGCGCTTCTACAGCGAAGAGGAGTTCGCCCTCGACGGCCTGGACAACCTGCAGGGCCCGGTGCTGGAAATCGGCCGTACCTGCGTCGACCCGGACTACCGCAATGGCGGCACCATCGCCGTGCTCTGGAGCGAGCTGGCCGAAGTGCTGAATGAAGGCGGCTACCGCTACCTGATGGGCTGCGCCAGCATCCCGATGCGCGACGGCGGCATCCAGGCCCGCGCGGTGATGCAGCGCCTGCGTGACCGCTACCTGTGCCAGCAGAACCTGCGCGCCGAGCCGAAAACCCCGTTGCCGCAACTGGACGTGCCGGACAACCTCACCGCCGAGCTGCCGCCGCTGCTCAAGGCCTACATGCGCCTGGGCGCGAAGATCTGCGGCGAGCCCTGCTGGGACCCGGACTTCGGCGTCGCCGACGTGTTCATCCTGCTCAAGCGCGACGAGCTCTGCCCGCGCTACGCCCGCCACTTCAAGGCGGCGGTCTGATGCGCCGCCTGCGTGCCTGGCTGCGCGTCTCCCGCTTGCTGATGCTGTTGCTGGTAGGCCTTGCGCTGGCCAGCTTCGTCAGCCTGCTGGAGCGCCTGCCCGGCGGTGACCGGATGCCCTTGCGCCAGCGCCTGACGCGCTGGTTCCTGGCGCGCTTGTCCGGCGCCCTGCCCTTTGAGCTACAGGTGCACGGCGAGATGCCCGAGCAACCGATGCTGTGGGTGTCGAATCATGTGTCCTGGGTCGATATCCCGCTGCTGGGCGGCCTGCTGCCGCTGACCTTCCTGTCCAAAGCCGAAGTGCGCCAATGGCCCGTCGCCGGCTGGCTGGCGGAAAAGGCCGGCACATTGTTCATCCGCCGGGGTTCTGGCGATTCGCGAATGATCAATGCACAGCTCGCCACCCAACTGTCGCGCGGCCGTTCACTCCTGGTTTTCCCCGAAGGCACCACCACCGACGGCCAGGGCCTGCGCACCTTCCACGGCCGGCTGATGGCCAGCGCCATCGAGGCCGGCGTGCCGGTGCAGCCAGTGGCGCTGCGCTACCGGCGCAACGGGCAGGCGTGCGAGCTGGCGCCCTTCATCGGCGACGATGATCTGGTCAGTCACCTGAAGCGCCTGTTCGACAATGATCGGGGAATCGTGGAAGTCCATCTGCTGCCGGCACTCTCCAGTGCCCACCAGGACCGCAACCTGCTGGCCAGGCAGGCTCACGCCGCGATCCACGCGGTGGTGTGCGAGCGTCAGGGAGAATCGGCCATCGCGGCCTGAGGCCCGCTGGCAAGGCAGCGGAAGAAAGCGAAGAAGGGTTTGGAGCCCGCCGTAACCTACGGCCGGCGGGTTCCCACTCTGACGAAACAGCTTTCAAACTGCGCCGGGCGGCACCCTCGAGCAGCCCGGTGAAGCCTGAAAACAGTCTCCAGACGCCGCAGGCTCAAGCCTCCGGCGGCACGACCAGGATGTCACAATCCAGTTCGCGCAGAGCGTAGTCGGCAACACTGCCGATCAGGGCACGCTTGATCCCCCCCATACCCCGAGTACCCATGACCAGCAGATCCGGCCGATGCTTGTCGACCATCCGCTGCAACACGTTGCCCGGCAGCCCGACGGCCACCAGTTGTTCATCGATGCGCTCTTCCAGGTGCTGGTCGTGGAGGAACGTCTTCAACTCCTCCACCGCCTGGCGCGATTCGCTGCTGACAAATTCGTCGATGCGCTCCTCGCTGACTCCGGAGTACTGCATCATGCCCTTGGCCAGCGGGCTGAAGGCGTAGACGCCGCGGCGCACGGCGCCTTCCAGCAGGCCCAGGTCATTGGCCACTTCCACCGCGTGGGCCGAGGCCGGCGAGGTGTCCAGGGCGATCAGCAGGTCGCGGTACTGGCCGCCGGCCGGCTGGTTGACCACCAGCACCGGCAATTGCCCGGCGCGCAGCACTCGCTCGACGGTGGTACCAACGAAGATGTCGCGCAGCACGCTCTTGCGGTGCGCACCCATCACCAGCATTTCGCAGTTCAGGTTCTTCGCTGCGGCGAGGATCTTCTGGTTCGGATCGCCGCGCTCCACCAGCAGTTTCGGACAGGTGCCACCCATTTCGGTGAGTTCGACCAGACGCGCTTCGAGCATCATGCGCACCTGGGTAACTTCCTGCTCGACCAGCGCCGACGGCTGGTCCTCATCGACCACGTAAAGCACGGTCCAGGGGCAGGCGTAGCGCTTGGCCAGCGCTGCCGCACGGTGCAAAGCCTTTTCGGAACGGCCGGACAGATCCGTTGCGACCATTAGCGACTTCATCATGCTGCTCCTCTCGTCGTCCTTCAGATGTGTCTATTGCACACGCTATGGGCCGCCGGGCGGTTGACGCATATCAAGTCAGGCCGGACCGTCCATCGATTTCGGCGGATTTCTGACGAACTCCTGAAGTTCGGGATAGAACTCACGGAAGTCCTCGCTCAGCGGCTGGTAAAGACGATCCAGCTCCTCCCAGGCGCCATCCAGCAGGGACGGCCGCGACAGGCGCCGGGACATGCCGGCGACCACATCCTGCAATACCTCGAACTGCCGATAGCTGCCGAGCCAGTCCTGCGCGGCCATGCGCGGTGCAATGCGCGCCAGACGCTCGGGCAGGCCGGGCGTGCGGCCCAGTACACCGTAGACCCGTTGGGTGAAGTGCTCCAGCGGCTCACCGGAGAAACGCTCCCAGTCGCGCGCCAGGCAGTGGTCGTAGAACACGTCCAACAGCACGCCAGCCATGCGCCGGCGCTCGCTGGGGAAGCGCGACTTGGCACTGTGTATCAAGGGATGACTGTCGGTGAAGGCGTCGATGCGCCGGTGCAGGCGGATACCCGCCTCGATCTCGGCGGGCCATTGCCCGGCGAGCGGGCCTTTGACGAAATCGCCATACAGGCTGCCGAGCAGTTGGGCGGGCCGGTGGCCGCCCAGGTGGAGATGCGCGAGGTAGTTCATGAGCTGAGCTTAGCGCGGACCGATGCTCTTCTGTAGGAGCAAGCTTGCTCGCGAACCGAGAAAGCTCGGAGCCAAGGGGTTCGCGAGCAAGCTCGTTCCTACGAAGAGCAGGCTCGGAGCGGAGGCGGAATCATCGTGGACCGAGTCCGCTCCTGCGTCAGCTGGGTAATATCATCGGTGTTGATCATTACTATCGCGCCAAACGAATTCATATCGTTTTTGACCGATATATAGTTCGTCTCAACGCGATATACCGATGTGCCCCATGACTGAACAACTCCCTCTCGATCCTGGTATCGACCTCGACGAAATCTTCAAGGCCCTGGCCCACCCGGTGCGGCGCGACATGCTGCACTGGCTCAAGGACCCGGAGCAATTCTTCGTCGAGCAGGAACACCAATCCTTCGAGATCGGCGTCTGCGCCGGCAAGTTCGACCAGCGCACCGGTCTGTCGCAATCCACCGTTTCCGCGCATCTGGCCACCCTCCAGCGCGCGGGACTGGTGACCAGTCGAAAAGTCGGCCAGTGGAATTTCTTCAAACGTAATGAAGAAACCATCCAGGCCTTTGTTCGCCACCTGAGCGAAGCGCTGTAACCCGGCTACTGCCAGCCAAGACAATTTCAACTCTCCAGGAGCAGGCGCATGCCCACTTCGCTTCTCGTCCTCGCTTTGTCCGCGTTTGCCATCGGCACCACGGAATTCGTGATCATGGGCCTGTTGCCCGAGGTTGCGAGCGACTTGTCCGTAACCATTCCGGCCGCCGGCTGGCTGGTCAGCGGCTACGCCTTCAGCGTCGCCATCGGCGCGCCGATCATGGCCCTGCTGACGGCCCGACTGCCGCGCAAGACTGCCCTGCTGATGCTCATGGGCATCTTCATCCTCGGTAATCTGCTCTGCGCGGTGGCTGCCAATTACGGCCTGCTGATGCTGGCGCGGATCATCACCGCGCTGTGCCACGGCGCCTTCTTCGGCATCGGCTCGGTGGTCGCCGCCAGCCTGGTACCGGCCAACCGCAAGGCTTCAGCCGTAGCCCTGATGTTCACCGGCCTGACCCTGGCCAACGTCCTCGGCGTTCCGGCCGGCACCGCGCTTGGCCAGGTCGCTGGCTGGCGCTCGCCGTTCTGGGCGGTGACCCTGATCGGCGTCTTCGCACTGATCAGCCTGTGGCGAGTGCTGCCCAAGCAGCACGATGAAGAAGCGGTGGACATGCGCAAGGAAGTCTCCGCGCTGCGCAACGGCCCGCTGTGGCTGGCGCTGGGCACCACCGTGCTGTTCTCCGCCGCGGTCTTCGCACTGTTCACCTATGTCGCGCCGCTGCTGGGCGAAGTCACCCGGGTCTCGCCGCGCGGCATCACCTGGAGCCTGGTACTGATCGGCCTGGGCCTGACCCTGGGCAACATCATCGGCGGCCGCCTGGCCGACTGGCGCCTGGGCACGACCCTGGCCGGCGTGTTCGCCACCATGGCGGTGGTTTCCACCGTGCTGAGCTGGACCAGCGCCGCGCTGATCCCGGCCGAAATCACCCTGTTCATCTGGGCCGCTGCCGCCTTCGCCGCAGTGCCCGCCCTGCAGGTCAACGTGGTCCGCGTCGGCGGCGCCGCACCGAACCTCGTCGCCACCCTGAACATCGGCGCCTTCAACGTCGGCAACGCCATCGGCGCCTGGGTCGGCGGCAGCGTCATCGACCACGGCCTGGGCCTGACCCGCGTGCCCCTGGCCGGCGCCGTGCTCTCCGTACTCGCCCTGCTCGCGGTGATGATCGCGTTCAGCGGCAAGCCCAACCAGACCCAAACCGTCCTCGACTGATCCTCCACCCTCACCCCGTATTGGAGTAACGCAATGACCACGCTTTTCGATCCCATCGTCATCGGTGACCTGGAACTGCCCAACCGCATCATCATGGCCCCGCTGACCCGCTGCCGCGCCGACGAAGGCCGTGTGCCCAATGCCCTGATGGCCGAGTACTACACCCAGCGCGCCGACGCCGGCCTGATCCTCAGCGAAGCCACCTCGGTGACCCCGATGGGCGTGGGTTACCCGGATACCCCCGGCATCTGGTCCGACGACCAGGTCCGCGGCTGGACCAACATCACCAAGGCCGTGCATGCCAACGGCGGTCGCATCTTCCTGCAACTGTGGCACGTGGGCCGCATCTCCGACCCGCTGTACCTGAACGGTGAAACCCCGGTGGCACCGAGCGCCATCAAGCCCGCCGGGCACGTCAGCCTGGTGCGTCCGATCAAGGAGTTCGTCACCCCACGCGCCCTGGAAACCGAAGAGATCGCCGACATCGTCGAGGCCTACCGCGTCGGTGCCGAGAACGCCAAGGCCGCCGGCTTCGACGGCGTGGAAGTGCACGGTGCCAACGGCTACCTGCTCGACCAGTTCCTGCAGAGCAGCACCAACCAGCGCACCGACCAGTACGGCGGCTCCGTGGAGAACCGCGCGCGCCTGCTGCTGGAAGTCACCGATGCGGTGATCGGCGTCTGGGGTGCCGGCCGCGTCGGCGTGCACCTGGCTCCGCGCATGGACTCCCACGACATGGGCGATGCCGACCCGCTGGCCACCTTCGGCTACGTGGCCAGCGAGCTGGGCAAGCGCGGTGTGGCGTTCATCTGCACCCGCGAGAAGGCTGCTGACGACAGCATCGGCCCGAAACTGAAGGAAATCTTCGGTGGCGTGTACATCGCCAATGAGCGCTTCACCAAGGAAACCGCGACCGAGTGGCTGCAAAGCGGCAAGGCCGATGCAGTCGCCTTCGGCATTCCGTTCATCGCCAACCCGGACCTGGTGGCCCGCCTGCAGAAAGGCGCCGCCTGGAACGAGCCGCATCCGGAAACCTTCTACGCCAAGGGCCCGGTCGGCTACCTGGACTACCCGCGCCTGTAAGGGCCGGCTCCAGCGCCAACGAAAAGGGCGCCTTCTCGCGAAGGCGCCCTTTTCATTTCTGCGCAAGGCAATAACCCAGCGTAGGAGCGGACTCCGTCCGCGATCGATTACCGGCGACTCCGAGTACGCCTATCTCACATCGCGGACAGAGTCCGCTCCTACGCTGGTCCACCCGGGGTTGTTCGCGAGCAAGCTCGCTCCTACAAAAACGCGCCAGATTCTGCGTCGGAGCGCTTCGTAGGATGGGTGGAGCGCAGCGATACCCATGCTGTCGGCGCGATGCGTGATGGGTATCGCTTCGCTCCACACCATCCTACGGTCCGGAGTCAGGGGGTGATCCAGCGCAAGGGGGCGGGATCGTTGCGACTGGAAAGGCGATACCCCGTCGTCGCGCACCGCGTCGCCTCCGCGCAACCATTGCAACTCCCGCAGGCCGCCGGTTCGGGCGCGACTTTTTCCACCACGCCCAGCGCCAGCAGCCGCTCCAGCAACGCCTCGAGCAACGCCCTGGAAGCGCCGAGGCGTTGGGCGAGGGTCGGTACATCGGCCTCGCCCAACTCGCCCAGCAGGTTGCGCAGCGCGATTGCCGTGGCCATCAGTGGCAGCTCCCCGCCGGGGCCGCGCGCAGCTCGCGCTCGCCATCCAGTTCCAGCCCACGCCGACCAATCCAGCGCAGGATCAGGAACAGTACGAGGTTGAACACCAGCACCACACCGATCGCCACCGCGCTGTACTGCGGATGTTCGGCGAAGCTGAACACCTGGTAGCAGAGGGTCGCCAGCGAGTAGGCGACGTTGAGGCCCCAGAACACCGCGAAGGTCATCCAGCCACGGCCGCTTTCCCGGGTCAGCGCGCCGAGGGTAGCTACACAGGGCACGTAGAGCAGCACGAAGACGAGGTAGCTGTAGGCGGCCAGCGGGCTGCCGAACTTGGCGGCGAAGGTGCCCATGGAGCCCTGCTCCATCTCGCCGTCGGCCATGCTCGCGGCAACCGGGTTGGCCAGCACACTGAGGCTGAAGGAATCACGCAGGCCATCCAGCGTATCCGCACCGGCCTGCTTCAGTTGGCCCCAGAGGTCATAGCCGTCGGCGTCGAAGGCTTCGCCCTGGATGTGCTCGGCGGTGTACAGGGTATTCAGCGTACCGACCACCACTTCCTTGGCCAGCGCGCCGGTAACCAGGCCGACCGTGGCCTGCCAGTTGTCCTCATGCACGCCCATGGGTTTGAGCAGTGGCGTGACCTTGTGGCTGAGGCTGGAGAGCGCCGAGTCGGCGATGTCGCCCTGCACCGGGCGGCCGTCGAGGGTGACGCTGTTGAGGCCGCCGATCACCAGGCTGACCAGGATGATCACGGTGCCGGCGCGGACGATGAAGGCGCGCAGGCGCATCCAGGTCTGCAGCAGCAGGCTGCGCAGGTGCGGCACGTGGTACAGCGGCAGTTCCATGACGAAGGGTGAGGCTTCGCCGCGCATCAGCGTGTGCTTGAGCAGCAGCCCGGTGAGTACCGCGACGACGATACCCAGCAGGTACAGCGAGAAGATCGCCAGTGCGCCGTTCTGGCCGAAGAAGGCAGCGGCGAACACGGCGAAGATCGCCAGTCGCGCGCCGCACGACATGAACGGCGCCATCATCGAAGTCATCAGGCGCTCGCGCGGGTTGTCCAGGGTGCGGGTGCCCATGATCGACGGCACGTTGCAGCCGAAGCCGACGATCAGCGGCACGAAGGACTTGCCCGGCAGGCCGAGGGCCTGCATCAGGCGGTCCATGACGAAGGCCGCGCGGGCCATGTAGCCGGAGTCTTCCAGCAACGCGAGGAACAGGTACATCAGGCCGATCTGCGGGATCAGCGGCAGCACCGCGTTGATACCGCCGCCCAGGCCCTGCGCCAGCAGCGCAGTCAGCCAGTCCGGTGCGCCCGTGCGAGCGCCCAGCCACTGGATGCCGTCGATGAACAGCGCCGAGGAACCCTGGTCGAAGATCGGCTGCAGCGCTCCCCCCAGGGTAATGGCGAAGAAGAACATCAGGTACATCACGAAGAGGAACACCGGGATACCCAGCCAGCGGTTCAGCGCGATACGGTCGAGCATCTGTGTCAGGCGATGCGGTGCTGCCTCGCGATGGTTGCTGGCACGCTCGCAGAGTTCGCCGATCAGCCGGTAGCGCGCGTCCACCAACAGCAGTTCCGGGTCTTCGCCGCAGGCGCAGCGGATCGCGTCCCGGGCAGCCAGCAGGCTCGCCGGGTCGAGCTTGAGCTGCCGGGCGCTGTGCAGGTCGCCTTCCAGCGCCAGCAGAACCATCCAGGCGTGGGCCGGTGGCGCGTCGGCGGGCAGCAGTTGGCTGATGGCGTTGCGCAGTGCGGCGGGATAGGGCACTTGCAGCGGCGGCTGTGCCGTCACGCCATCGATGGCGTCCTTCAACGCATCGATGCCTTCGCCGCGGGTCGATACCAGCGGCACCACCGGGCAACCCAATTCCCGCGCCAGCGCCTCGCGGTCGATGTTCAAGCCCTGGCTGCGGGCGATATCGAGCATGTTCAGCGCCACCACGCAGGGCAGCCCCATCTCGCGCAGTTGCACAGTGAGGTAGAGGTTGCGTTCCAGGTTGGTGGCGTCCACCACGTTGACCAGCACGTCCACCTCGCCATCGACGATGCAGCGCCGGGCGATCTGTTCGTCCAGCGAGGCCTGGGTCGACAGCGTGGTCAGCGAGTAGGTGCCGGGCAGGTCCACCAGGCGCACGTTATGGCGGGCGGTGCGGAAGTTGCCTTCCTTGCGCTCCACGGTAACGCCGGCCCAATTGCCGACGCGCTGGCGCGAGCCGGTGAGCTGGTTGAACAGGGTGGTCTTGCCCGCGTTGGGATTGCCGATCAGGCCGATGCGCAGTTCGTCCATGCTGGATCAGTCCTGCGCTTCGAGCTGGAGAAAGGCCAGGTCGCGACGGCGCAGCACCAGGCTGCACTGGCGGGTGTCCACCTGCACCGGGTCGCCCAGCGGCGCCACGCGGCGTACCTTCAGTTCGGCGCCCGGCAGCAGCCCCATGGAGAACAGCCGCTGGCGGAAGGCGGCGCCGATCCCGGGCCGGTAGCCGGCGATGCGGTACCGGCGTTGCGCTTGAAGATCGTGCATGGGAAGCCTCCGGGCGAAAGATCGAACAACGGGAGAATCGGAATGACTCTCATTTGTTAGCGATTATTCGCCTCGAAGCCGGCGCTGAAACTGATTCAAGACAAGAATTACCGTCACTACCCCCAAAGAGGGATGGCTAATAAAAAGCCCCCGGACCTTTCGGTGCGGGGGCTTTGCGGTTGCAGGCCGATCAGCGGGTGCTGATCTGCTGCTGGAGGTTCTGCATCTGCTGTTGCAGGGTGTTGATGTTGCGCATCACCTGGATGCGGAACACGTCGAACTCCTTGGTATCGCTACTGGCCTGGCCCTGGCGGCCATCGACCTCGGCGCGCAGCAGCATCAGGTCGTCCTGGATGCTCTTGATCGCCTGGCTCTGGTTGCCCTGCTTCTTCAGGTTGGCGATCTCGGTGTTCAGCGCCTGGATCTGCTGGTTGGCAGTGGCGAGGTCGGCCTGCACGTTCTTGAACTTGGCCTGTTCATCGGAAATGGTCTTGAGCTTGCCATCCAGCTGGGCCACCAGTTGCGCGGCATTTTCCTGTTGCGCCTTGAGGTCGTCGCTGATCTGCGCCAGGCGCTTGCCCTGGGCGCCATCGAACTCCGACAGGGAAGTCTGCTGGGCCTTGGCCTGTTCGGCCAGGCGGCCCTGCAACTGCTTGACCTGCAGCTTCAGCGCTTCGCGGTCGCTCATGCCGTTGGATTCGTTGGCGACGAACTTGCCGCGAATGTCGTCCAGGCGACCGGCGGCCTCCTCGCTGATCTTGGCGAAGCTTTCCTGGGTGGCGATCAGTTGCTGTTCCATCAGCAACAACTGCTGGTGGCTCCACCAGCCGACGCCGGCCAGGGCGATGGCCATGGCCGCGACCAGCGCCCACAGCGCACCGGTACCGCCGCCACGCTTCACCGGCTGCGGCAGCGGGCGGCCGTTGGGCTCGACCACGCGGCGCGGGTGATGACCGAACTCGTCGCGGTCGGCGGCGTCGGTGGACAGGTGGGGCACATCATCGAATTCGTCGAACGTGTCGTTACGCATGGAATGAACCTGTGGGGATAAAGCGGCGTGTTGCCTGCGCAGGGCGCAGTATATCCGTTCGCGTGACACTTCAGAGCAGCGTGCCATCACAGGGCGTCACGCACCTCGTCGGCGCATAGAAGACCCGTGCCGGAAGTCACAGTTCCCCAGGCAGGCCGCCAATAGTGGCTTTGCGACATCGTGGCACGCCCCTTGCTCCCGCTCCCGTTACTTGGCGCCGCTTTGGCGCCCTTCGCGGGGGAGGAAGTCGGGTGATCGAACTCAACAAGGCCATCCTGGATTGCATGCGCGAATTGCGCCGTCGTCTGCGTGAAGAACAGGCCGTGGAAATCCAGTACCAGCAGAGCGACGCCATCGAGCGGATGCTACGCGCCTGCGCCGCCTCCATCTGCGAGGAGACGCGCCAGATGGGCGAACGCCTCAGCCAGTTGAGCGGCGTGCAACTGCCGCGCGTGGTACAGGAACCGAGCTTCCTGCCGATGCAGGGCGGAGGCGACCAGCAGTACTCCGGCCCGCTGCGGGGCGGTGCTCGCGCACCACGCTAGGCAGAGAATGCTCTCGTAGGAGCGGACTCCGTCCGCGATTGATCCGCATCGCGCTGGACGATATCGCGGACGAAGTCCGCTCCTACAGTTCAGCGTCGGAGCGAGCCTTTACACGCCGCGCAATCTCCACCAGTCGCAAAACTCATCCAGCGCATCCCACAGGCTGTTCTGCGGGTCGTAGTGGAGGTACTCGCGGGCGCGGGAGATATCCAGGGAAAAATCCTTGGCCATCACCGCCATGCCCAGGCGATGCAAGGTCGGCTCCGGACGACCGGGCAGCACCTTGCACACGCCCTCGTTGAGCAGCGCCAGGTTGTAGGCCAATCCGTAGGGCATGTGCCGCTCCACCGGCTGCATGTCGAGCCGACGCAGCACGTAGTTCACCACGTCCCACAGCGGCAGCGGCTGGCCGTTGCTGATGTTGTAGGCGTGGCCGAGCGCCTCGTCGCCGGCCATCAGGCTGGCGAACAGGGCATCGTTGAGGTTCTGGATGCTGGTGAAGTCCACCTTGTTCAGGCCCTTGCCGATGATGCGCAGGCGGCCCTTGCGGTGTGCGGCGATCATCCGCGGGAAGATGCTGGTGTCGCCGGCGCCGGTGACGAAGCGCGGGCGCAGCGCCAGCACCTCCAGGCCGAATTCCTGCGCGCCGAGGGCAACCAGTTCGGACTGGTACTTGGTCGAGCCGTAATGGTTGGCGAAGCGCTTGGGCACCTGCTGCTCGCTGATGCCCACATGGGACTGGCCATCGAAGTAGATCGACGGCGACGACAGGTGCACCAGGCGCCGCACCTTCTGTTTCAGGCACGCCTCGACGATGGACTCGGTCATCACCACGTTGGCCTGGTGGAAGTACTCATGGCTGCCCCACACCCCCACCGCGCCGGCGCAATGCACCACGGCATCGACGCCGCTGCACAGCGCGCGCACCAGCGCCGGGTCCGCCAGGTCGCCGGCCATGAACTCGGCGCCGCGCGCCACCAACGGTTGCAGCGCCTCCTCGCGGCGTCCGTTCACCCGTACCGCCAGGCCCTGCTCCAGGGCGAAGCGAGCGAAACGCCCGCCAATGAACCCGCTGGCTCCGGTGACCAGAATCTTCATGCACGCCACTCCTGTTTTTATTTCCGGCGACTCTACCAGCCACCGCACGCTACCACTCTGGCCTTGCACGCCAGAAACGAATCCTTGCAGACCGCAGCCGCCCACCAGGGTTGCACGACTTGCGATCGGCGACAGGTACACGGCAGTTGCGACTACCCTAGAGGCATTCCATCGATCCTCTCTGAACCGCGCGAGGCCACAGCATGAGCAAGCCCCACTGGATGATCTACGGCGCCAACGGCTACACCGGCCGGCTGGTGGCCGAGCAGGCGCAGCGCGAGGGCCTGACACCGATCCTCGCCGCTCGCAACCCGGCCAGCCTGCATGCGCTGGGCAGTTCACTGGGACTGGAATGCCGGGTATTCGACCTGAACGACAGCGCCGCCGCCCTGGCCGCCCTGGAGGATGTCGCGGTGGTCGCCAACTGCGCCGGGCCGTTCTCCGCCACCGCCGCGCCGATGATCGAGGCCTGCATCGCCAGCGGCGCGCACTACGTCGATATCACCGGGGAAATTTCCGTCTTCGAGTACGCCCACGGCCTCGACGAAGTGGCACGCACGGCGGGCGTGGTGCTCTGCCCCGGCGTCGGCTTCGACGTGATCCCCACCGACTGCGTCGCCGCCTGCCTCAAGGAAGCCATGCCTGACGCCGCGCACCTGGCGCTGGGTTTCGACAGTGGCAGCGGGCTCTCACCGGGCACCGCCAAGACCACCGTGGAAGGCCTCAAGCTGGGCGGCAAGGTGCGCGAAGCCGGGCGCCTGCGCGACGTGCCGCTGGGCTACAAGCGCCGCGACATCGACTTCGGCCGCGGCCTCAAGCACGCCGTGACCATTCCCTGGGGCGACGTGGCGACCGCTTACTACTCCACCGGCATCGGCGACATCGAGGTCTACCTGCCGGTGCCGCCGGCCGCCGCCATCGGCATGCGGGTGATGGATTCCTTGCGCCCGCTGCTGGGCCGCGAGCGCGTGCAGGACTGGCTCAAGGAACAGGTGGACAAGCGCGTCCAGGGCCCTGACGAGCTGGCCCGCAGCAAGCTGCGCACCTGGGTCTGGGGTGAAGTGCGCAACGCCCGTGGCGAGCGCCGCACGGCGCGCCTGGAAACCGCCAACGGCTACGACGTGACCATCCACGGCGTGCTCTTCGCCGTGCGCCATCTGCTGGCCAATCCGAACAGCGTCGGCTACTTCACGCCGTCGAAACTCTTCGGCGCGCGCTGCATCGAGCAGTTGCCGGGCAGCGGGCAAATCGTCATTCGCGGCTGATCGGCACCATCAGCCCCGGCGCCTTCGCCAGCAGGTGCCGGGTCAGCGCGGCGAGCAGTTCGCCGCCGTTGCGCCAGTGGTGCCAATACAGCGGCACGTCGATCACCCGCCCCGGCAACATGTCCACCAGCTCACCGCGTTCCAGCTCGCCGCGCACCTGCTGCTCGGGCACCAGGCCCCAGCCCAGGCCGCCGCTGGTCATGCGCACGAAGCCCTCGGAAGACGGGCACAGGTGGTAGCTGAAGTGGCCGTCCACGCCCAGGTCCTTCAGGTAGCGATGCTGCAGTTGATCGTCGGGGCCGTAGACGATCGCCGGGGCGCGCACCAATCCCGCCGGCGTGACGCCCTTGGGAAAATGCCGGGCGATGAATTCCGGGCTGGCCAGCCCGCGATAGCGCATCGCGCCCAATGGCTCGCTGCGGCCACCGGCCACCGGGCGCGGACTGGCGCAGACGCAGCCGGCCACCTCACCGGCGCGCATGCGCTTGAGGCCGACCTCCTGATCTTCCACCACCAGATCCAGCAGCACGTGGCGCTCGCCGCAGAAATCACCGACTGCGTGGGCCCACCAGGTCGCCAGGCTGTCGGCATTGAGCGCCAGGCGCAGGCGCTCGGGGGCGGCGCCATCGTCCAGCGCGGGCACCCATTGCTGCAGGTCGCCCTCCAGCAGGCGCACCTGCTGCACGTGGTTGAGCAGGCGCTGGCCGAGATCGGTCGGCTGCGGCCGCGCCGCGCGCACCAGCACCGGTTGGCCGACCCGCGCCTCGAGCAGCTTGATGCGCTGGGAAATCGCCGACTGCGACAGCCCCAGTACCTGGGCGCCACGCTCGAAACCGCCCTGCTCCACCACGGCGGCCAGGGCGGCGAGCAGCTTGTAGTCGAACATGATCAGTTTCCCTAATGAGATATCAGCAGTATTGGTTTTTCTTATACAGGTCAAAGCCGGACAATCGCCAGCATTCCCCACTTCGGACGAACCTACCCATGGCTGGCGAAACTTCCCTGGCTGCGCTGCTGCGCGGCATGACCCCGGTGCTCAATGACGGCGAATATGTCTACTGCACCCTGCCCGACGGAAAGCTGCCCGCCGGCCTGCAGCCACTGGGCAGCTTCCGCGAAAGCGAAGGGCTGACGCTGATCCTGCCGCGCGCCGAAGCCGAACAAGCCGGGCTGAGCTTCGATTACGTGGCCGCCTGGCTGACCCTCGAAGTGCACTCGGCGCTGCAGGCCGTCGGCCTCACCGCCGCCGTGGCGACTGCGCTGGCCAGGGCCGGGATCAGCTGCAACGTGGTCGCCGCCTGGTACCACGACCATCTGTTCGTTGCCCACGCCGACGGCCCGCGCGCGCTGGACGTCCTGCGCGCGCTCGCGCTCGATCCCCCCGCCCTGAATGAAGAGGTGGTCTGAATCATGTGGCAGAGCTATCTCAACGGCATCCTGGTGGCCGCCGGGCTGATCATCGCCATCGGCGCGCAGAACGCCTTCGTCCTCGCCCAGAGCCTGCGCCGCGAGCATCACCTGTCGGTGGCCGCGCTGTGCGTGGCCTGTGACGCCATCCTGGTCAGCGCCGGGGTGTTCGGCCTGGCGAAGATCCTTGCCGAGAACCCGACGCTGCTGGCCATCGCCCGCTGGGGCGGCGTCACCTTCCTGGTCTGGTACGGCCTCAAGGCGCTGCGTCGTGCAGTCGCACCCGAAGCCATGGCCGACGCCGGGGAAACCGGCCCGCGTTCGCGCCGCACCGTTCTGATGGCTGCGCTGGCGGTGACCCTGCTCAACCCCCACGTCTACCTCGACACCGTGCTGCTGATCGGCTCCCTCGGTGCCCAGCAGGCTGCCCCCGGCGCCTACGCCATGGGCGCGGCCAGTGCCTCGCTGATCTGGTTCTTCACCCTGGCCTTCGGCGCCGCCTGGCTCGCGCCCTGGCTCGCGCGGCCGGCCACCTGGCGCCTGGTGGACCTGATGGTCGCCGTGATGATGCTGGGGATGGCGGCGCAACTGGTGTTCGCCAACTGATTCAGGCCGTGCGGGAAATCAGTCCGAACCACGTTCCGTCATCCCGGTCGGTATAGAGTGAGGGCCGGGCGCCGACGCAAGCCGCCTGGCAGGGCCTTTGCCCCTACAGTTGCTGCGTGGATATGCCACAGGTCGGGTGCTATGATCCGACCTTCGCGGCGCTGACGGCCAAGGCTGTCAGACGCAACTGGCGCGCTGCCTGTCCCCTTGCGGGACGCCTTGCAGCTACGCCCGGATGCCGCGACACCTACGATACCGGCCCCGTGTACCGGTCGCGCGTTCGCCGCGCTAGCCCAGACTGAGTGAGATAGGAGAGACACCATGGCTTTCGAATTGCCTCCGCTGCCCTACGCGAAGAATGCCCTTGAGCCGCACATTTCCGCGGAGACTCTGGAATTCCACCACGACAAGCACCACAACACCTACGTCGTGAACCTGAACAACCTGGTTCCGGGTACCGAGTTCGAAGGCAAAAGCCTGGAAGACATCGTCAAGACCTCTTCCGGCGGCATCTTCAACAACGCAGCCCAGGTGTGGAACCACACCTTCTACTGGAACTGCCTGAGCCCCAACGGCGGTGGCCAGCCCACCGGCGCCCTGGCTGACGCCATCAACGCTGCCTTCGGTTCCTTCGACAAGTTCAAGGAAGAGTTCAGCAAGACCTCCATCGGCACCTTCGGCTCCGGCTGGGGCTGGCTGGTGAAGAAAGCCGACGGCTCCCTGGCCCTGGCCAGCACCATCGGCGCCGGTTGCCCGCTGACCAGCGGCGACACCCCGCTGCTGACCTGCGACGTCTGGGAACACGCCTACTACATCGACTACCGCAACCTGCGTCCGAAGTACGTCGAGGCGTTCTGGAACCTGGTCAACTGGGACTTCGTGGCCGAGCAGTTCGCTGCCTGATCGCACCCCATATGATCTGAAAGAACCCGGCCTCGTGCCGGGTTTTTTCGTAAGGGGCGCGTAACACCTTCGTGTCGGCTAACCTGAAAGGCCGGTACAGTCACGAAACACAACGATGGCCCTTTGACGTCATTGCGCCAATTGCCAATACTCAGCCCCAGTCGTTCGCCCCTGGCGAGAAACAAGGAAAGACCTTGAAACTGGATCCCCGGCACAGCCTCTCCCTCAAGCTGCTGCGTATGGTATTGCTCGCGGCCCTCGTGGTCGGGGTGGTACTCAGCTGTGCCCAGATCGTCTACGACGCCCACAAGGCCCGCCAGAACGTGCACAACGATGCCCAGCGCATCCTGGCGATGGTCCGCGACCCTTCTACCCAGGCCGTCTACAGCCTGGACCGCGACATGGCGATGCAGGTCCTCGAAGGCCTGTTCCAGCACGAAGCCGTGCGCTACGCCGCCATCGGCCACCCCGACGAACCCATGCTGGCGGAGAAATCCCGCCCGCTGCTGGACTCCTCCACCCGCTGGCTGACCGACCCGATCCTCGGCGCCGAGCAGAACTACTCCATCCGCCTTGCCGGCCGTGGCGGCTCCAACGAGTACTACGGCGACCTGAAGATCACCCTCGACACCGCGCCCTACGGCGACGACTTCGTCGCCACCTCGGTGATCATCTTCATCTCCGGCATCCTCCGCGCCATGGCCCTGAGCCTGGTGCTGTTCATGGTCTACCACTGGCTGCTGACCAAGCCGCTGTCGAAGATCATCGAGCACCTGGCCTCGATCAACCCGGACCGCCCCAGCCAGCACAAGCTGCCGATGCCCGACGGCCACGAGAAGGACGAACTGGGCCTGTGGGTGAACACCGCCAACCAGTTGCTGGCCTCCATCGAGCGCAACGGCCATTTGCGCAGGGAGGCCGAAGACAGCCTGCTGCGCATCTCCCAGTACGACTTCCTCACCGGCCTGCCCAACCGCAAGCTGCTGCAACAACGCCTGGACCAGATTCTCGAGGGCGCCTCGCGTCTGCAGCGCCGCGTCGCCGTGCTCTGCCTGGGCCTGGATGACTTCAAGGGCATCAACGAGCAGTACAGCTACCAGTTCGGCGACCAGTTGCTGATCGCCCTCGCCGACCGCCTGCGCACCCGCAGCGCGCACCTCGGCGCCCTGGCGCGGCTGGGTGGCGACCAGTTCGCCCTGGTCCAGGCCGACATCGAGCAGCCTTACGAAGCGGCGGAACTGGCCCAGCAGATCCTCGACGACCTGGAAGCGCCCTTCGAACTGGACCAGCACCTGGTACACCTGCGCGCCACCATCGGCATCACCCTGTTCCCCGAGGACGGCGAGACCACCGAGAAGCTGCTGCAGAAAGCCGAGCAGACCATGACCCTGGCCAAGAGTCGCTCGCGCAACCGCTACCAGTTCTACATCGCCAGCGTCGACAGCGAGATGCGCCGCCGCCGCGAACTGGAGAAGGACCTGCGCGAAGCCCTGGCACGCAACGAACTGCACCTCGTGTACCAGCCGCAGGTGGATTACCGCGATCACCGCGTGGTCGGCGTCGAGGCGCTGCTGCGCTGGCAGCACCCGACCCAGGGCTGGGTCGCGCCGGACCTGTTCATCCCGCTGGCGGAGCAGAACGGCAGCATCTTCAGCATCGGCGAATGGGTGCTCGACCAGTCCTGCCGCCAACTGCGCGAATGGCACGACCAGGGCTTCGACGACCTGCGCCTGGCGGTCAACCTGTCCACCGTGCAGTTGCGCCACAACGCCCTGCCGCGCGTCGTCAGCAACCTGTTGCAGATGCACCGCCTGCCGCCGCGTTCGCTGGAGTTGGAGGTCACCGAGACCGGCCTGATGGAAGACATTTCCACCGCCGCCCAGCACCTGCTCAGCCTGCGTCGCGCCGGCGCGCTGATCGCCATCGACGACTTCGGCACCGGCTACTCATCGCTGAGCTACCTGAAGAGCCTGCCGCTGGACAAGATCAAGATCGACAAAAGCTTCGTCCAGGACCTGCTGCTGGACGACGACGACGCCACCATCGTTCGCGCCATCATCCAGCTGGGCAAGAGCCTGGGCATGCAGGTGATCGCCGAGGGCGTGGAGACCGTCGAGCAGGAGGCCTACATCATCGCCCAGGGCTGCCACGAAGGTCAGGGCTACCTCTACAGCAAGCCGCTGCCGGCGCGCGAGCTGACGCTCTACCTCAAGCAGGCGCGGCGTCTGGCCGAAGCGGCCGGCGGCAATCCGGGCGGCTCCGTCGAACGGCATTGACGGCGTAGGGCGAATGCAGCGGAACGCTTCATCCGCCATCCCCCCACGCCGAATCCCCTTGTAGGAGCGAGCTTGCTCGCGAACCGCATGGCGCCGGAGCTGTTCGCGAGCAAGGACTAGGCGTCCCCCTCGATCCTACAAAGAGCTAATTCCCTGACACTGATAGCGACTTGCTGGCCCCGTGACCGAACAGCGCCACCGATCTCTCTTTTCAAAAATGCAAATCTTTCGCATTATGTTGCGGATTTTCTTGCGCAGTCCTTTTTCGTGCGCCTCCTCTCCATGCAAAGGAACCCGTCATGACTCGTATGCCCTGGGCCACTGCCAGCCTGCTCGCCATCGCCATCTCCCTCGCCGGCTGCGGCGATGACAAGAAAGCCGAAGCCCCCGCCGCCGCCGCGCCGGCTGCCAGCACCCAGAGCACTGCCCCGGCAGCGACCGCCAAGGTCGACGAGGCCGCGGTCAAGGCCGTAGTGAAGAACTACCTGGACATCGCCGAAGCCACCTACGGCGACGCCCTGACCACCGCCAAGGCGCTGCAGACCGCCGTCGACGCACTGATCGCCAAGCCCAGCGAAGCCACCCTGAAGGCCGCCCGCGAAGCCTGGATCGCTTCCCGCCCGTCCTACTCGCAGAGCGAAGCCTTCCGCTTCGGCAACTCGATCATCGACGACTGGGAAGGCGCGGTTAACGCCTGGCCGCTGGACGAAGGCCTGATCGACTACGTCGCCAAGGACTACCAGCACGCCGAAGGCAACGCCGGCGCCACCGCCAACATCATCGCCAACACCGAGATCCAGGTCGGCGAAGACAAGATCGACGTCAAGGAAATCACCGGCGAGAAGCTCAAGGGCCTGAACGAGCTGGGCGGTTCCGAAGCCAACGTCGCCACCGGCTACCACGCCATCGAATTCCTCCTCTGGGGCCAGGACCTGAACGGCACCAAGCCGGGCGCCGGCGACCGCAAATACACCGACTACGCCCAGGGCAAGGACTGCACCAACGGTCACTGCGACCGTCGCGCTGCCTACCTGAAAGCCGCCACCGACCTGCTGGTCGCTGACCTGGAAGAAATGGTCGGCAACTTCAAGTCCGGCGTCGCCGACAACTATCGCGCCAAGGTCGAGGCCGACACCGCCGAGAACAACCTGCGCAAGATGTTCTTCGGCATGGGTTCCCTGTCCCTCGGCGAACTGGCCGGCGAGCGCATGAAGGTCGCGCTGGAAGCCAACTCCACCGAAGACGAACACGACTGCTTCAGCGACAACACCCACAACACCCTGTTCTTCAACGCCAAGTCGATCCGCAACATCTACCTGGGCGAGTACAAGCGCACCGACGGCAGCGTCGTGAAGGGTCCGAGCCTGTCCGACCTGGTCGCCAAGGCTGACGCCGCCGCCGATACCGACCTGAAGAATGACCTGGCCAACACTGAAGCCAAGATGCAGGTCATCGTCGACCGTGCCGAGAAGGACGGTGTGCACTTCGACCAGATGATCGCTCCGGAAGACAAGGACGATCAGCAGAAGATCCGCGACGCCATCGCCTCGCTGGTCAAGCAGACCGGCGCCATCGAGAAGGCCGCCACCGCGGTCGGCGTGCAGGACCTGAAGCCGGACAACGCCGATCACCAGTTCTGATCCGCGCGTCCTGAGGTGACTGCGGCTCCTGGCCGCAGCTACTCAAGTGGCAAAGGCAAAGCCCCGCACTGCGGGGCTTTGTCGTTTCCGGGCGGCAAACGATGTCGTTCTCAAATACAAATTTTTCATATTTGCATTTGAAGCCCCTGATAACATGGCGCGCTGCCATGTCACCGCTCTGGAACCCGTCGATGCTCCACCGCCGTACCGCCCTGCACCTCGTGCCGCTGCTGTCCGCCCTCGCCCTTGCCGCGTGCAAGCCGGAGACCTCCCAGCACGCCGTGGCCGAGCCCGGCGAAGCACTTTCCGGCGGCGCCACCACGGTCAGACAGAGCGACCGCAACGCCTATTCCATGCCCTCGGCCAACCTCACGCCGAGTCGTCGACTGGACTTCGCCGTGGGCAACAGCTTCTTCCGCAATCCCTGGGTGATCGCGCCGACTACCACCACCGCGCGCGACGGCCTCGGCCCGCTGTTCAACACCAACGCCTGCCAGAACTGCCACATCAAGGACGGCCGCGGCCATCCGCCGGAGTTGAACGACGTCAACGCCGTGTCGATGCTGGTACGCCTGTCGATCCCCGCCGGCTCCGCCGACGTCGAAACCATCAAGCGCCTGGGCGTGGTGCCCGAGCCGGTGTACGGCGGCCAGTTCCAGGACTCGGCGATCCCCGGCGTGGCGCCCGAAGGCAAGGTCCGCGTGGAATACGACGCGGTGCCGGTGACCTTCAAGGACGGCACCGTGGTCGAGCTGCGCAAACCCAAGCTGCGCATCAGCGACCTAGGCTACGGCCCGATGCACCCGGACACTATGTTCTCCGCGCGCATCGCCCCGCCGATGATCGGCCTGGGCCTGCTGGAGTCCATCAGCGAAGCGGATATCCTCGCCAACGCCGAACTGCAGGCCAAAGGCAACGACGGCATCCATGGCCGGCCGAACCGGGTCTGGGACGATGCCACGCAGCAGACCGTACTCGGCCGCTTCGGCTGGAAGGCCGGGCAGCCCAACGTCGCCCAGCAGAACGCCCACGCCTTCTCCGGTGACATGGGCCTGACCAGCGACCTGCTGCCCAGCGACGACTGCACGGCAGCACAGACCGACTGCAAGAACGCCATCGACGGCGGCAAGCCGGAAGTCAGCCAACACATCTTCAACCAGGTCGCCTTCTACGCCCGCAACCTGGCGGTGCCGGCGCGGCGCAAGGTCGACGACCCACTGGTGCTGACCGGCAAGGGGCTGTTCTTCGACTCCGGCTGCGCCAGTTGCCACACGCCCAAATTCACCACCGGGCCGAACGCCGCCGAGCCCGAGCTGGCCAACCAGCTCATCCGCCCGTACAGCGACCTGCTGCTGCATGACATGGGCGAGGGACTAGCGGACAATCGCCCGGAATTTCTCGCCAGCGGCCGCGATTGGCGCACGGCGCCGCTGTGGGGCATCGGCCTGACCGAGACGGTCAACGGCCACACCCAGTTCCTGCATGACGGCCGCGCCCGCAACCTGCTCGAAGCCGTGCTCTGGCATGGCGGCGAAGCCGAAGCGGCGAAGCAACGCGTACTGAACTTCGACGCCGGGCAGCGCGATGCCCTGCTGGCGTTCCTGAACTCACTCTAAGGAGCCGAGCCCACCATGTTCCGCCCCCGACTTCTGATCACCAGCCTCGCCATCGCCCTGGGCGCCTGCTCGCCCACCGACCCGCAGGCGACCACCAGCGCCACGCTGGCCCAGCAGGTGATCCTGCCGACCTACAGCCGCTGGGTCGACGCCGACCGAGCGCTGGCCGCCAGCGCCCTGGCCTACTGCCAGGGCAAGGAAGACCTGACCAAGGCGCGCGCCGACTTCATGGCCGCGCAGAAGGCCTGGGCCGAACTGCAGCCGCTGCTGGTCGGGCCGCTGGCCGAGGGCAATCGCTCCTGGCAGGTGCAGTTCTGGCCGGACAAGAAGAACCTCGTGGCGCGCCAGGTCGAGCAACTGCTCAACAGCGGCAACGCGATTTCCCCGGCGACCCTGGATAAATCCAGCGTCGTGGTCCAGGGCCTGACCGCCTACGAATACATCCTCTACGACGCCAGGATCGACCTCGCCAACGCCGAGACCAAGGCGCGCTACTGCCCGCTGCTGGAAGCCATCGGCAGCCACCAGCAGGCCCTGGCGGAGAGCATCCTGGCGCAGTGGAAGCAGGACGGCGGCATGCTCGCCCAGCTCTCCAAGTTCCCCAACGAGCGCTACGCCGATGCCCACGAGGCCATCGCCGAGCTGCTGCGCGTGCAGGTCACCGCGCTGGACATGCTGAAGAAGAAGCTCGGCACCCCGCTGGGTCGCCAGAGCAAGGGCATTCCGCAGCCATTCCAGGCCGAAGGTTGGCGCAGCGACATGTCGCTGGCGAGCCTGGACTCCAGCCTGACCGGCGCCCAGGCGCTGTGGGACGGCACCGACAAGAAGGGCCTGCGCGCCCTGCTGCCGGCCGAGCAGAAAGAACTGGCCGGCAAGATCGACGCCGCCTACGCCGATGTCCACGGCAAGCTGAAAGCCATCAATAAACCCTTGAGCGAATTGCTGAAGGACGAGGCTGGCCTCAAGCAACTGAACGAACTGTATGACAGCCTCAACGTCGTCCATCGCCTGCACGAGGGGGATCTCGCCAAGGCGCTGGGAGTGCAGCTGGGGTTCAACGCCAACGACGGGGACTGATTCGATCTGCTGCGCGCCGGCCACGGGTCGTTGGAAATGATGCGTCGGATTGCTCATTGGCTGGAGCCAACTCCGCATCCGCCGCAGCTTCCCGCCTAACCTGGCTCTAGCTCGCAAGACCGATGGACTACGAGAAGTGATAGAGGTGAACGCCATGTTGCGACGTCACGTGATCGGCCTGGGCAGCCTGCTGCTCGGTGCCCTGACCTTCGGCGGCTGGACGCTGTCACGCAAGGGCAAGGAGCCCCTGGTGCTGTCCGCCCGTGACGACGCGGATGGCAAGCACTACGCCGTGGGCTATCGCCTGGATGGCAGTTGCGCCTTCGCCACCGAAGTCGGCCTGCGCTGCCACGACGTGGTGCAGCATCCGGAGCTGCCACTGGCGTTGTTCGTCGCCCGGCGCCCTGGCCGGCAGAGCTACCTGATCGACCTGAACGATGGCCGCCTGCTGCAGACCCTCGACTCGCAGGCCGACCGCCACTTCTACGGCCACGGCGTGTGGCACAAGGACGGCGAGTGGCTGTACGCCACCGAGAACGACACCACCGATCCGGGCCGCGGCATGCTCGGCGTGTACCGCTTCGACGGTGAGCGCCTGAGCCACACCAGCGAGGTCTCCACCCACGGTCTCGGCCCGCATCAGGTGTCCTGGATGCCCGACGGCGAGACTCTGGTGGTGGCCAACGGCGGCATTCGTACCGAAGCCGAAAGCCGCGTGGAAATGAACCTCGACGCCATGGAACCGAGCCTGGTGCTGATGCGCCGCGACGGCTCGCTGATCTCCAAGGAAACCCTGCCGCAGCAGATGAACAGCGTGCGCCACCTCGCCATCGCCGAGGACGGCACCATCGTCGCCGGCCAGCAGTACATGGGCGATGCCCACGACCGCGCCGACCTGCTCGCCATCAAGCGCCCCGGCCAGCCCTTCGCAGCCTTCCCGCTGGCAGACGAACAGCGTCTGGCGATGACCCAGTACACCGCCAGCGTCGCCATCCATGACGAGCTGCGCCTGGTCGCCCTGACTGCTCCGCGCGGCAACCGCTTCTTCATCTGGGACCTGGACACCGGCGCCGTGCGCCTGGACGCGCCGCTACCCGATTGCGCCGGCGTTGGCGCGGTGAAGGACGGTTTCGTCGTCACCTCCGGCCAGGGCCGCTGCCGCGTCTATGACTGCCGCAACGAGCGCATCGCCGGCACGCCGCTGGACCTGCCCCCGGCCTTCTGGGACAACCACCTGCACCTGGCCTGAGCTGCGGCTACGAAATAACCGGCGAACGCAGGAGCGGACTTTGTCCGCGATGTGCCACGCCGACGCTCGGAGCCGCCGGGAAACGATCGCGGACGGAGTCCGCTGCTACGTGATCCTCAACCTCATGGTATCAAGCGGAACGCCCGTCCCAGAGCGTTCCAAAGCCCTACCACTCATCTGCTCGGCCTCACAAACGCGGGCTCCCGGCCGATGCAAAGACTGACCGATTCCCACCTTGCGTCTTAGAGGCGTACCCACGATGTCCCCCAACACTTCCTTGCGTACCCAGATCCTTTCGCTGCTGGGCGGCAGCCTGCTGCTCGTGCTGCTGATCGCCCTCGCCTGCTTCCACTTCCTCTCCGGCAGCGTCGGTGCCTACCAGCGACTGCTGGACGGCCCGCTGCAATCCTCGCAACTGGTCGACCAGGCCAACCTGGCCTTCAAGATCCAGGTGCAGGAGTGGAAGAACGTCCTGCTGCGCGGCCAGCAACCGGCCGACCTGAACAAGTACTGGGGCCAGTTCGAGGATCAGGAGCGCGCCGTGCAGGACGTGCTCGGCCGCCTGCAGCAGAACGCCAGCGACGACCCGCAACTCAAGGCCCAGGTAACGCGTCTGCGCGATGAGCACCGCCAGCTCGGCCAGGCCTACCGCAAAGGCCGCGACGCCTACCTTGCCGCCGGCAGCGACCCGCGCGCCGGTGACGCCGCCGTGAAGGGCATCGACCGCGCCGCCAGCGAGCAGATGGCCGCGCTGGTGGACAGCCTGCACCGCGATGCCCAGGAGGAAGCCGGGAGCATTTCCGCCAGCGCCCACAGCACCGTGATCAGCGGCAGCCTGATCCTGCTGATCTCCGGCCTCGTCCTGGGCCTGCTCAGCCTGTGGCTGGTCAACCGCAACCTGATCAGCCCGATCGCCCGCCTGATCGAGCACATCGCCCAGCTCAGCGAAGGCAACTTCGGTGAGCGCGTCGATGCCAGCCGTCGCGACGAGCTGGGCCGCCTGGCCCGCGCCGCCAACACCCTGCGCGACTTCCTGGCCGAGACCTTCACCCGCCTCAAGCACAGCACCACCGAGCTGGACACCGCCAGCGGCGAACTGAACGCCATCGCCACCCTGATGGCCGAAGGCACCCGCGAGCAGTTCTCGCGCACCGACCAGGTGGCCACAGCGATGCACGAGATGTCCGCCACCGCCCAGGAAGTCGCGCGCCACGCCTCCGACGCCGCGCGCGCCGCCGATGATGCCGACCAGCACGCCCAGCAGGGCGGCGAGGTGATGAAGACCACCATCGTCACCATCACCGAGATGAGCAACGAGATCGCCAACACCGCCGAAGTCATTCGCCGCCTGGAAAGCGACAGCGGCCGCATCGGCAAGGTGCTCGAAGTGATCCGCGGCATCGCCGACCAGACCAACCTGCTGGCCCTCAACGCCGCCATCGAGGCCGCCCGCGCCGGTGAAGCCGGCCGAGGTTTCGCCGTGGTCGCCGACGAAGTCCGCACTCTGGCCCAGCGCACCGCCGAATCCACCGCCGAGATCCACCAGATCATCGACACCGTGCAGACCGGCTCGGTGAACGCCCTGCGCGCCATCGAAAATGGCCAGACCCGCAGTGAACAGGGCGTGGAGCGCGTCACCCAGGCCGGCGAAGTGCTGCGCAGCATCACCCTCGCCGTGGAAGCGATCCGCGACATGAACCGGCAGATCGCCACCGCCGCGGAGGAGCAGACCTCGGTGGCCGAGGACATCTCGCGCAACCTCACCGAGATCACCGCCATCGGCGCCACCAACGAGGAAAACGTGGTGCGCACCCAAGGCGCCAGCCGCCACCTGCACGGGCTCTCCGGCGAGATCGCCGAGGTCACCCGCAAACTCAGCGCCTGACCCGCTGTGGCCACACGGAAGTGGCCCTCTCCCGTGGTACTTCCTGCTGCACCGATTCAGCGCCTATTTCTCGTAATCCCTTCAAAACCTGTGGGAAACGTCTTGTAAACGCAGACCTTTGACTCACCTTCGAAGTAGGAATAAGGTGCGCAATTCCGCCCCGCAATGGGGCGTCCCACGTATCGGCTTCAGAGCCTGATCGACATCTGCGCGAACGGAAGGCCGCCCGGCAAACAGTGGGCGAGCGATCGCGCCTGATTGCTGCCAGGCACGTACCAAGGAACAGGAAGATGTTGCGCCGCATGCTGATCATGCTGGGCGTAGTTGCCGTCATCGTTGCGGTGCTCGCCGGCTCGAAATACCTCTCCATCAAGAAACAGATCGCCATGTTCTCGGCGCCGCGTCCGCCCGTGAGCGTGAACGCCACCCAGGCCGAAGAGCGCGACTGGCAGAGCCGCCTGGCGGCCATCGGCACCCTCCGGGCAATCCAGGGCGTAACCCTGACTGCGGAAGTCTCCGGCACGGTGAGCGCCGTGCAGTTCGTCTCCGGCGACAAGGTCAAGGTCGGCCAGCCGGTGGTGCAACTGGAATCCGACGTTGAGCAGGCCACCCTGCGCACCGCCGAGGCCGACCTCGGGCTGGCCCAGGTCGAGTACGAGCGCGGCAAGAGCCTGGTGGGCCGCCAGGCCATCTCCAAGAGCGAGTACGACCGCCTCGCCGCCCAGTTGAACCGCTCCACTGCTACCGTTGCGCAACTCAAGGCGGCGCTGGCGAAGAAGCGCATCCTCGCGCCCTTCTCCGGCACCATCGGCATCCGTCAGGTAGACGTGGGCGACTACGTTTCCCCCGGCACCGAGATCGTCACCCTGCAGGACCTTTCCACCCTGCAGGTGGACTTCTTCCTGCCCGAACAGGACTTCCCGCTGCTCAAGCGCGGGCAGAAGGTCGTGGTGCGCGTGGCAGCCTATCCAGGCCAGAGCTTCGACGCGCAGATCGACGCCATCAGCCCACGGGTGGACAACCAGACGCGCAACCTGCTGGTCCGCGCCAGCATGGCCAACCCCGATGGCAAGCTGCTGCCGGGCATGTTCGCCAACCTGGAAGTGCAACTGCCCGACAGCGCGCCGCGGGTGATCGTCCCGGAAACCGCCGTGGCCTTCACCCTGTACGGCAACTCGGTGTACGTCGTGGTACCGCACAAGCCCAAGGACGGCGAGAAAGCCGAAGAAGCCAAGGCCGATGACGCGCCGAAGCTGGACGTCGAACGCCGCTTCGTGAAGACCGGCGAGCGCCGCGAAGGCAACGTGGTGATCCTCGAGGGCCTGAAGGCCGGCGAAGAGGTCGTGACCTCCGGCCAGCTCAAGCTGGACAACGGTACCGCCGTGGCCATCGTCAAGGACCCGCAGTAATCGCATAGCCGGCGCGTCGCTCGATGCTGCGCGCCAACAGACCCCGCCGTCGTCCGGCAGGGTCCGCATTAAAGGATTGAGCTATGTTCACCGATCCCTTTATCCGTCGCCCCGTGCTGGCGACCGTGGTCAGCCTGCTGATCGTCCTGCTCGGTATGCAGGCCTTCAGCAAGCTGGTGATCCGCGAATATCCGCAGATGGAAAACGCGCTGATCACCGTCACCACCTTCTATGCCGGCGCCAACGCCGAGACCATCCAGGGCTACATCACCCAGCCGCTGCAGCAGAGCCTGGCCAGCGCCGAAGGCATCGACTACATGACCTCGGTGAGCCGGCAGAACTACTCGGTGATCTCGATCTACGCGCACATCGGCGCCAACACCGATCGCCTGGTCACCGAGTTGCTGTCGAAGATCGGCGAGGTGAAGACCCAGCTGCCGCCGGATGCCGAGGACCCGATCCTCGACAAGGAAGCGGCCGACGCCTCGGCGCTGATGTACATCAGCTTCTTCAGCGAGCAGATGAACAACCCGCAGATCACCGACTACCTGTCGCGGGTGATCCAGCCCAAGCTCGCCACCCTGCCGGGCATCGCCGAGGCCGAGATCCTCGGCAACCAGGTCTTCGCCATGCGCCTGTGGCTCGACCCGGTGAAGATGGCCGCCTACGGCATCACCGCCGGCGACGTGGCCAGCGCGGTGCGCGAGTACAACTTCCTCTCCGCCGCTGGTGAGGTGAAGGGCGAGCTGGTGGTCACCTCGGTGAACGCCTCCACCGACCTGAAATCCCCGGAAGCCTTCGCCGCCATTCCGCTGAAGACTGCGGGTGACCGCCGCGTGCTGATGGGCGACGTCGCGCGTATCGAACTGGGCGCGGCAAGCTACGACGCGGTCAGTTCGTTCAACGGCATCCCGTCGGTGTACATCGGCATCAAGGGCACGCCCAGCTCCAACCCGCTGGATGTGATCAAGGAAGTCCGCGCGAAGATGCCGGAGCTGGAAGAGCAGCTGCCGCCAGGCCTGAAAGTCTCCATCGCCTATGACGCCACGCGCTTCATCCAGGCGTCCATCGACGAGGTGGTGAAGACCCTGGCCGAGGCGATCCTGATCGTCATCGTCGTGGTGTTCCTGTTCCTCGGCGCGTTCCGCTCGGTGATCATCCCGGTGGTGACCATCCCGCTGTCGATGATCGGCGTGCTGTTCTTCATGCAGATGATGGGCTACTCGATCAACCTGCTGACGCTGCTGGCGATGGTGCTCGCCATCGGCCTGGTGGTGGACGACGCCATCGTGGTGGTGGAGAACATCCACCGGCACATCGAGGAGGGCAAGTCGCCGTTCCAGGGCGCCATCGAGGGCGCGCGGGAAATCGCCGTGCCGGTGGTAACCATGACCATCACCCTGGCCGCCGTGTACGCGCCCATCGGCTTCCTCAGCGGCCTGACCGGCGCGCTGTTCAAGGAGTTCGCCTTCACCCTGGCCGGTGCCGTGATCATCTCCGGCATCGTCGCCCTGACGCTGTCGCCGATGATGTGCTCGCGCCTGCTGCGCCACGACGAAAACCCCAGCGGTCTGGCGCATCGCCTGGACCTGATCTTCGAGGGTCTCAAGCAGCATTATCAGCGCGCCCTGCACGGCACGTTGAACAGCCGTCCGGTGGTGATCGTCTTCGCCCTGCTGGTGCTGGCGATCATCCCGCTGCTGATGATGTTCACCCACAAGGAACTGGCACCGGAGGAAGACCAGGGCATCGTCTTCATCATGGCCAGTGCGCCGCAGACGGCGAACCTGGACTACCTGTCGAAGTACACCGCCGAGTTCGAGGGCATCTTCCGCAAGTTCCCCGAGTACTATTCGGCGTTCCAGATCAACGGCTACAACGGTGTGCAGACCGGCATCGGCGGCATGCTGCTCAAGCCCTGGGACGAACGCGAGCGCAGCCAGATGGAACTGCTGCGCGCGGTACAGGGCGAGCTGGACAAGATCCCCGGCCTGCAGATCTTCGGCTTCAACCTGCCGTCGCTGCCGGGCACCGGCGAGGGCCTGCCGTTCCAGTTCGTGATCAACACTGCCAGCGACTACCAGTCGCTGCTGCAGGTGGCCGAGCGGGTGAAGAAGCGCGCGGAGGAATCGGGCAAGTTCGCCTTCCTCGACCTCGATCTGGCCTTCGACAAGCCCGAGCTGGTGGTCGACATCGATCGCGCCAAGGCCGCGCAGATGGGCGTGAGCATGCAGGACCTCGGCGTGTCCCTGGGCGCGCTGCTGGGTGAGGGCGAGATCAACCGCTTCACCATCGACGGGCGCAGCTACAAGGTAATCGCCCAGGTCGAGCGCGCCTTCCGCGACAACCCCAGCTGGCTGAACAATTACTACGTGAAGAGCCAGAGCGGCCAGCTGATCTCGCTGTCGACCCTGGTGACCTTCCACGAGCACGCGCGCCCGCGCCAGCTCAACCAGTTCCAGCAGCTCAACTCGGCGATCATCTCCGGCGTGCCGATGGTCAGCATGGGCGAGGCCATCGAGACGGTGCGTGGTTTTGCCGAAGAGGAATCGCCGCGCGGCTTCTCCTTCGACTACGCCGGCGCCTCGCGGCAGTTCGTGCAGGAAGGCAGCGCGCTGATGATCACCTTCGCCCTGGCGCTGGCAGTGATCTTCCTGGTGCTGGCGGCACAGTTCGAGAGCTTCCGCGATCCGCTGGTGATCATGGTCACGGTGCCGCTGTCGATCTGCGGTGCGCTGATCCCGCTGTTCCTCGGCCTGTCGAGCCTGAACATCTACACCCAGGTGGGCCTGGTGACACTGATCGGGCTGATCAGCAAGCACGGCATCCTCATCGTCGAGTTCGCCAACCAGCTGCGCCACGAGCGCGGCCTGTCGGTGCGCGAGGCGGTGGAGGAAGCCGCGGCGATCCGCCTGCGCCCGGTGCTGATGACCACCGCGGCGATGGTGCTGGGCGTGACGCCGCTGCTGTTCGCCAGCGGCGCCGGCGCGGTGAGCCGCTTCGACATCGGCGTGGTGATCGCCACCGGCATGAGCGTCGGTACGCTGTTCACCCTGTTCGTGCTGCCCTGCGTGTACACGCTGCTGGCCAAGCCGGACAAGAAACCTGCTGCAGCCGGCGCGCCAGCCACGGCGCACTGAAGGAAAAAGCCCCGCAACTGCGGGGCTTTTTTATCCCTGATCAATCCATGCGCCAGGCCCTTGTAGGAGCGAGCTTGCTCGCGAACCGCCGGATGCCAATGCCCCAGGCGAAACCGCGTTCGCGAGCAAGCTCGCTCCTACAGGTCAGCCCGTGGTGCCTGGCGATTTTCCCGACCAATGCCAATGCAACGCCCCCGCCGTGATTCCCTGTCGCGCGGGGCCAATCGTGGACGGAGTCCGCTGCTATAACAGCCTGCATTTCATTCTTTCGCAGGAATGGAAAACGCCACCAGACGATATCCATCAACCGTGCGGATGAAATCAAAGCTCGCATGCTTGGCCGGCTCGAACGAGCCCTGGTTCCAATGTTCCATGGCCGAGACCTTCGGGGTCTTCCACTGGGCAAACTCGCCGCAGTTGTCGAAGTACTGCGGGTCGCTCTCGGGGTCGAACGGCCAGCCCATGTCGTCCTGGCGCACGCCGTAGTCGGCGGACGCGCGCAGCGCCTCCAGGCGCTCACGCAACACTGGCCCATGCTGGCGGATCATCTGCCCAGGCGGCGCGGAGCGCCAGTCGTCCAGCGGTTCGCCGCCCTCCCCGTTCCAGACCCGCACTGCGCTGTGCGCCTGCAACGAGGCGTCGTCGAGATGCGCGAGGAAAACCTCCCTGAACCAGATGGCGAAGTCCTTCTCGATGTCGACGAAGCTGATGTAACGCCCGTCGACGCCCTTGAAGGAGACGCGGCGCGGATCGCTCGGGGGCTGCTCGCTGATCTGTAGCGAGAACCAGTCCAGCGCTCCGGCACGGGTGCTGTCGAAGTTCGACACCAGCGTCTTGCCGTGGCGATCGAGCAGCAATTGGGTGCCGCCCTTCCAGCTCCGGTGCTCGCAATGTTCCAGGCTGGTGCCCGGATCAGCGCAGGTTCGGCTGGCCCCCTTCAACGCGACGACCATGCCGTTATGCATGGCGCTGGCGTCGCTCAGCTCGGCGGCGATCAGCACCTGGCCGTTACCATCGAGGAAGCCGACCTTGTCGCGCTGGTGATCGCGGAAGCGAATGCTGTCCTCACTCTCGCAGACCGGCGCGTTGTCGAAGAAGTACAGCGAGTCCGGCGCGACCTGGCGTCCGTCACGCAGCAGGTAGTAGGTGCGGTAACCGTCGGCGGTTTCCTCGCCGGCAGCAATGATGCGCTCGAAACGGCGAGCCAGAGTGAGGCCCTGGACGAGCGTCGGGGCGACCTTGACCGCGCCTCGCGAGTCCTTGAAACCGACCAGATCGTTCTGCGTGAAGGCCACCCAGGGCTCGTCCGCCCCTGCCGGCACACTCAGCGCCAGTGCCCCCAGGGCCAGCAGCCACGCGCCAGTGCCCTTGCCTTCCATGCTGGAACCTCCTGTCGAATCCATGTCCCGGCGCATTGTGCCATGCACAAAGAAAAGCCCCCGTGCATCGCTGCACGGGGGCTCGATCATGCACCGGTACGATCAGGCCGGCTGGCGCTGCATCGCGCCGCTGCTGCTCTCGCCTTTCACACTCCAGCTCTTCAGGTGTTCCAGGCTGGCTCGGTACGGCTTGAGGCCGCTGGCCAGCAGCAACGCGCCAGCGAGCAGGGCGATAACGCTGACGATCAGCAGCGAGTAGCGCAGCGCCATATCGTCGGCGAACACATAGTCGGTGACCAGAGCGATGGCGGTCGGGCCGATGCCCAGGCCCAGCAGCGTGACCACGAACAGGTAGATGGCCGAGGCCTGGCCGCGCATGGAGTTGGGCATGATTTCCTGGATGGCCGCCGGCGCGACGCCGAAGGGCATGCTGAGGAAGAACACGATGGGCGCCATCATCGCCGCCGCCGCATTGCCGCTGTCGAGCAGCGGGTAGACCAGGCTCAGCGGAATGGCCAGGCAGGCAGCCAGCAGACCCACGCGCATGTTGGCATCGGTGCGCCCGCGCTTGGCCCAGTAATCCGCCAGGCGGCCACCGCAGACAATGCCCAGGCAACCGAACACGGCGACGATGCTGCCGTACACCACGCCCACGTGGCCGGCGTCCCAGCCATAGGTGCGGACGAAGAAGGTCGGCACCCAGGCGCCGCTGCCGTAGCTGGCGAAGGAGATGCAGGCGAAGCCGAAGTTGTGGCAGAGCACGGTCTTGCGGTTGGCGCGCAGGTAGGCACCCACTTCGCTCATCGGCACCACCACGCCGGCGCCCACGCCACGGCGGGTCGGCTCTTTCACCGCGAGCATGAGCAGGGTGAAGAGCACGCCGGCGGCGCCAAGGATCAGGAAGATCAGTTGCCAGGGGCGCACTTCACCGAGGACAGGCAAATGCACATCGCCCTGGGCGGAGGCGAACTTGATCACCAGCCCGCCGAGCAGGAAGGCCAGGCCCGAGCCGAGGTAAATGCCCATGGAATAGACGCTGATGGCGGTGGCGCGGCGATTGGCCGGGAAGCTGTCGGCAATCAGCGAGTAGGCCGCCGGCGACAAGGCCGCCTCGCCCACGCCGACGCCGACGCGGAACAGCAGGAAGTGCCAGTACTGCCGGGCCAGGCCGCAGGCCGCGGTCATGGCGCTCCAGATCAGCACGCCGACGGTGATCAGCCCGCGCCGGCTGCGACTGTCGGCCATGCGCCCGAGGGGGATGCCGCACAGGGTGTAGAACAGCGCGAAGGACAGGCCCATCAGCAGGCTCATCTGCGTGTCGCTGATCTCCAGATCGCGACGGATGGGGCCGACCAGCAGGTTGAGAATCTGTCGGTCGATGAAGGAAAGCACGTAGGCGACCATGAGGATCGCAACCGTGGACCAGGCCACGGCACTGGAGGGATAGCCGTTATTGTTGTTGTTCATGCCGGGCTCCTGAAACGCCGCCAATCGCGGCGAAGGCGAAGGGGAGAGTCCGCAGAGTAGGCATTGCCAACGCGTCGCGCGCGCACTATCAGGTCTCTGAATGCGCGCGTCGGCCGTTGGCTGATGAATGAGTGGTCAAGGATTGGACGGCGGGTTTTACCTTGTAGGAGCGAGCTTGCTCGCGAACGAGCTCGCCGATGGCACCGACGCTGGGCGGGTTCGCGAGCAAGCTCGCTCCTACGAAGAGCCGGAGCTTGGGGCTCCAGTAGGGCGCATAAAGCGGAACGCTTTATCCGCCATGGCCGACAACACTTGGGGCGTTATGCACGCTGCACACCTGAATCGCCGCAGCTGCCGGCCACCCTCACCCCAACCCTCTCCCAAAGTGAGAGGGGGCAGTCCGAGCCGGCTGACGCTGAACTTTCACGCTGTACCGAACGTTCCCCTCTCCCTCTGAGCGGGGCGCGTACCCAGGGTCAAGGTGAGGGGAAGCCCGAGCGCCGAGTTCGATCAGATTGCCTGCGGCGTCCGTTCACACAGTTTGGCCAGCGCCCGTGCCCACAACTCCTGGTCGTTCAGGCACGGCACCAGCACCAGCTCCTCGCCGCCCGCCGCGCGGAACTGCTCCTGGCCGCGCTGGCCGATTTCTTCCAGCGTCTCGATGCAATCGGCGACGAAGGCCGGGCACATCACCAGCAGGCGCTTCACGCCCTGCTTGCCGAGCTTTTCCAGCTGCGCCTCGGTGTAGGGCTCGATCCACTTGTTGCGGCCCAGGCGCGACTGGAAGGACACCGACCAGCGCCCATCCTCCAGCCCGGCGCCAGCGGCGAAGTCCTCGGCCGTGCGCAGGCACTGGCTGCGGTAACAGACAGCCATGACGTCCTCGTGCACACCCCGGCTGGAGCTGGCAGTGAGGTCGTGACGCTTGTCCTTCACCAGCTTGCGGATGTGCGACTCGGGCAGGCCATGGAAGCTCAGCAGCAGGTGATCGTAGGGTTGCGCCAGATACGGTTTGACGCTGTCCACCAGCGCCTGGCGGTATTCGGGCTCGGCGTAGAACGGCGGCAGCACCTTCAGCTCCAGCTTGAGGTTGTGCTCGCGCATCACCCGCCGGGCTTCTTCGATGGCGGTGGTGGTGGTGCTGTCGGCGAACTGCGGGTAGAGCGGCGCGAAGGTCACCTGGGTGATGCCCTGCTGGCTCAGGCGCAGCAGCGCGCCCTCGATGGACGGTTCGCCATAGCGCATGCCCAGCTCCACCGGGCCATGCGGCCAGAACGGCCGGGCGGCCTCCTGCAGGCGGCGGCTCAGCACGACCAGCGGCGAGCCTTCGTCCCACCAGATCGATGCGTAGGCGTGGGCGGACTCCTCCGGGCGCTTGCGCAGCACCAGCGACACCAGCAGTCGGCGGATCGGCCAGGGCAGGTCGATCACGTAAGGGTCCATGAGGAACTGATCGAGGTAGCGGCGCACGTCCTCGACCTGGGTGGAGGCCGGTGATCCCAGGTTGACCAGCAGGAGGGCGTTTTGGGTCATGCAGTGTCCTTAAACCGGTACGGTAGGAGGTCGTCGTGCGGGCTGCGCAGTTTACACGCAGACCGCGCTATCCAGAGCAGCCTGGGCCTATTCCAGGCTGTCGCCGATGCCGCAGGGGTTCAGCGTTGGTCCTGCAAGACGTCGGCCAGCGCTTCCTTGAGCTCCGCGAAGCGAAACTCGAAGCCGGCATCCAGCAGGCGGCGCGGCACGATGCGCTGGCCACCCAGCAGCAGGGTCGACATTTCGCCCAGCAGCAGGCGCAGGGCAAAGCCCGGCACCGGCATCAGCGTCGGCCGGTGCAACGCCTGGCCCAGTTCCTGGGTGAAGTCGCGGTTGCGCACCGGCTGCGGCGCGCACGCATTATAGGGACCGGCCGCGTCCTCCTTGCGCAAAAGAAAATCAATCAGGGCGATCTCGTCCTCTATATGAATCCACGACATCCACTGGCGGCCATCTCCCAGTCGCCCACCGGCTCCCAGGCGGAACGCCGGCAACAGGCGCTTGAGGAAACCACCTTCGGGCGCCAGCACCAGCCCGGTGCGCACCAGCACCACACGAACGCCCAGCGCCTCGGCTTCGCGGGCGATCTGTTCCCAGGCCAGGCAAAGTTCACTGGCGAAGTCCTCGCCGGCCGCTGCGCTGTTTTCTTCCAGCGGACGCTCCCCGGCGTCGCCATACCAACCAACCGCCGAGCCGTTGATCAGTACCGCCGGGCGCTGACTGCGCCCCTCCAGCCAGGTCACCAGGCGTTCGGTCAGGCGCACCCGGCTGTCCCACAGCAGGGCTTTGCGCCGCGCGCTCCAGGGCTTGTCGGCAATCGGTTCGCCGGCCAGGTTGACCACCGCATCCAGCGGCCCGTCACCATAGGCTTCGAAATCGGCAATCCCGCGCACCGTCTCACCGCACAGCGCTGCGACGCGCTGCGGCTGGCGGCTCAGCACGGTGAGCTGATGCCCTTCGGCGCTCCACTGGCGGCAGAGGCGGCGGCCGATCAGGCCGGTGCCGCCGGTCAAGAGAATATGCATGGCGAACTCCTTGTTGCGTTGTTCCACCTTCCATCAGTCTGGACGAGAGGGAGGCGATTGCATTGACACTCCCTCTGCGGCGAGGTCTACGCTGTAAGTGCCGGAACCGAAGCCGGGCTCATCTCTGAATGAACCGATGTGGCGCCAAAGGTTCCGATGATCGGACTCCTATCGTTGACGAGCGCGGACAGCTGAAATCCAATTGTACAGATAGTTTCGTTTGTACAAGAACTCCCTGCTCGTTACGCTTCAAAGCAAACAGATTACGAGGCATGTCATGAGCGCCCCCATTGCCATCATTGGCACCGGTATCGCCGGCCTCTCGGCCGCCCACGCCTTGCGCGATGCCGGACAGGACGTCCAGCTGTTCGACAAGGGCCACGGCAGCGGCGGCCGGATGGCCAGCAAGCGCAGCGAAGCTGGCGCCCTGGATCTCGGTGCACAGTACTTCACCGCCCGCGATCGACGCTTCCTCGATGCGATCCAGCGCTGGCGCGAGCACGGTTGGGTCGCCGAATGGGACCCGGCCCTGTACCAGTACCGCGACGGTGAGTTGAGCCCCTCTCCCGACGAGCAGCCACGCTGGGTCGGCACTCCGCGCATGAGCGCGATCACCCGCGCGCTGCTGCAGGACCAGGTCGTCACCTTCGCCTGCCGCATCACCGAGGTGTACCGCGGCGAGGAGCACTGGCACCTGCAGGACTCCGAGGGCCAGACCCACGGGCCGTTCAGCCGCGTGCTGGTCGCTACCCCCGCCCCACAGGCCGCCGCCCTGCTGGCCAGCGCGCCGAAGCTGGCCGCCGCCGCCGCGAGCATTCCCATGGAGCCGACCTGGGCCGTCGCCCTGGCCTTCCGCGAGCCGCTGGATACCCCGGTGCAAGGCTGCTTCGTGCATGAGGGCCCGCTGTCCTGGCTGGCCAGCAATCACTCCAAGCCGGGGCGCGACGAGCAACTGGATACCTGGGTCCTGCACGCTGCCAGCGGCTGGAGCAAGCAGCACATCGACCTGCCCAAGGAAAGCGTGATCGAGCACCTGCGCGGAGCCTTCGCCGAGCTGATCGGTTGCGCCGTGCACGCCCCGGACTTTGCCCTCGCCCACCGCTGGCTCTACGCGCGGCCCATGGAAGCCCACCAGTTCGGGGCCCTCGCGGATGCCGACCTGGGCATCTACGCCTGCGGCGACTGGTGCCTTTCCGGTCGCGTCGAAGGCGCTTGGCTGAGCGGCCTGGAAGCCGCCCGCCGGCTGCTCGAACACCTCTGATCGCACACGCCCTCCCCCTCCGGGGAGGGCCGTGAAGCCCCCATGTTGGCGTCCTGCCCTGTACAAGGCTTTGCACTTGTACAAGCCGGCGTCTATCCTGACCGATAGTTGTACAAACAAATCATCCTGTACAAGAAATCGGTCAACGTCATGTCCAGCATCCCGCCACGTCCCAAGCTCGGCATCAGCGCCTGCCTGCTGGGCGAGCCGGTACGCTACAACGGCGGGCACAAGGCCTCGCGCCTGTGCCTGGACGTGCTCAACCGCTATTTCGACTTCGTCCCGCTGTGCCCGGAAGTCGCCATCGGCCTCGGCGTACCGCGCCCGACCCTGCGCCTGGTGGGCGACCGCGACGATCCCCGCGCGCTGATCCAGCGCGAAGGCGGTCGCGATGTCAGCGATGCCCTGCGCGACTTCGGCCGCCTGCAGGCGGAGCGGCTGGGGGATATCTGCGGCTACATCTTCATGCAGCAATCGCCCTCCTGCGGCCTGCAGCGGGTAAAGCTCTATCGCTTCGATGGCCAACTGCGGCCGCCGGGGGTACGTGGGCTCTATGCGGAAGCCTTCTGCGCCGCGCGCCCGGAACTGCCGGTGGAGGAAGAAGGCCGGCTCAACGACCCGGTGATCCGCGAGAATTTCCTCACCCGCGTGTTCGCCTGCGCCGCCTGGCAGCAGCTTTGCGCACAGGGCCTGACGCGCCACGCAGTTATCACTTTCCACTCGCGCTACAAGTACCAGCTGATGGCGCACAACCCGCGCCAGTACAGTGCCCTCGGCCAGCGCCTGGCGAAGATCAGCGATCAGCCGCTGGAAGCGTTCGCCGCGGATTACTTCCGCGACTTCATGCAGGCGCTGGGCACCTGCGCCACCCGCGGCACCCACAGTAACGTGCTGCAGCACCTGGCCGGCTACCTGAAGCACGACCTGCCCGGCTCGGAGAAGGCCGAGATGCAGCACCTGATCGACCAGTACCGCGAAGGCGTGATCCCGCTGGTCGTGCCGCTGACACTGCTCAAGCATCACTTCCGCCTGCACCCGCACCCCTACATCGATGCCCAGGCCTACCTGCAGCCGCACCCCGAAGACCTGAGCCTGCGCAATGCCATCTGACGTCCTCACAAGAACCCCATGAATCCCGACCACCCCCACCGCGACTCGGACGACGACTATCGCCAGGCCCTGGCCGAAGGCTGGCTGCCGATTCGTGAAGTATCCCGACGCACCGGCGTCAACCCGGTCACCCTGCGCGCCTGGGAGCGCCGCTACGGCCTGGTCGTTCCGCAGCGCACGCCCAAGGGCCACCGCCTCTACTCCGAAGCGCAGATCGCGCGCATTCAGGCCATCCTCACCTGGCTCGGCCGGGGCGTGGCGGTGAGCAAGATCCGCGCGCTGCTCGACGACAACGCGGCGTTGCCGGCGGACACCAGCGCCTCGCCCTGGGACGACCTGCGCCAGCAGTGCATCGCCGCCATCGGCCGGATCAACGAGCGCCAGCTGGACGAGCTGTTCAACGCCGCGCTGGCGATCTACCCCGCACAGACTCTCTGCGAGCAACTGATGCTACCGCTGCTGGAGGAGCTGGAACGGCGCTGGCAAGGACAGTTCGGCGCACAACTGGAGCGGGTGTTCTTCCATACCTGGCTGCGCACCAAGTTCGGCACCCGCCTCTACCACCACAACCGCCAGCAGCGCGGCGCCCCGCTGCTGCTGGTGAACCAGTCGGGCCTGCCGCTGGAGCCGGGCCTGTGGCTCACCGCCTGGCTGGCCAGCAGCGCCGGCTGCGCGCTGGAAATCTTCGACTGGCCGCTGCCACCTGGTGAACTGGCACTGGCGGTGGAGCGCCTGCAGCCGCGCGCCGTGCTGCTCTACTCCAGCCGCACGCTGAACCTGCTGCAATTGCCCCGGCTGCTCGCCGGCATCGACTGCCCGCGTCTGCTGGCCGGCCCCGCCACTGCCATCCACCCCGATGCGCTGCAGGAGCTGGCCATCGCCGAGCCCCCCCTGCACCTGGCGAGCGATCCTGTCGCCGCGTTCGACCTGCTGCGCGAACTGCACCTGCTCAACGGGGAGGCCGCATGAAGCGCCAACTCGTCTGGCTGCGCAGCGACCTGCGCCTGCGCGACAACAGCGCTTTGCACGCCGCCGCCGAACGCGGCCCGGTCATCGCCCTCTACCTGCTCAGCCCCGGCCAATGGCAACGCCACGACGATGCACCGAGCAAGGTCGACTTCTGGCTGCGCAACCTGCGCGAACTGCGCGCCAGCCTCGACGAACTGCACATTCCTCTGCTGATCCGCACGGCGGATCTCTGGGACGAGGCACCGAAAGTCATCGCGCAACTCTGCCGCGAACTGAACATCGAGACGCTGCACGTCAACGAGGAGTACGGCGTCAACGAAGCGGCCCGCGACGCCGCCGTGGAGAAGGCGCTGGAGCACGACGGCGTTCGCCTGCGCAGTCACCTTGACCAGCTGTTCTTCACGCCCGGCACCATCCTCACCAAGGGCGGCACCTATTTCCAGGTCTACAGCCAGTTCCGCAAGGTCTGCTATGAACGCCTGAACCTGGGTGTGCCCAGCCTGCTGCCGGCACCCCGCGCGCAGCAGAGGCTGGATATCCCCGGCGACGCGGTACCGGCACAGGTAGAGGGCTTCGAGCCAGCGCCGCCACAACTGCGCGAAGAATGGCCCGCCGGCGAAGACGCCGCGCACGAGCGCATCGAGCTGTTCACCGACGAAATCCTCAAGACCTACCAGGACACCCGCGACCTCCCCGCCCGTGACGGCACCAGCCGCCTCTCGCCGTACCTGGCCGCTGGCGTGATCTCGCCCCGGCAATGCCTGCATGCGGCGCTGGCGAACAACCATGGCGAGTTCGAGACCGGCAACAGCGGCGCGGTCAGCTGGATCAACGAGCTGCTCTGGCGCGAGTTCTACAAGCACATCCTGGTCGGCTTCCCACGCGTGAGCCGGCACCGCGCCTTCCGCGAGGACACCGAGAAGCTGAAGTGGCGTTACGACCAGAAGGACCTGCAGGACTGGCAGCAAGGGCGCACGGGCTTCCCCATCATCGACGCCGCCATGCGCCAGTTGCTCGCCACCGGCTGGATGCACAACCGCCTGCGCATGGTGGTGGCGATGTTCCTGACCAAGAATCTGCTGATCGACTGGCGCGAAGGGGAACGCTGGTTCATGCGCCACCTGATTGACGGCGACCTGGCGGCGAACAACGGCGGCTGGCAGTGGAGCGCCTCCACAGGTACCGATGCGGCGCCCTACTTCCGCATTTTCAACCCCATCTCGCAATCCGAGCGCTTCGACCCGGACGGCCGTTTCATCCGCCGCTGGGTGCCGGAGCTGGCCGGGCTTCAGGGCCGGGCGATGCATGATCCGTCAAAGCTCGGGCTGTTCGGCGTGGAGGGTTATCCACAGCCGATGTGTGATCTCTCCGCCACGCGGGAGCGGGCGTTGGAGGCGTTCAAAAGCCTCTCCGCCGCACGCTGAGGCTGCCGCCTTTGTAGGAGCGGACTCTGTCCGCGATGCGCTGCCGGGCAGTTCGGAGGTGCCGGAAACGATCGCGGACGAAGTCCGCTCCTACGCTCACTGCTGAGCCTCGATATGGCGCACACAAAAAAGCCGGGCGCTGGGCCCGGCTTTCTTCATCAGCGCTCTGTTACAGCGGATGCGTGTAATAAAGGCTGTAGGATTCGATGCCATCGTTCGGCTGGCTGATGCCGGCGTTGGAGTAGTGAATGGCGCGCACACCCAGCGCCTGGCCTTCACCGAAACGCAGGCCAACGCCCAGGCGATCCTCGAAGTTCACCGAGCCGCCGAGGTCCTGGTCGCCCACTTCCGAGCCGCTGAACGCGGCGATGCCGATACCGGCTTCGACGAAGGGTTTGACCTTTTCACCGGAAAACTCGTAGACGAACACCGGGGCGAACGACAGCGAGTGACGGCCACCGGCGCGATCACCGCCTTCCCAGTAGGTGTAGCCGGCGTCCCAGTAACCGGTCAGGCGGCCCGTCGAAGTTTCCCACCAACTCTTGTCCCAGTCGAAACCCAGGCCCAGTCGGTAGGTCATGTCGTTCTGCCCGGTGAAACCGACAGCGCCGGTCAGGCTGCCAGCCTGCGAAGAGACCATGTATCCGAGAGTCAGAGCTGCCACAGTGGCAAGCGAGAGCAGTTTCTTCATCGAAACATCCTTTAGTAGAAAGCTGAATGAAAAATCCCCGCGAATAGCTGGCGATTATAAGGCCATTTGTCAGTGTTTACTGAAAGACCAAAGTAGATAGCTAGCTATTTTTCCATCAGCCCGGGAACAGATTGACGGGTTCGTCAGCTCCCCAGAGCACTGGTAAGACACGTTCAAACTCTTCGACTATGCCGCTGGTCCACAGCTCAATTTTTTTTGCCTGGCCTTCCGCCAACATCCCCCGCGCCTGCAACACCCGCTCCAGCTGGCGGGCTACAGCGGCACCGGTGTCGACCAGCGATACCTCAGCGGGCACCAGTTCGCGCAGCAGCGGGCGCAGGAATGGATAGTGCGTGCAGCCCAGGATCAGCGTGTCGCAGCCTTCAGCCAGCAACGGCGCAACGTAACCCTGCAGCAGCGCGCGGGTCTGTGGCCCGTTCAGGTCGCCCAGTTCGATCCGCTCCACCAGGCCCGGGCAAGGCTGGGTGATCACTCGCACATCGCTGGCGAAACGGTCCAGCAGTGCAGCGAAACGCGCACTCTTCAAGGTGCCGGTGGTGGCGAGCACGCCGACCACACCGCTGCGGGTGGCTTCGGCGGCGGGCTTCACCGCCGGCTCCATCGCCACGATGGGCAGCTGTGGATAAAGCTCGCGCAGATCGGCGGCCGCAGCGGCAGTGGCGGTATTGCAGGCCAGCACCAGCGCCTTGGCACCACGGGAAAGGAGGAATTCGGCGATGCTGCGGCAGCGGCTGCGAATGTATTCCGGGGTCTTCTCGCCGTACGGCACGTGGCCGCAATCGGCGAGATAGATCAGCGATTCGTGGGGAAGCCGCGCGCGGATTTCGTGGAGGACGCTGAGGCCGCCCACGCCGGAGTCGAACACACCGACCGGCGCGGCATCAGCCATGCGCAACTCCGCACACGGCACACTGCGGATCACGCTTGACGCGCAATTCGCGGAAGCGCGTGCCGAGGGCATCGATCAGCAGCAGGCGGCCCACCAGCGGCTCGCCGAAGCCTGCCAGCAGCTTCAGCGCTTCCAGCGCCTGCAGGCTGCCCACCAGGCCCACCAGCGGGCCGACCACACCGGCCTCGCTGCAGGTCAGCTCGGCTTCGCTGCCATGGCCGTAGAGGCAGTGGTAGCAGGGGCTTTCCTCGCGGCGTGGGTCGAACACCGAGAGCTGCCCTTCCAGGCGAATGGCGGCGCCGCTCGCCAAGGGCTTCTTCGCCGCGACGCAGGCGGCATTCACCGCCTCGCGGGTACCGAAGTTGTCGCAGCAGTCCAGCACCAGGTCGACGGCCGCCACGGCGGCGTCAAGGGAATCGGCGTCCAGCGCCTGGCGATGGGCGACCAGCTTCACGTCCGGATTGATCGCCGTGAGGCGGGCAATGGCGGAATCCACCTTGCTCACTCCCACACTGTCGGTGTCGTGGATGATCTGCCGCTGCAGGTTGGTCAGGTCGACCGTATCGAAGTCCGCCAGGTGCAACTCACCGACGCCGGCAGCGGCGAGGTACAGCGCCACCGGCGCTCCGAGGCCGCCAAGACCGACGATCAGCACGCGGCTGTCCTTCAGGCGTAGCTGGCCGTCCACGTCGATCTGCGGCAGGAGGATCTGCCGGCTGTAACGCAGCAGTTCGTTGTCGCTCAGCATGTCCAGCACCCCAGGCTGATGCGTTCGTGGCCGCCCAGGTCGCGACGACTTTCCACAGCAGTGAAACCGCGGCTGAGCAGCAGGTCACGCACGGCATCGGGCTGATCGAAACCGTGTTCGAGCATCAGCCAGCCGCCGTTTTCCAGATGATTCGGCGCCTGGTCGATGATCAGGCGGATATCGTCCAGCCCGTCCTGGCCGGAAACCAGAGCGCTCGACGGCTCGAAGCGCACATCGCCCTGCTTGAGGTGCGGGTCGGTGTTGGGAATGTAGGGCGGGTTGCTGACGATCAGCGAGAAGCGCTCGCCATCGACCGCAGAGAACCAGTGACTGGCACGGAAGGCGACGTTGGCCAGGCGCAGGCGTTCGCGGTTGCGCTCGGCCAGGGCCACGGCCTCGGGAATCCGGTCGACGCCCAGCACCTGCCAGCTCAGGCGCTCGCACGCCAGCGCGAGGGCGATGGCGCCAGTGCCGGTGCCCAGGTCGAGTACGCGAGCCGGCGCGGCCGGCAGCAGCGCCAGCGCGGTTTCCACCAGCAACTCGGTGTCCGGGCGCGGGATCAGGGTGTGCGGCGCAACTTCCAGGTCCAGGCTCCAGAAGCCCTGACGGCCAAGGATGTAGGCCACCGGCTCGCCGGCCACGCGGCGCGCCAGGTAGCGGTCGAAGAGGTCGTGGGCCTCACGGCTGACCACGCGTTCGGGCCAGGTGCGCAGGAAGCTGCGCGGTTTGCCCAGCGCGGCGGCGAGCAACAACTCGGCATCCAGGCGCGCACTGGGCGAGTCCGGCAATTGCGCCTCGTTGAGCAGGGTCATGATGGTTGCCATGGTCTGTCGGTCTCTCAGTCGCCCGCTGTCTCAATCGCCAAGTGCGGCCAGCTGGTCGGCCTGGAATTCCTGCAGCAATGGCTCGATCACCTGTTCCACTGCACCTTCCATCACTTCACCCAGGGAGTACAGGGTGAGGTTGATGCGGTGATCGGTGACGCGCCCCTGGGGGAAATTGTAGGTGCGGATGCGCTCGGAGCGGTCACCCGAACCGACCAGCAGCTTGCGCGTGCTGGCGATCGCCTGCTGGGCCGCGGCCTGCTGCTGGTCGTTGAGCTTGGCCGCCAGCCAGGCCATGGCCTTGGCGCGGTTCTTGTGCTGCGAGCGCTCTTCCTGGCACTCGACCACGATGCCCGAGGGGATGTGCGTGATGCGCACCGCCGAGTCGGTCTTGTTCACGTGCTGGCCACCGGCGCCGGAGGAACGGTAGGTGTCCACACGCAGGTCGGCGGGGTTGATCTCGATGGCCGCCTGCTCGTCCGGCTCGGGCAGCACCGCCACGGTGCAGGCCGAGGTATGGATGCGGCCCTGGGATTCGGTAGCCGGCACGCGCTGCACGCGATGGGCGCCGGATTCGAACTTGAGCTTGGCGTAGACGCTCTCGCCCTCGACGCGGGCGATCACCTCTTTATAGCCACCGTGCTCGCCTTCGTTCTCGGACATGATCTCCACGCGCCAGCCCTGCTTCTCGGCATAGCGCGAGTACATGCGGAACAGGTCGCCGGAGAAGATCGCGGCTTCGTCGCCGCCGGTGCCGGCGCGGATTTCCAGGAAGACGTTGCGGCTGTCGTTGGGGTCCTTGGGCAGCAGCATGCGCTGCAGGCGGTCCTCCAGGCCGACCAACGCGGTCCTGGCCTCGGCGACTTCCTCCTCGGCCATCTCGCGCAGGTCCGGGTCGCTGTCCTTGAGCAGCGCCTGGGCGCCCTCCAGGTCCGACTGCACCTTGCGGAACTCGCGGAAAGCGAGGATGACCGGCTCCACTTCCGCGTATTCACGGGAGTAGGCGCGGAACTTGGTCTGGTCGCTGATCACCTCGGCGTCGCCCAGCAGAGCGGTGAGCTCTTCATAGCGGTCGCTGAGGATATCCAGCTTTTTCAGGAGGGAAGCTTTCATCGCTTGTCAGTGCCCTCCTCGAGGGCGAACAGTTCCTGCGCGACGGCCAACGCATCGATGCGGCCCTCGGCGGAGAGTTTCTTCATCTGCACGCTGGGGGCATGCAGTAATTTGTTGGTCAGGCCACGGCTGAGCTGGGCGATGACTTCCATCGGGTCGGCGCCGTTGGCCAGCAGGCGCTGGGCCTTCTGGGTTTCCTCGTCACGCAGGCGCTCGGCCTGCTGGCGGTAAGCTCGCAGCACGTCGACCGCAGCCAGCTCGCGCAGGCGCAGCATGAATTCGTGTACACCGTCGCCAACCAGTTCCTCGGCGGCCTGGGCCGCGCCCTGGCGGCTCTTGAGGTTTTCCGCGACCACTTCGTGGAGGTCGTCGACGCTATAGAGGTAGACGTCTTCCAGCTCGCCGACTTCCGGCTCGATGTCCCGCGGGACGGCGATATCGACCATGAACATCGGCTTGTGCCGGCGCTGCTTCAGCGCACGCTCCACCGCGCCCTTGCCGAGGATCGGCAACTGGCTGGCGGTGGAACTGATGACGATGTCGCTGTTGACCAGCTCGTCCGGCATGTCCGCCAGCAGGATGGCGCGGGCGCCAAACTGCTCGGCCAGCAGGCTGGCACGCTCCAGGGTACGGTTGGCAACCACGATGCGCTTCACGCCCTGCTCGTGCAGGTGGCGGGCGACCAGGGTGATGGTCTCGCCGGCGCCGATCAGCAGCGCCTGGCTGCGACTCAGGTCGCTGAATATCTGCCGGGCCAGGCTTACCGCTGCAAAGGCCACGGACACCGGGTTCTCGCCGATGGCGGTATCGGTGCGCACGGTCTTGGCGGTGCTGAAGGTGGCCTGGAACAACCGCCCGAGCATCGGCCCGACGGTGCCGGCCTCGCGGGCCACGGCGTAGGCGGACTTCATCTGGCCAAGGATCTGCGGCTCGCCCAGCACCATGGAGTCCAGGCCGGCGGCAACGCGCATCATGTGGCGCACCGCTTCCTCATCCTGGTGGACGTAGGCGCAGGCGCGCAGGTCGTCGATACCCAGATTGTGGTAATCGGCCAGCCAGGCCAGCACATCGCCGGCGTCCGGATGTTCGATCTCCAGGTAGAGTTCGCTGCGGTTGCAGGTGGAGAGGATCGCGGCTTCGCGGCTGGACGTCAGCCTGCACAGCAGCTGCAGCGCCTCGACCATCTGCTCGGGAGTAAACGCCACGCGCTCGCGAACGGCCACGGACGCGGTCTTGTGGTTGATGCCGAGGGCAATGAAGGCCATGCAGAATCGCTGATGCTGATCGGAAAGCCCGCAATTGTCCTACTTAGCCTTGTTAAGGACAACCACCCACGACGGATCGCACACTGCAAATCGTATACAGGCCTTCCAGCGGCGCTTGCCCATGGGATTGGCACTTTCCTTATGTCATGATGGTCCCATTTCGCAGGTCAGGCCCTCGTCCTTCCTCTATGAACAAGTCTCTTGCGCTGCTGACTGCTCTGCTGCTGCTCGGCGGCTGCCAGTCTCTTACACAGAAAAACACCGACAGTGCTTCCGCGGAGAAGGACAAGACCGCGGCTGCGCAAAAGGACCAGAAATACGGCTCCTTCAGCGAGGACACGATGTACTCGCTGCTCACCGCCGAGCTCGCCGGCCAGCGCAACCGCTTCGATATCGCCCTCGCCAACTACGTCGAGCAGGCCAAGGAAACCCGTGATCCGGGCGTCGCCGAACGCGCCTTCCGCATCGCCGAGTACCTGGGTGCCGACCAGGAAGCCCTGGACACTTCGCTGATCTGGGCCAAGGCCGCGCCGGACAACCTCGATGCCCAGCGCGCCGCCGCCATCCAGTTGGCGCGCACCGGCCAGTACGACGAATCCATGGTGTACATGGAGAAGGTCCTCAACGGCCAGGGCGACACCCACTTCGACTTCCTCGCACTGTCCGCCGCCGAGACCGATCCGGATACCCGCGCCGGCCTGCTGCAGAGCTTCGACCGCCTGCTGAAGAAGTACCCGGACAACGGCCAACTGCTGTTCGGCAAGGCCCTGCTGCTGCAACAGGACGGCCGCCCGCAGGAAGCCCTGCACCTGCTCGAAGACAATTCCGCCAGCAAGCACGACGTCGCCCCGCTGCTGCTGCGCGCCCGCCTGTTGCAGAGCATGAAGCGCAGCGATGAAGCGCTGCCGCTGCTCAAGGCCGGCATCAAGGAGCATCCGGACGACAAGCGCGTCCACCTCGCCTACGCCCGCCTGCTGGTGGAGCAGAACCGCCTGGAAGACGCCAAGGCCGAGTTCTCCGCGCTGGTCGAGCAGTTCCCCGACGACGACGACCTGCGCTTCTCCCTGGCGCTGGTCTGCCTCGAAGCCCAGGCCTGGGACGAAGCCAAGGTCTACCTGCAGGAACTGGTGGAGCGCGACAGTCATGTCGACTCCGCCCACTTCAACCTGGGCCGCCTGGCCGAGGAGCAGAAGGACCCCGAGACCGCGCTCAAGGAATACGCCCTGGTCGGTCCGGGCAACGACTTCCTCCCGGCCCAGTTGCGCTCTACCGAAATCCTGCTGGACCAGAAGCGCTACGACGACGCCTCGCGCCGTCTCGCCGAAACCCGCGACCGCCAGCCGGACTACGCCATCCAGCTGTACCTGATCGAAGCCGAGGGCCTGTCCAACCGCGACCAGGTCGATCGCGCCTGGAGCGTCATCCAGCAGGGCCTCAAGCAGTTCCCGGATGACCTCAACCTGCTCTACACCCGCTCCATGCTCGCCGAGAAGCGCAACGACCTGGCGCAGATGGAGCAGGACCTGCGCCTGATCATCCAGCGCGAGCCAGACAACGCCATGGCGCTCAACGCGCTGGGCTACACCCTGGCTGATCGCACCACCCGCTACGGCGAAGCCCGTGATCTGATCCAGAAGGCCCACGCGCTGAACCCGGACGACCCTGCGATCCTCGACAGCCTGGGCTGGGTGAATTACCGCCTGGGCAACCTCAGCGAAGCGGAAACCTACCTGCGCAAGGCGCTGGAACGCTTCCCCGACCACGAAGTGGCTGCGCACCTGGGCGAAGTGCTCTGGGCCCAGGGCAAGCAGAGCGAAGCCCGAAAAGTCTGGGCCACTGCCCTGCAAAGCCAGCCTGACAGCGCCGTCCTGCGCGACACCATGCTGCGCCTGACCGGCTCCGGAACCCTCTGATCTATGCGCTTACGTCACCTGATCGGCGCTGCCGCGCTGGCCCTGCTCGCCGGTTGCTCCAGCTTCGGCACCCACGAAGCCCTGGAAGGCCAGGGCAACGCCACCGCCTGGAATGCCCACAAGGCCCGCATCGCCACCCTCGACGGCTGGCAGATCGACGGCAAGGTGGGCATCCGCGCGCCCAAGGATTCCGGCAGCGGCACCCTGTTCTGGTTGCAGCGCCAGGACTACTACGACATCCGCCTCTCCGGCCCGCTCGGCCGCGGCGCCGCGCGCCTGACCGGGCGTGAAGGCGCCGTGACCCTGGAAGTCGCCGGCCAGGGCCGCTATGAGGCGGCCTCCCCCGAAGAACTGCTGGAACAGCAGATGGGCTGGCGCCTGCCGGTTTCCCACCTGCTCTGGTGGATTCGCGGCCTGCCCGCCCCCGACAGCAAGAGCCGCCTGACCCTCGACGGCGACAGCCGCCTGGCCAAGCTGCAGCAGGACGGCTGGGATGTGGAATACACCCGCTACAGCGAACAGAACGGCTACTGGCTGCCCGAACGCCTGAAGCTGCATGGCCAGGACCTCGACGTCACCCTGGTGGTGAAGACCTGGCAGCCGCGCCAACTGGGCAGCGGCCAGCCGAACTCTGCGGACCAGCAGTGACATGCCGGACCGCCTGACCCTGCCGGCACCGGCCAAGCTCAACCTGTTCCTGCACATCACCGGTCGCCGCGCCGACGGCTATCACGAGCTGCAGACCCTGTTCCAATTTCTCGATCACGGCGACGAGCTCCAGTTCGCTGTTCGCGAGGATGGCGAAATCCGCCTGAACACCGAGATCGACGGTGTTCCCCACGACAGCAACCTGATCGTGAAAGCCGCGCGCCGGCTGCAGGAACAATCCGGCACCAAGCTGGGCGCCGACATCTGGCTGGACAAGCGCCTGCCCATGGGCGGTGGCATCGGCGGCGGCAGTTCTGACGCCGCCACCACCCTGCTCGCGCTCAATCATCTGTGGCAGCTCGACTGGGACGAAGACCGACTCGCGGCGCTGGGCCTGAGCCTGGGCGCAGACGTCCCGGTATTCGTGCGCGGCCGCGCCGCATTCGCCGAAGGCGTTGGCGAACAGCTCACGCCGGTTGAACTGGAAGAGCCCTGGTTCCTCGTCGTTGTGCCGCAAGTCTTTGTCTCCACAGCAGAAGTTTTCTCCGATCCCGAGTTGACACGGGATACTCCGCCCATTAAAGTTCGCAGCCTTCTCGGGGTGGACGGTCATAACGACTGCCAGCCGGTCGTCGAGAAGCGTTACCCAGATGTACGTAACGCACTGATCCAGCTAGGTAAATTTACCGAAGCGAGATTGACCGGCACCGGAGCTTGTGTGTTTGGGAGCTTCCCAAACAAAGGCGATGCTGATAAAGTTCGCCGCCAACTTCCGGCCACTCTGCCGAGTTTTGTTGCCCAGGGCCGTAACATCTCGATGTTGCACCGCAAGCTGCAAAACCAGGCCTGAGAAGCAGCAATGTAATCGGTTGTACGATACAGGGGCGTCGCCAAGCGGTAAGGCAGCAGGTTTTGATCCTGCCATGCGTTGGTTCGAATCCAGCCGCCCCTGCCATTAACCCACAGGGTTTAACGTACAGCGTCAACGAACACATTGCTCCGCAAGTTGTAAGCTACAGGGGCGTCGCCAAGCGGTAAGGCAGCAGGTTTTGATCCTGCCATGCGTTGGTTCGAATCCAGCCGCCCCTGCCATTTTCTTCTGGCTCAACCGGGCCTACCCTCAAGCCGACACAGGTACCGCAGCGTGTCCAAAATGATGGTTTTCACGGGGAACGCCAACCCCGATCTGGCACGCCGTGTCGTACGGCAGCTGCACATCCCCCTCGGTGACGTTTCTGTCGGCAAATTCTCCGACGGCGAAATCAGCGTTGAGATCAATGAAAACGTTCGTGGTAAGGACGTCTTCCTGATCCAGCCGACCTGCGCACCGACCAACGACAACCTGATGGAACTGGTAGTGATGGCCGATGCCTTCCGCCGCTCCTCGGCGACTCGTATCACGGCAGTCATTCCCTACTTCGGTTACGCCCGCCAGGATCGCCGTCCGCGTTCCGCTCGCGTGGCCATCAGCGCCAAAGTCGTTGCCGACATGCTGACCGTCGTAGGCGTCAACCGCGTTCTCACCGTTGACCTGCACGCCGACCAGATCCAGGGCTTCTTCGATATCCCCGTCGACAACATCTACGGCTCGCCCGTACTGGTCGATGACATCGAAGACCAGCGCTTCGAGAACCTGATGATCGTCTCCCCGGACATTGGTGGTGTGGTGCGTGCGCGCGCCGTCGCCAAGTCCCTGGGCGTCGACCTGGCCATCATCGACAAGCGTCGTCCGAAGGCCAACCAGTCCGAAGTCATGCACATCATCGGTGATGTCGAAGGCCGTACCTGCGTACTGGTCGACGACATGGTCGATACCGCTGGCACTCTCGGCCACGCCGCCAAGGCTCTGAAAGAGCACGGCGCCGCCAAGGTCATCGCCTACTGCACCCACCCGGTGCTGTCCGGCCGTGCCATCGAGAACATCGAGAATTCCGTACTGGACGAGCTGGTGGTGACCAACACCATCCCGCTGTCCGCTGCTGCGCAAGCCTGTGGCCGCATCCGCCAGCTGGACATTGCTCCGGTTGTCGCTGAAGCCATGCGCCGCATCAGCAATGAAGAATCGATCAGCGCCATGTTCCGCTAAGGCGGAACAGGTCTGACGTAAAGCGCTTCGCCATGTCGGCGAAGCATCAGCAAAATCGCCCGAACGCTGGTCGCAAGCGTCCGGGCGATCTTGTCATTTTGGAGATATACAAATGGTTGATTTTGTACTGAATGCCCAAGAGCGTTCCGACCTGGGGAAAGGTGCGAGCCGCCGCCTGCGTCGTAATGCTGGCCTGATCCCGGCTGTGATCTACGGCGGCGAAAAAGCCCCGCAATCCGTCACCCTGGAACTGCGCGAGATTTCCAAACTGCTGGAAAACGAGGCTGCCTTCAGCCACGTGATCAGCCTGAACGTCGGTTCCGCCAAGGAAACCGTACTGATCAAGGCCCTGCAGCGCCATCCGTCGAAAGGCTTCGTCATGCACGCTGACTTCCAGCGCGTCGTTGCCGGCCAGAAGCTGACCGCTCACGTTCCGCTGCACTTCCTGAACGAAGCCACTGCTGCTGGCGTCAAGACTGGCGGCGGCGAGATCTCCCACGTGATCTCCGAAGTCGAAGTTTCCTGCCTGCCGAAAGACCTGCCGGAATTCATCGAAGTCGACCTGGCCAAGGTAGAACTGGGTCAGATCGTTCACCTGTCCGATCTGAAACTGCCGAAAGGCGTAGAGCTGGTGCAACTGGCCCACGGTAACGACCTGGCCGTCGCCAACATCCACGCTTCCCGCGTAGTGAAAGAAGAAGGTGAAGGCGAAGCTGCTGCCGAGTAATCGCGCGCACCATTGCCTTTAAGGAAGGGGCCCCCGTCGTGACTGCCGTACAACTGATCGTTGGCCTGGGAAATCCAGGCCCTGAATACGACCAGACCCGGCATAACGCGGGGGCCCTTTTCGTTGAGCGACTGGCGGACGCGCAGCGCGCGAACCTGTCTCTCGACAAGAAATACTTCGGCCTGGTCGGCAAGTTCAGCCACAAGGGCCGCGATGTTCGTCTGCTGATTCCCACCACCTACATGAACCGCAGCGGCCAAGCCGTGGCGGCGCTCGCCGGATTCTTCCGCATTCCGGTCGAAGCCATCCTGGTGGCCCACGACGAACTCGACATGCCTCCCGGCGTCGCCAAGCTCAAGAAGGGCGGCGGACACGGCGGGCACAACGGACTGCGCGACATCATCGCCCAGCTCGGCAACCAGAACGGTTTCCATCGCCTGCGGCTTGGCATCGGCCATCCGGGGCACAGCAGCCTGGTTTCCGGTTTCGTTCTTGGCCGCGCCCCGCGCGCCGAACAGGAACTGCTCGACACCAGCATCGACTTCGCCCTCGGCGTGCTGCCGGAAATGCTCGACGGGGATTGGACCCGCGCGATGCAGAAGCTGCACAGCCAGAAGGCCTGATTACACCTCTATTTCCGCCACGTGGCGCGAGGGACCTAGCATGGGATTCAACTGCGGCATCGTCGGCCTGCCCAACGTCGGCAAGTCCACCCTGTTCAACGCCCTGACCAAATCCGGCATCGCGGCGGAAAACTTCCCCTTCTGCACCATCGAGCCCAACAGCGGCATCGTGCCGATGCCCGATGCGCGTCTCGATGCGCTGGCCGAGATCGTCAAGCCCGAGCGCGTGATCCCGACCACCATGGAGTTCGTCGACATCGCCGGCCTCGTAGCGGGCGCTTCCAAGGGTGAAGGCCTGGGCAACAAGTTCCTCGCCAACATCCGTGAGACTGACGCCATCGCCCACGTCGTCCGCTGCTTCGAAGACGAGAACGTCATCCACGTTTCCAACAGCGTCGACCCCAAGCGCGACATCGAGATCATCGACCTCGAACTGATCTTCGCCGACCTCGACAGCTGCGAGAAGCAACTGCAGAAAGTCGCGCGCAACGCCAAGGGCGGCGACAAGGAAGCCCTGGCGCAAAAAGCCCTGCTGGAAAAGCTCATCCCCCACTTCAGCGAAGGCAAACCCGCCCGCTCGCTGATGAAAAACATGAGTGATGACGAAAAGCGTGGCGTGCGTGGCTTCCACCTGCTGACCAGCAAACCGGTCATGTACATCGCCAACGTTGCCGAAGACGGCTTCGAGAACAACCCGCACCTGGACGTCGTCCGAGCCATCGCCGAAGAAGAAGGCGCCATGGTCGTGCCGGTGTGCAACAAGATCGAAGCCGAGATCGCCGAGCTCGACGACGGCGAAGAGAAGGACATGTTCCTCGAATCCCTTGGTCTCGAAGAACCCGGCCTGAACCGCGTGATCCGCGCCGGCTACGAACTGCTGCACCTGCAGACCTACTTCACCGCCGGTGTGAAGGAAGTCCGCGCCTGGACCGTCCGCGTCGGCGCCACCGCCCCGCAGGCCGCCGCCGTGATCCACACCGACTTCGAAAAAGGCTTCATCCGCGCCGAAGTGGTTGCCTACGACGATTTCATCCAGTTCAAAGGCGAACAGGGTGCGAAAGAAGCCGGCAAATGGCGCCTGGAAGGCAAGGAATACATCGTCAAGGACGGCGACGTGATGCATTTCCGCTTCAACGTCTAAATAGAAATTTAGATTCTATCGGACGCTATAGGACACCGACCCCTTAAAGAACACCACTTTAAGGGGTTTTTATTTTCCAGCAAGATCTATCAAGACCCTATACGATCCGCGACCTTACCGGGTACGCTACCGGGTACAGCTCTGACGCCATCATCAAAATACCGGGTACAGATAGAGAGATGCAGCCATGCCGCTTACCGACACTGAGTGCCGTACTGCTAAACCAAAGGAAAAGCCCTACAAACTAACAGACGGAAATGGGCTCTATCTGGAGGTGAAACCCAACGGAGTTAAGGCGTGGCGCTATCGATTCGAGCTGAGCGACGGCAGCGTTAGGAAAGAAAGTGTGTTCGCCATCGGGGAATATGTGATCGCCACCAAGGGCGAAACGCCCGAGCAATCCGAGGAGCGCCGAAGAGGACGTCGTTTCACCCTTTCAGAAGCCCGTGATGAACGCGTAAAGGCGCGATCATTGGTTGTACAAGGCATCAATCCCGCGCACCATCGCCAACACGAACGGGTGAAACGTGAGCATGAGAGAGCGATCACTTTTGAAGCGGTCACCAAAGAGTGGCTGTCGCTGAAGGAGTGGGAGGAGATCACCAAATCTAGACGACTCAATATGCTGAAACGCGTCGTCTTTCCGAAAATCGGAAATCTTCCGATCAAAACCATCACCCCCGCCCACATCCTTGAAGTGCTCAAAGGAGCGGCACGGGACAACGGCCCATCTGTAGCCGCCGAAGCCAAGCGGACCATGTCCGGCGTATTCGAGCTGGCAATCTCAACGCTACGTGCCAACAGTGATCCCGTACACCCAGTCCGAAAAGCGCTGCCTGCCAATAAGACACAACACAAACGTCCACTCTCTACGGATGAAATTGGCCAGCTACTGCGGGATGTCGAATCCCACGGCGGGCGCCATGAAACCCTCTGCGCTTTCCGACTTATGTGGCTAACTTTGTGCCGGCCAAATGAAGCGGTGGAGGCTCAATGGTCGGAATTTGACCTAGATAAGGGCCTATGGCGCATCCCTGCCGAGCGAATGAAAAAGCGAAAGGAGCACACGACCCCGCTCCCAAGGCAGGCGGTCGAAATGCTGCAGACTCTTCAAGGTATCACCGGCAAATACACTCATGTGTTTCCACATCGAGACGAGCGCACACGCCCGATGGTCTCAGCCTCGTTTCGCCAGATGCTTAACACCCTAGGCTGGGGCGGCAAGTACAGTCCACATGCCACCCGGACGACAGGAAGCACCAGACTTAATGAAATGGGTTTCTCCGCAGACTGGATCGAAAGACAGCTCGCACATACTGAGCAGAACGCCGTCAGACGCACCTACAACCATGCCGAGTATCTGAGTGATAGGGCCGAGATGATGCAGCAATGGGCAGACATGCTGGACTCTTGGAAGGCAAACAATACGACATCAGTGAGCGCAACTTCCCGCTGACAGCGTGGTGGGGCGGGTATACCCAAGAAGCAGCTACTAACAACCTGTCGGTCTCAGCCGTCAATGACAACCAGGACAGAAAGGTTGTCTCGATGCGCTAAGGCCCCATAACCCAGCTTGTTTCGGGCTCGGCGCCACGGTCCCCACCCCGAACACTGCAAATTGCCCCAGCCGAACCTAGGAGCCGCTTCTGCGGCTGACCTCCGTCCCCATTTTCATTCCCCATAACGCCCGGTCAGCTCTGCGCTGACCGGGCGTTTGTGTATCTGCAAGGAGACACTATGAAAGCACGCTTTATAAACAGTCCCCACAAACAACGCCCCGCTCTGCGCCTGGTCAGGGCCAAGGAACTACCGCGCGAGGACTGACTGACCGTTCGCAAGCAAGGCATCGGCAGTTCGGATGCTGCAGCAGCGGTCGGCCTGAATCCTACCAGTCACAAGTGGAACTGTGGCTGGAGAAGCCTCCAGTACACGCCCCTCTCTCGCCGAAAAA